>JAUYIQ010000004.1 GCA_030688205.1 Candidatus Curtissbacteria bacterium | reverse complement strand
AGAAAAAAATTCTTTTTTAGTTAAGTCCATAATGATAAAAAAGTTTTGTTAACTTATGTTATATAGGTTAACATATGACAACCTAAATGTCAACAGTTGTCAAAAAATACCACTAAAATTAGCAGTATTTTATATTGGGTCCTCTATGGAGCTATCTTATAACTCAATGATTACTTATAAATAAAAAGCCCATCTAACCGATAACGATTAGATGGGTCCAAGTTTATATCTCTAAAGAACCAAGGGTTTTAAACGATCCCGCACTACCTCTTGATGGATAATATCGGGAATTGCAATGTTCTCAATAGTGACATTACGTGCCGCGCACTGCTCAAGAGTCTCCATAGGAAACTGATCAAAGAGGGTTATAGCCTCACGACCATAGCGAATTGCCTCATCAGTGCTGCCATTGCGTTTGTTAATCATCGCGAGCACATAGGCATACTCGGCGGCATCACGTGGATCAGTGGTTTTGAGCGCCTCAAATTTCTGCTGTAAAGGTGACTTCATTTCTTTTTCCTCCTTTTTTGTGGATGTAAACTCACCCTGCACAAAGTGCAGATATTCATCAATTCGCTCCCAGATTAAAATTTCTGAGGACGAAAACCAATTATTGATTTCCTGGGCCGCTTCCTCTGCATTACCTGACGCATGGATAATATTTTTACAAGCACTACCAACGACATTAGCCAGATCAGGGGCATTGATTGAGAAATCGCCCCGAATGGTTCCTGGCAATGCTTTATAGGGCAAGGTATTGCCGATCATCTTGCGGACGCTGTCGATTGCATGGATTCCCTGCAAGACAAAGATAAAAACCGGCCCGATAGAAAGGTAAGCGCAGTTCCACTCTTTAATCCTCAATCCGATCAGATAGGGGTCATCGGTACCAAAAATATCGATTGGATCAAGACAATATTCGCAGTATGTTTCAATAGTTTTACTGCCCATCCCGCGAACCCATTCCTCGGATTTAGGAAAATGGCCTTCGATTTGATCTTTTGTAGCCGCGACCATTTTTCCAGCTACAATTTTTAACCCTGCCTGTTCGAATCTTTGCAGGATTTGGCCGATTAAGCCGCGCTTTACCGCGTCAGGCTTTAATAAAACAAGGGTTTTTTCATTCAACATTTCCTGCCATTTGGCTTCCATTACAGACCTCCTTCAATTATTTTATTTTCGACTTAACATAAATTCCTTGAATTTGTTTAAAGCGATTTTCCTCATCGAAATAGTATTTTTTTCTTCGGCTGACATCTCCGCGTAGGTTTTAGTCTGCCCCTCGGGAATAAAAATTGGGTCATAACCAAACCCATTATCACCTTTTAGCGATTCGGAGATTTGACCATCCACGGTTCCGGTAAATACGTAAATTCCGGTGCTATCAGCGTAACCAATGCAGGTAGAAACTGAAGCCTGACGATTTTTTTCTCCGACCAATAGCTTCAGAATGCCGCCCGGACCAAGAATGTCCAAAAACCAAACAACTAGCGCTCCGGGCAAGCCACCCAAAGCTGCAATGCTCATACCGGTATCATCAACGGCGACCGGTTGGCCAGTCAATTCATAAGCAGTGGCTGCTTTTGCGCGAGCAACTTCTTCGACATTCAGAGATTGAATCTCTGAAATATCTAATTTTTTCGGCGCAATATCCAGGCCGGTGATCGCCGCTACTTCTTCTGCCTTTTTAGCATTACCGGTAATAAATAATATCTCCATAATTATATTTCTCCTTCCTTCTTAGTTAATTGTACTAGATAGAGCCATCAAAATCAACGCAACGGTATAATTGGCTTTTATTTTTTACTATCTTCCCAATGCATTCTCGCTAATTTATTAGCCCTTGAATGGGCAATTTTAATTGGATATGGGAAATCCCCATCACGCGAGATTAGCTTAATCACAGAGAGTGATTCCGATAAGGTTATTTGATGACCGGGTGACATAAAAAATGGTTGCCTTTTCTGATCCAATAAGATTCTATATCCGATTGTAACATTTGTTCGAGGGTGCCTTATCTCAGTGCTAAATAACTGACTGGCAGATTGAGAATAATTACCATACAGCAATTTTCGCGTTACCCCAATCGACGGTTTGTCAAATAAAACGCCGAGATGAGAAGCAAGGCCAAAATTACCATGATGGGCAAAACCTTGACCATCAAACAAAAATAAATCAACTTCGTCAGTGACCTTATCAATAACTGCACAGATCGCTGGTCCGACACGGAATGCTAAAAGGCCCGCCACATAAGGAAAATCCACTTCGACCTTTGCGCTATAAAATTCGCCGACAATTTTTCCCGCCCTGTCAAAAGTGGCGCAAACAGCAAAAGCCATTTTTGTGTTCTCGTCGTAGGCGGTTCCGATGGCAAGCCCTTTATCGAACCCAGCGAGATTAAAAGAAGTTTTTCTAATTTCCACTAAGTTAACCATCGTTCTTTGCTCTTGTCTCGCTTCTTCGACGTCTATTGTCCAGAAAAAATTTGCCATTTTTACCTCCTTAAAAGTTTGTCTATCATATTTTGAGCTTGCTCGAATACATTATTCTTAACAATTTCATACTGAATTTTAACTTTTGGCTGATTATTGAACCTATCCCACGCCGCTCTTCTTATTGAAGCCATATACCGCGATGAGTAGATATCATTGTTTCGAAGATCGTTAAAACAATCTGATGGAATAAGCTCTCTATTCCGAGATCTATCTAAGCGCCGCCGAGCCAATAATAGCAACGGATCTGTAGCAACCAAAATGGTTAAAATTTCCGAGACATTTTCGAGGTCTAATGAAAAAATTGATTGACCAATTTGATATAGGTATTTTTCTTTTAAACCAATCCTATACCGTTTGGCGAAAATCTTAGCAGCAAAATGCGTATCAATTATCAAATCCTCGCCCTTCTTAACTGCACAAGAAATCAAATCTATTAAACTTTCGGTAACCTCCGACTCAAAAACAGACCAATCCCCATTACGAATTTCATCTCTGCCTGGAAGCATCATAAATCTTTTAAATTCATCTCCGGTATTTATTTGTTTAATATCAAGAAAAGCTTTGAGCAATGAAGTTTTTCCTACTCCTGAAGCACCTCCAATAAATACTAATTTCATACCACCTCCTTATTATTCCTTGGTTTTTTATGTTAAGTCCTCATACTTTCTGTCAAATTATTAAAGGGCTATCGAGATTGAATATTATATAACTTAAGCTTGGTACTT
>JAUYIQ010000002.1 GCA_030688205.1 Candidatus Curtissbacteria bacterium | reverse complement strand
GAAACAATACACCCCCTCGTCGAAATAACTCTAAATAGTTTTCGTTCTATATAGAATTTCAAACTTAATCGTATTTCTCCTCTTCAAAATCCTTACGGATTTTGGCAAGAAGAAATAATAGTCTATCAGATTTTAGCCTCGGAATCAATCTTTCTCTCCCCGCAGTTCCCGTGCGATATCCCTCTCGACTGCTCTTTTCTTCAAAGCTGCCCGCTTGTCATATTTAGCCTTACTTTTGGCAAGCGCCAACTCTACTTTTGCAAGGTTTCCTTTGATATAAATTGCAATGGGAACCAAAGTAAGCTTTCCTCCGGCAATCTTCCCCTGCCAGTTCAAAATCTGTTTTCTATGAAGCAGCAGTTTCCTCTCACGTCTGGCATCATAATATTTTTGCGAACCCATCCAAGGATTAATAAACGCATTAACCAAAAAAACTTCCCCGTCACGAATCCGGGCAAAGCCCTCAGAAAGATCAACGCGGCCGGCACGAATCGACTTTATTTCGGCGCCGTTTAGCACAACACCTGCTTCTACTTTTTCTAAAATGGAATATTTATGGCGTGCCCGCTTGTTGAAGACTCTCACTTGAGTTTTGCGGACAGTATCTTGTTTCCAACTGCTACAAACATCTCATCCTCAGCCTCACCAACCACAACTCCCGACGCTTTTGCAAACTCCGGCGCTTGATAAACCCCTTTATAAATCCCATCCTTGCTGATAACCAGAAGGGCTGAATTTGTAGCATCGACAACGTATAAATTATCTAGACTGGAATTAGTATAAATCAAACCGAATTCCCCGACACCTTCAACCAATCCCGAAATTTCAAAATCTTCCTTCTCTCCTCTGGTAAATTTAAATATCTGCTTACCGGAAGTCACCCAAATAGAACCGTCTATGGCAAAACGGGATTTTGCACCGAAGTTTACAGGACTATTCAAATATTCAGTTGGCCCGGAATAACTTCCCCCTTCAACCGGAACATATTTGTCGATTTTTTCGGCAAACAATAAATAAACATTCCCTAAAAATACTCCGAGGTCGTTTGCACCCCCACTTTCAATGATATCTTTCGACTGCTCAGAAGAAAGATCGACTCTGACAACTTTGCTACTTGTCCCAACAAATGCTTTATTGTCGAAAACTACACCCCTCTGGGCACCGCTAACTCCATCCACATCACTGGAATCTCCACCGGATACACTCTCAATAAAAATCTTGCCATCACCAATTCCTACTAAATTTTTTCCTGAGATCGCAAGACCGACAAGCTGAGTTGAAACTTCTTTGACTGTTTCAAAACTAACATTGCTTGAAATTTCTGTTTCTTTCAGTTTGGATGTAATCTCAGAAGCTAAACTTATGGCTTTTTCGTTTTTTGGATCAACGTTCAAAGCCTGCTTAACATCCCGGTCCGCATCTACCAAAACTTCCCGCGCCCTTGATTTATTAAGCTCAATAAGTGCCGCACCTTCATCCAGCTTAGAAGAAGCACTATTTAAATAACCCGTAATAGTGGCAACTTTTTCCCGATCACTTTTTTGCTTCAGGGTAAAAAGTACAGAGGCAGCAAGTATCAAAAACACTAAAACAGCCAAAACAACAACATTTCTTCGTAGCCTTCCGAGAGCACCATTATCACCATGCCTAAGCTTTGCAAACTCAGCAAAAACCGCACCAAACACCGCAGCCATCGGATTCCTCCCTGGTTCTTTCTCTTGGGGAGGAACGGCTATTAATCGCTCCTCCTCGGGTTCAGTTTCAACAGCATTTTCTACAATTGCAACTTCTTTCTCTCTTTCCAAAACTACATCACTTTCCTCAACACCTTTATCCTCCTCAATATGTTTTTCTTCTTCTATCGCACCTCCCTTTACATGAACGAATGCTGCTCCTATTTCACTTTGTTCTTTTTCTCCGGCAATTTCCGTGGCTATTCCATCTGTAATATCCCCAAAATCGATCTCTGCATCCTGTTTCAAATCACCAGTATCAAAAACAGACAAAAACTTTTTAGTTGCAATTAAGTAAATCTGGCCTTGTTTGATCGGTCCCGATCCGGACTCAAAAGTAATTTCCAAAGATTTAGGCGGCTCAAAAACTAAAAGTTTTACATCTTCGCCAAACTTTGCAATATAACAAACGTCGTTAAATATGAAAGTGTAAACAAACGAAAGATCAATATTCTTACTCTTTGCATAATCGATGGAACTAGCCTTGGCAGCTTCCAAAACACCCAGCATTCCTTCACTTCCTCCCTCAAGTCTTTTGATCAAAAGGTCAAAAATATCTTGAGTGATTACCTGTAAGTCCACTTCATTTTCGCTCCTGACCAGTACACCGGCAACCACAGTACCCATACCCCCGCCCTCTACACTCACTCTTTTTGTAAAAACTCCACAAGCCCGGTCAGGATCGCTTACACCTGTAATTTTTTCTACCTGGATAAGAAAATCTTTCATTTAAAAAAGCTGAATCATTATAAAAAGCAGTGCAATGGAAACCCCAATGTGAATTATTGCAATAAACTTTAAAAACGGGCTTACAGCCGTAGGTATTGCACGAGTCATAAGTTGAACTTGCCGGAATAAAATCAATGCAAAAACACTGTAAAAAACAAGAAACAGAAGAAGAAATGCTTTGGCAATAAATCCTGCACCAATATTTATAAAATCAAGCGATAGCACCCGGTGCCTCCCCCTCCTCAAGCCTTACCTGCTCTGAAATTTCTTGAGCCACATCGTCCGGTTTTGCTACTTTGTCAAACTCAAATTCCGGTTTTGTTCCGGCTGTTTGTATATAAATGTTTCCATAGTTAAAAAATGTCCCGAAAAAACCAATCATCTTCGGAGATATGTCCTCAATTTGGCCAAGTTTTGCATAAGATATCTCTTTGTGAAGAATTCCCCGAAAGTCAAAATCAACAATCCTTTCATTGGTTAAAAGGTAAACACTAAAATACCAAAAAATAAATCTGTAAAACGCGTACCCGAAAACAAAAAGGTACCAGAATACAGTCAACAGGAATAACTGTGATGGAGTCAACAAGTCACCAAGATCCACATTGATGAGACTCAAAACTGGAAAAATTAAAGCTGGAACTAGAATCAAAAAAATAGTCTCGAGTGTTGGCACAACCAGAGTAATAATATGTGGACGCAAAAGCAAAAGGATTTCTTCGCCTGCTTCCTGACCTTCAAAAGTAACCCCCACAGGATGGGGCGCAAACATTGCAAAAGGATTTGTGCTGACAGATCCGGTTACATGGGGCATCAGTTTGATTTTACCAGTATTTTGGCAACATCGTCACGGTAAACTTCAACAAAGTCAGGAAAACAACCAGTCTTCGTGTCTTTTTTTACCAAAACAGTACGAATATCGTACTTTCTATCAGTTTCACATGTACCAGAATATATACTTAAATAATCACTAAGAATCCCTTTTTCCCCAGGAAGTCTCCAACTAGCCATCCTTCCATCTATAAAAACTTTAGCTTCCGGCATCTGCCAATCGATAAATCCGCCCCAACCATATTCGTTGAATATCCCCTCAAAAAGCTTATTTTCTTGTATGTATCCGAGTGCAGCATATGGATATTGGTCGACAACCAATCGTCTCTCTAACTTGTAAGATTCTAGAAACACAGAAACAAAGTTTAAAGTGACAGCCATAACAAAAACAGCAACAGTAAGATAAATATATGCTCTCGAAACACGGTCCAATTTTATCTTTAAGTTTATTTCAAAATACCTACTTGTGATAAATAAAAATATTGCTACCCAGAAAGAAACCATAAAACTTGCAACAAACGCCATAGCAAAAAGAAAACAGCCTATGAGTAAAAAGTGGGGTTCAATATCTTTCATTTTTCTGAAAAATATATATATAAAAATCATGCCGGTTACAGCAAAAAAAATATTTGCAGGACTATGAAGAACAATTGGCTGAAACTCCGCAATTGTCACCCATGTGTTTATAAATGAGGAATCTCGTGAAAGTGTCATCCATAAGCCGAAAAAATATGGATTCACCAGTGTTCCACAAACAGCAGCAAAAAAAGAAATAGAAGCACTTTTTAAATCAAACTGTCTTCTTGTTTCAGGCCATAAAAAATCTATTGCCAGATAAAGAGCAAAAACGAAAAGCCCTACCATAAATCCCTGATGAAGATTGGCCCACGTTGCAAACAATAAAAACCACAAAAATGCATAGATTTTTTTTAAATAAATTTTGCTTTCCAAAAATTTTAAAAGTATCACGAAAAATAAAAATGAAAACGTGTGTGGACGAATACCCAAACTCACAGTTAAAAGGCCAACACCAAGACAAATTACAAAAAGTTTTGGGTAATTAATTTTTCGATCAATCAAAATAGCTACTGATAAAGCAGCGAGTAGACCGAAAAAACCTACAATCAAGTAAAACTTTAAATGCAAAAAAAGATAAGCAATAAAAATCTCATAACCCAAATAGGAGATTTCCCATTCATGGCCGGGCATTGTCCAGGAAAACTGATCCTGGCTGATAATTTCTCCGGATTTTAAAAAATGATTCCCCATTGCCAAGTGCCAACCCAAATCAGGATCAATTTGAAAACGGGTAAGAATAAAAAAAGAAAAGAGGAAAATTAAAATGCGAAGCTTCACTTCTGTTCTATGTTATACAAAGGACTTCGAATGGAAATGTATCCGGGTGCTCTCAGGTTATATATTGTTTTAAAGTCAGAGCCGGAAACGGAAACTGTACCGCGGTTTGTAGAAAAGGAAACATTTGCAGTCTTACCGTCATTGTTGTAACTGACAGAAACAGAAGAAACAGAAGTAACCGCACCACCTGCTGCATCATTGGCTTTGCCGGCAAGCTCACTCATTGAATATGGATTGCCTCCCCAACAGGAAGTTGTGACAGGGGTAATTCTTCCGCCATCTACCCCGTCTTTGCCCTGAACCAGCCAAGCATTCAAAATATCTGCCATTTCTTCTTGTGTAAGCCATGGGCTTGAACGTCCGCACTTACCCGAACCATTCGAGTAGCTTTGTGTATACCAACCCTTATAAAACCACGGCGAGTTAGCAATTTTTTCATAAGCGTCCGGCGTCCAACAATCGCGCGAACCGCACTTAGTGTCCCAACCGGAATTATTCAAATACCCTCCTGTTGTTGAGGAATACTGAGAATTTGCACCGCCTTCCAAAACCCATCCTTTCGTTTCGTTGACAGCTTCCTCCCATGCTCCGCCTTTATTGGAATTCTGGTAAACCTGGCAGGATTGGGTTGTACAAATAGGTTTGGACCCGTTATCCGTATATCTGATGGCATAAGTTCTTGCAGCAACCGCCTGCGCCTTAAGTGCTTCTTTGGGAAAAGAGTTTGGCATCTCATAAATTCGCTTCATGTAAGTATCTTCAAAAGACATACTCCCGAATCCTTCAACTGTAATATTTGAAGGTACTGAAAAGTTTTTGTTGAGAGTGGATCCGGAATAATAATGTGCAAGGATTTCCTCTGCTTTATGGCCACCATCTGCCCTGCCTTTTGCACCGTACTGGCTCATACCATTTCTATGTGTGTATGCGCCGAACGAAAAACCACCAAAGGCCGGAGAAAATCCGGGGTTATAAGAAGGTGAAGCATTAGGATCATCTGCAAGCGGTACGTCCCCCACCGATGTTGTAAACGTTTGGTTTTTGGCAGCCAAAATCTCCTCTTGCCTTGCAGTAAGCGTTGAAATTTTGCCTTCAAGTTCCGACTGAAATGCACGTGCCGAAGCAATTTCACCTTTCAAAACTTGGGACTGTTTACCTGTCTGTGCCTGAGCAGAAGCAAACCTTTTTTTATCATCGGCCAGCTTTGCTATTTTTTCAGAAATACCGGAGATAATCTCCCTGTTTTGCCTGCTGGTTTCTGCCTGCAAAGTTAAAAGCCTTAGTGTCTGGGTGGCATCACCGGAAGCAAATAATGTCAAAAAGGGAATATCTGCAAAACTGCCAATGTAAAAACTACGTACTGTCTGGGCAAGTGTTTCTTTTTGGTATGCCAACTCGTCTTCACTTTTGTTCAGGTCTTTTTGAACTTGCAAGAGTCTGGCGTTGATGGAGGCAAGTTGCGCCTCCAAAGATTTTACTTGTCCTTCCAAAGGTGTTGTTGCCGCCTTCGAATCTTCCAACTGCTTTTGTAAGCTGTTAATTTGGTTTTGAATATCCCCAAGCTCGTCTGCGCTTGTTGAGCTGACAAAAAAGAATAGTGAAATAAAAATTGCCAGAAGAAATAACAAAAACTGCCTCATGGAATCTCTTAATTATAACTGATTCGAAAACTTCAACAATTAATATTTTTGCATTGAAATCAAAACCGATATAAACTGGAATTAATGAGACTCTTTTTGGGAAGAATCTTAATTACTCTCTTTATCGCTTTCACGCTGACTCTTTTGACAACTAAGTCTGCACAGGCAGGTCCATCTGCCAAGTTTAATCCTGACGCAATCGATGAAAATACTCCTACGGTAACTGTAACTTTCTCCGGGGTGGAAGCTGGAAAAAAATATTGGTTGTCTGATCCAGTCGGAAAGAATACGTTCGAAGGAACGGCAAATGACGCAGGGGAAATTTCATTCACTTTCTGTGGTGCTGGCAAAGACTCGGTAAAAGCAAGATGTGGTGACGGTGATTTCTTTCATGCAGTCGAATATACTATCTTATTAAAAAAGGAAAACAAACCAATAACACAAGCTACTTTTAGGGTCAAACATTTTTATCCTGATCTTTTATCTCCGCCACCTCCACAAAATCCCAAACCGACAGATGACATATTTTTAACTCTAAGCGGAATCAGAAGGGATGGAACTGCCGAAAGAAATGACTATATTATTAAGGGTCCGGACGGAAAGGCAAACTGTTTGACTCTTACAGCCGGAAGGGGCTCTCAACCCCTTGGTAAGTTAGCAAATGGTAAATACACGATTGATGTCAAAGACGCAGATAAATCTTGCTCCGGAGAGGGCTTCATATATTACCGAATTACGATAATAGTCAGTGACAATGGAGGATCAGTCAGTGTTGTAAAGGATCCTCAGAAAAAAGACGGTGGGGGCACATTGGGGCCACTAGGCGTAAATCCCTGCACGGGGGGTATATGCAAAACCGGGCTGGGTGACATTCCGACAAATGCAGGCGCTTTTGTAAACAAAATATTATCTCTTGCTGTTGGTCTCGCCGGTGGCATTGCCCTAATTTTAATGGTAATCGGCTCAATCAGGGTACTGACCTCCTCCGGCGATCAGCAAAAACTTTCCGGCGGCCGTGATCAAATAGTAGCAGCAGTTGCGGGTTTACTGTTTCTAATATTTTCTGTATTAATTTTAAGGTTCATCGGAATCGAAATACTTGGGCTGGGAAATTAGTATGATTAACGTTTACGCAGCTTGTGATATCAGCAGCAATTTTAAGGATTGTACAAACGTTTCTCCTCTCCCCGGTGCAAAATTTACCTCAGAACAAGGTCTGGTCGGGAATCTTATTACAGAAATATTACCAATAATTCTGGGTGTCGGTGGTATGTTAACCGTAATTTTTATCATAATCTCCGGCATTCAATTTATAACCTCAAGCGGAAATCCGGAAGCTGCCAATGCTGCCAAAGGAAGGTTAATATACGCTCTTATCGGATTCGCAGTTATAGTTCTTGCATTTGCCGCCTTACAAATAATAAGTGCTATATTTTTAGGAGACACAGGGCTAGTTTGATATGAATAATTATTTAGCTTTTAAAATTGAAAATGCATTCGGCCCGGCAGACAAATTCCCAAATGTCGGTGCACTAGTTAGCAACATCATACTCATCCTCACCAGTTTTGCCGGAGCCCTTGCATTTATTTTCATAATTATTGCAGGAATTAAGTTTGTAACCTCTTCCGGTGATGAGAAAAAATTGGCCAGCGCAAGCCAGACGTTAACCTATGCTATTATTGGACTTGTAGTAACCGCCTTAGCGTTTATCGTCTTACAAGTGGTTCAGCGCTTTTTGGGATCAAATGTTCAGATTACTTGAAAAAATTTTATGAGCTTTCTTGCCGTTGATCTAGGGAAAATTACCCCTCCCGCAGGTACTGTTCCACAAGCCGGTGACCCGAATACTTTTGTTGCCAACCTGATAAGTAACGGTATTTCGCTACTGATTACGATAGCTTTTGTGATCGGCCTAATTTGGATGATCTTTGCAGGCTACAGTTTCATCTTCGCAGGCGACGACCCAAAAAAGGTTTCGTCAGCATGGAGCAGAATCTATTGGGGCCTCATCGGCCTCGTTGTTGTAGTTAGTTCATTCGCCTTAGTCAAATTAGTCGAAGTTGTATTTAATGTTAGTTTTCTTTCCGCACCATTCAAATTAAAACCGTGATACAATCAAATAAGCAATTTTTAAAAGGGGGTGAAACTTAAATAATGTCAAATAAAGTTCGAAAAATTATTCTTCCGGCAGTCTCCTATTTCACCGCAATGGTTGCACCAACCGCAGCTTTAGCACAGGGAAACCAACTCGTACCCAATGAAATAAAGGGCATTGACAATATCGTCGCTGTGGTTCGTGCAATCATCCAATTCATCCTTGTTATTGCATTCGTCCTTGCTTTTATCATGCTTCTTATTGGAGGCATCAGATGGATCACAGCAGGTGGAGACGAAAAAGCTGTTGGTAGTGCCAGAAATATGATCACAGCAGCCTTAATCGGTCTGGTAATTGTTTTGGTGGCATACGCCTTAATTAAACTGGTCGAAACGTTCTTCGGTGTCAACATTATAAGCCAAGGCGTTACTATTCCAAGGGTCGAAAGGTAAGCCCCAAACACATGGTTATCTTTATAATCTCGGCCTATTTTTTGGCGAGCTTCATCGCTCCTGTTTATGCTGCACCCGGTGATCCATATACGATCTCTCAAGTAGTTGACGTTTTGGAAAGAATCATTAATTTGCTTGCGCCCGCAGCCGGAATAGCTTTTTTCTTCATGATGATTATTGGCGGCTTCCAGTTTCTAAACTCTGGTGGAGATCCCAAAGCAGCAGGAGCTGCAAGAACAACTCTAACTTATGCAATTCTTGGCATTATTTTAGTAGTCGCCTCTTGGCTTATTCTACAAATAATAAAGAGCGCAACCGGCGTCGACGTCACCACAGTAAATCTCCCAAATTGATTCACTGATACTCGATTTGCCGACTCACTGATACACTGATACACTGGAAGTATGCCTGCGCTGCCAAGGCTTAATTTAGTGCAAAGTGCAAAGTGTTTAGTGTTTAGTCGGATCCGGCTCTCACTTTTCATAATTATTTCACTATTCACTATTCACTATTCACTATTCACTGGCGCTGTCCGAGCAGCGGACGCGCCTAACCCCCAACCTTGCAAAAATCCTATTGAGACAGAACAGAAAAATCTCACGGACAATTACATCACGGATTCTGATGGAAAAGCACTACAGTATTTACGGTGGGAAGGTGACAGAAGTCTTATTGTTGAAGGTACGCCAGGTGAGCAAGTCTTCCTTCCGCCAGTCACTTTTACCTTTAAAGTGGACTTTTCAAAACTGCAGTCGCTTTTTGCCGATACAAACTCAAACTATTTGGAAGGCAATTTCCAAAGCAGCCAACATAGCGCTGAGAATATAACAAGCTTAAACTCCCAAAACTTCAACTCCTTTCACGGTGCATTACAAAAAGCCACCCCAAAAATAATGCTCGACGAGCAAAAGAAAAACTATGTCACCTACGTCTACAACAAACCAACTCTTCCTGAAGCAGCAAACAAATATACCGACATCGATGGGAATGGCCCCCAAAAAACAATTTACGGCCTGGTAACAGATTTTGGGCCTCCAAATCCTCCAACAAGTTCTTCCTCGGAGGAAGAAAGACAACAATGGCTCCAGACTTGGGGTAAATACTGGGAAAAAATTCCCACAGCCTGGAGTGAATTTTACGAAGGCGAAATCGCATTTCATTGGGTTGTAGGAAATAAAGGCTTAGAAACACTTAAAAAACAAAACGTTTGCCCGCAAAGAACATCAGCAGAAATTATCAAATTCGTCTTGCCCGAGTTTTATAGAACCACCGCCATCTCAGATCAACTAAACCGGTTATTTGTCGCACGCGCTGCCCAATCTTATCAAGATCATGGAACGCTGCAAGCAGTGGCACCAAACCCGGTAGCTAAAGCCTTCAATTTTTGCTGGGAACTTATTAAAAACTCCACAACCAATCTCAAAAAAGTCGTCAAGATTTCACTTGACATCATAAACCCGGTCAAAGTGGCAAATGCGGCCGAAGAAAACAAGTCGTGTCTTAAACCGCTTGACCCGGGCAAAGAAGGCGAGGCTCCATATTGTCCGCTTCCGTTTGCAGAAACCGCTAAACTCGGAGTTTCCTGTCCAACAAACAAAAACGACTCAAACAAGCTGGAAAAGGATAACCCGAATGTCGTATGCACTTTCACACAAACGTTCATAGGTTCTGTAATAATAGACCCCGAATCTACTGTCGAAAAGAACCCGGAAACAGCAGTTTTTGACTCCTGTGAAGCTTTACCGGACAGTCGTTACAGGTGCAAAGTACCCCTGCAAATATTTCCCAATATTCGTATCCCATGGCTTGCTGCAATCTGGAATAATACTTTGTATTCTGATGAAGCCGAACGCTTGAGCAACCAAGAAACAGGCAGGCCCGGAATTTTTGGAAATTTCATAACCAAATCGATCCAAGACCCAGTTGAAACCGATTTATCCGTTCAGGAAATTGTAGACTTATGTTTCGAAACAAACGGGCAAGATCCTCTTTGCCAGGAACTGGCCCCAATATGGGAGGATTGTTTTGTGACAACAGGCGACTATGGAGGATGTATATTTGATGCCCTCAAGCTTCCGGCAAACGTTCAGGTAGAAGATGAGATAAAAGAACGCTTTACAGGGGGCGTTGACGTTAATAAAAGTTTCGTAAGAGAATGTTCTCTCCTGCCAAAAGCCGTCCGGGAAGCACTGAACATAAAAAATAAGTGCAAATAATTGCCTCTTGCCTAGATTCGCCACTAGTGATAACGTAAAATACGAATATAAAACTCATTGCGGGGAAGTGTAGTGTAAATCTACCACTGTGCCGCAACGGTAAACAAAAGTCCGAACACCGCGATGAGCCATAATCCCAAGCTAAGCTTGCTGTCCGAAGCTTTAAGCGAAGGACAGTCCCGAGCAGGATAGGCGCCCAATAAGCACCGATTTTAACCTTCTCGCGACCGAGGAGGTTTTTAAATGGCCGAGCGACCACTCACCGATATTTCCGTTGCATCAAAAGAAGGCAGTTGGTATCTGCTTCCGCAAACAGGTTTCAATGTAGCGCTCCAAGTCGACAGGTTTGAGAAAGACATCAAGACTGGAAACTCGCTTGATCAAGCTTTTCAAAAAATAGAGCAGGATATCCAGGGTTTCAAAACCGAGTACCTTTGCGAAGGACTTTTATTCCCAATAGTTCTAGACAAACAAATCGTAAATGGCAGGCAAAGAATTGTTGCACCCCTATACGGAAACCAGCTCTTAGTAGAAACTGTTTCAGAAAAAGAAAGACGAGGTGCTATTAAAAAATCTGTTGAAGATGTGGAAGAATTCCTAATTTCTGCACCTCCGGGTTCTATGGCAGTGCTTACTAGTCCTGATGGATGGAGCGGCTTTTCTGGTATAACTTATCAAGACACTCAAACTTATCTATGGAGAGTCATGGAAGACGGTAAACCAATGGGTTTCACCGTTAGAACCGACATGACTTTGGCACAAAACCAGAAACTTCTGGAATATTTAGGAAAAGATCTAACAAAGCGAGGGTCCATGGAGGACCAATTAGTTGAAATAGTTTCCAATCCTATGTTCATTCGCTCATATCCTGATCAAAAACAATGGCACTTTGAAGACTTGGTAGACATTATCAAATATGCCAAGGGCTCAGACGTTGCTTACAAAAACCGCCTGTTTGAAGAGATTTATCAACAGTTACATTACCCGCAAAAACTTTGGACTCTGGACTCGGCAACTCAAAAGTTAACAAGTGACCTAAAAACCTTTATCCAAAATAAACTTGCCAATGAAACTTTTAAAAGGCAAGACTTAGAAATTGCCTTGGGAAGCACAGTCTTAAAGCTAGCCCAGGCAATAATGCAGCCTCAACTTTACAAACCTACTCAAACTTTTTACCAGCAGGACATCCACCCGCAACAAGCTATAGCAGGGTATAGAGCTATGCTTTCGATAGTCCAAAAGCTTCCGGGCTGCAATGGTGGCGGAGGCTCAAACCAAAAGGCAGAAGTCTTTGTCTTTGCAGGATCACTGACCCCTCGACTTGCTATTAATGAATTATTTACTGACGGTGAAGACACGAGTGATTTCCCCTGTGGTGGGACAAAAAAGGACGGCTCTCCATGCACCTACATTGTCAAATACGGCAGTGGCATAAAAAAATGTCCTGAATGCGGCAACGAAGCAAAGTGCGCATAACTTGTCACACATTTGATCAAATGCTACTATTGAATTAGCCTGCAAATGAAATCTGCTCTGTTTTTTTTACTGTTTCTAGTTTCCAGTTTATTGTTTCTAGTCTCAAGTTTCTTCACCCCTGTTCGCGCCCAGTGTGACTACACAGGTAAGACCGAACAGGAAATTTTTAACGACTTCAACAAATGCGCCATACAAGAAGACGCTTATGGTGCCGAAGTCTTCAATACTGTTCAAATTTGGGCCACAATTGACAGCCTCAAACAACAGGTAGTTGGATCTTCTTCTCTTCACCCGGAAACCAACTCTGACGCTATAGCCAAAAACGGCGCACTTGCATATTCAACAAGACTCGTAACCGGCTTGTACGCCAACCCGCCGGCTTCGGGCGTTGAATACTTTGCCTCACAGATTGAAAAATTTAATCCTGTCCAACCCGCTTATGCTCAAACGGGAATCGGCTACGACGCTTTAACCCCCGTTAAGGATCTCTGGACGGTTTTTAGGAATGCTTCGTACGTAGGATTCATTATCGTATTTGTGGTTATTGGCTTTATGGTAATGTTTAGGGCCCACATCTCACCTCAGGCAGTCGCCACGATACAAGATTCTATCCCCAGAATTGTCATCGCCCTCTTTTTGGTTACGTTCAGCTACGCGATTGCCGGTCTTATGATAGATTTTATGTTTTTGATACTGAATGTCATAATAAACCTCCTCGGATCTAGTATTGTCAATGGTAAATCGATAATAGATGCCACCGAAGCATCAAAGATCGTCTTCAATAAAAGCATATTCCATGTAATAGTCAATGCATGGGACAATATAGTTGGCACAACAGCAGGCGCAATAGGCGACATTTTGAGCGATGTGGCAGGCATAGGCGATCTTGCTAAAATATTTCAATGGACACTTGGAGGAATCGGTGGCCTAATTGTTGGCATCGCCGCGCTTTTTATTATGTTTCGTATATTCATGATGCTGCTTATGGCATATATCACAATTATCCTGCTCACACTTGTTGCACCATTCTTTTTCCTAATCCAAGCACTTCCCGGCAATAACGGTGCCAAAGAGTGGTTTAAGCAAATGGGGGCAAATATTGTTGTCTTCCCAACAGTTGCCCTTATGATTATTTTCGCAGGCATAATCACAGGAATAGGGGCATTCGGCGGAACAGGTACAGGAACCTTAGGCGCAGAATCTGTACAAAAATTTCCGCTTTTATCGGGCGGCTTATCGACAGACGCAATAGGTAGAATAATTGGTATTGGAATGCTCTTCGCAATACCCGAAGTCGCCACTTTAGTTAAAGGCATGTTTGGCACCAAAGGAGGCCCGAACATTGGCGGAGCAGTCATGGGCGGCCTTGCAGCCGGAGCTACTGCAGGTAGACAAATTGCAGGGGAAGTCGCACCACACACTCCATTCATAGGAGCTGGGTTAGACCGGCTAGCAGTAGGACGCGAAATGCCTAAGATGAGAAGACAATCTGAAATAACCAAACGTGCTGTAGGAAAAGGTTATCAAGTACCAGGATACTACCAAAAACAAGGTCCTGAAGAGAATAAATAACCCACTCAGTGTTGTTGTTTCTTAAACTCTTCTCCGGCACCCTTTGTCAAACCAACAGCTGTTGCAACTGGGATAGTCCATAAAAATAATATTATTAATCTCAACCATAAAGGCTTCCTCTGAACCTGGCTCTCCTTCTTTTCGGCTTCAAATAATGATCTAATATTTCTAAAAAATGCAGTCCCAAGAATCCCGGTTCCTAGCCCCAGATTTTTCTTTACAAATCTGGATCCCTGCTCCTGCTCAAGATCTCCTCCTGCAACCAAATTTTCTACGAAATTTTCCATTTCGTCGTTTGTGATATCAGGTTCACCAAAAAACTTGTGCTTCAGTTTATGAACAACTTCCCAATGTGCTTTAAGTCCAAACTCCATCCATGGGAACAATCGCGGATTTCGAGTAGACATAAAAAGTTTATCTTTAGATATTAATTCCTGGAATTTAGCAGACTCAGGATTTGCTAAGTAATCTTGAAATGCACCAGCCCCCAAGAATTGTTTAACTCTCTTTCGATCATCCGCGTTATCAATCGGGTTAAATTTGTTAAACGTATCTCGTCTTCTAACCACTTCACTGTAATTTTTATCCGCAAAAGAAATCGCGCCGGAAACTATGAGTTCGCGACGGGCAACACCCTTCATATATTCTTCAAAGTCATCTTTGTACGGGCCTATAAATTCTCCATTTTTTTTGTAATGCTCTCTTAATAGCTCTTTTTTCCTTTCTTCAACGTGTTTCTTACCATCTTCTGTAAGAAAATTTTCTATAAATCTCGTCGTAACATTAACGTGACCAAAAAGCCATTTATACTTGCCAGGGTAATATTGTCGGAACACATCGTTAACGTCATCAGCACGGCCTCGTCCTCTGTCTTCAAAATCAGGGTGCAAATACTCCCAATTATGATCAACAATCCAAGCGTTGTATAAATCCGAGCTCTTGTTGTAAACAAGAGCTTGATAATTATCACTTCGCTTGTTGTTTTCGCCATATATATGAATAAAACTGTAAGTCGACCACTCTAAGAGCCAACTTCTATCAAAAGCGTTTGTCTCCAAAGAAGACATATACCCAGTATCCATCAGATATTCAAAATCCTCATCAGTCATTTTCTTCAAATCACCACCGCGAACACCGTGCTTCCCGTAGTGAACATTAGCATCATATTGTAAGTTCATATTTTTTAATTCTTTGAAAATTCTTCTACGCATCTCCGCCCGTCTAACCTGAAGCCATGATTGCCCGTTTCCGAACTGTTCTCTCAACCTTTCAATAAGCTTTTTATCATCAGTATCACCGAGGTCTCTAAAAAGATCTGTCAGTTCTCCTTTTTTGTAACTCCCATCTTTTTCAAATGTTCCAAATAGTTCATCTAACCCATCCTCCTTAACTTCTCCAAATGCACCATGCAACGTTTTTCTTTCATACCAATCTTGGATTGTCCGTTTTGTTAAACTTCCCCGCATCTTTCCTTTCGCCCATCTTACAGACTTCCATAAAGCCGGATTGGATAGAGTGGCGTTATCAGCATTTGGATCATCAGAAGTATCAAACCAATCTTTATTGACCTTCCTCTTAGCAAAATCAACCAAACCCGTGGCAGAATCAATAGGATTAACAAGCCTATTCATCCTCTGCTCAAGCCAATCTCTAATCGATGCCAGCTCACTATCCCACCTTGCTTGCCACTCCGCTGAAAGGTATTTATAACCCACAGATTCTCGCATCTCATCTTTGTCGCTTTCACTAAGACTTGAAATCGAGTATTTAGTCAGCTCCTCAACCATATTCATCCTTATTCTTTCGTCTCTTAACCTCTCAGAATAAATCTTCTTGGCAGTATCAAAAAGATTTACCTCTTTTGATACATCTCTCTCTTTTGTATAAAGACGTCTCCCGTTTGCATCCCTTTCAAAACGAGAAATCATAGCAACTTGAGTAACTTCCAGTGTTCCTTCCATTTCACTTTCATAAACGTGGCCTAGCGCTTCAGGATCCATGCTTTTGACATGTGCTGTAATAATTTCTGCCTGTTTAAATTTAAAAGCTTCCAATTGTTCTTTAAGCTCTGCATACATCCCTCTACCATGTTCTGTATTCTGATTTATCCTTGCAAGCATGCCGAATCCTGCAGAAATTACTGGTTGTAGGTCCTGGGCAGTCAGACCCGATGATTCATAAGCCGCAATCAACTTATTAACGGCAACCGGGGTGTCTTCCCAATCCGGCGGCGGCTGCATCAACTGTGCAAACTCCACAGCCTGTTCGACTCCTGCAATCTGAGTCAACCCCCTCCACTCCTGAAAGCGGCCAGCTCGTGTTAACCTTAACTCATCATCAACTAACTCCATCTGACGGCTACCTTCCACAACATCAAACAGTTGCTTCATTCTATGGTTAAACTCCGACCAACCTCCAGAAATTGAACTGGTAGCTGTTGCAGCATTATCGTCTATTCTGCCAACAAGAGCCCTTCTCCTCGCCGGAGTTAAGTTCGCATAAATATTTCTATAAAACTTATTTACTTGTTCGAGTAGATTTACCTCTCTGTTTTCAGTTATAAATTCTCTTAAAAGATCGAAGTCCGGTCCATCACCACCCATAATTTGCTCCAACGTTATCCTTCTTAATCCTGCTGCTTGTTGCTTTAAAGCCCTTGTAACTTCAAAAACTTTACGTACATCAATGTCTTCTGGCCAAGTTTCTTCCTTATCTATATCAAACTTGTTAGGTCCCGAAGTAGGCAGATTATTCAGTTTTTCAACCTCTTTCTTTGCATCCACCATAATATCTCGAAGGGTAGCCCTGTCTCGCCTTAAAACAGCTTCTCTGGTATTTTTGTAATGATTCCCAAAATGCTCGTCAAAATTAATTTCTCCTCTATCACGCAGAATTTCCTCTTCCCGACTTTTTCTATCTTCGTCTGTTTTAGTATTTAATTCTTCTTCCAAAACCTCAATACTTTGTCTCAACGCATCTCTAACCAAAATAACATCCTCGTCTGTATCCGGATTAATCATTACATCTCTATCTGCATCTTTTAGACTTGCCTCTCTAACAGCTTTATCTAAATCTTGTTCGATCCGCCTTAACCTTTCAAGAGAATTAGGTAGCTCTCCTATGATAATTGCCTTTTTCATATCCCGCTCAAAAATTCCCAAGTCTCCCGTCATGGATGGTAGTGGTGTGATCGGGTCTGGAGTAGGAGCATAACCAAGTAATTCGTTATCGATAGTTTTCACCCCGAAATTTTCCGCTACATATTCTTGGCGCTTTTCGACCGTCCATTCATTAAAACCTTTCGGGAACTCTATTTTTTTAGCTATACCTGCCTCTTTGAATAACTTTGCAAGGACTTCGGATTTGTATTTCGTATCGGGTAACCCGGTCAATACCATTTTCCCCCGGTCTCTATAAATACCTACCTGGTTACTTCCCACCTCTGTTTCCAAAACCACGTCTGCATTTTCCCCTTTGCCCTCGTAAGCCCCTCTTGCAACTCCAAGTTGAGCATCTGCGGCTGCTTTATCTATGGGGATATCTCTCAATTGGCCGCTTTCCCGAAGCTTTTTTAGAACTTGCTCGACTTGGTCGGGGTCTACTGAACTTGTGGCTTCTCTTAATGTTCTTTCCGAGGATTCTCTCGCTTCTTCAGCTTCTCTTTGAAGGTCTTCTAAACGTCGGCGTTGTTCGTCTTCGCCGCTTCCCTTTTTTTCAGTGCGCGCCTTCTCCTTGCCCTTAGCTTTAGTGTTTTTCTCTGGTGTATCATCGTCTTTTCCCCTGCCCCTCGACTCTTTGTCCGGCATATTTTTCTCCCCTCTGTATCTAGGGTATAAACTAATTCCTCCAATTGCAACATTTCTCTCTATAGGAGCTGGCATATTGGGCCGAAGTTTACACCCAAGCGAAGTCGAAGTGCTTGATATTAACCTAACAAGTACCTTACAGGATATAATTGGAAACAATGAAACAATTAATAATACCCAACATCTTTCCTAAAGATTTTCGCCAGGAAGACGTCAAAAAAATATTCGGTTTCGTCTTGACCGGCAGATTCTGCCAGCTTGTTTGTCTCCCGGGCGTCGGTAAAGCCACGCTACTGAGGCTAATCGCCACGCACAATGAACTGCAAAAATTGCATCTTGGATCAAACTTAGACTCAACCGAAATAATTTATCTGGACCTGCACGATCTTCCCAGTTTTGAAAGGATGCAAATTGAAAAGTTTTTACTTTTCGCCTTGGACGATAAAGTTAAACCTCAAGAAGAGCCCCTACTGCTTTCAAAACAGCTTGCCCGGACTTTTTCAAACCGGCTTGCCAAAAAACAAAACATAATTTTTCTCTTCGATCATTTTGATGAATTCCAGAATCAGCTTCCAACTTCGTTTTTCCAAATTATGAAAGGTTTCAAAAATCTTGCCAAATATAAGTTTGCATCTGTTTTCGCAACCAGAAGAGACTTAAAAGAACTTATCGATCCGGAAATATTAAAAGAATTTTACGATTTATTTATCGATAACACCGTCTATCTTAAAGTTTTCGACGCAGAAGCTGTTAATGTCTTATTTTCTCAAGTTGAGAATGCTTTCGGAAGCAATGTTTCTGAGAAAGATAAAAAAAACATACTTTCTCTAACTGGTGGCCACGCCAAACTAACAAAGGTTATCCTGGAATTAGTTCTAAGAGAAAATCTGTCCCTGACAAAAGAAGCGCTACTGGGAAAAACAATCGTTCTTGCAGCATTTTATGAAATTTGGCTGGCTTTAACAGCCCAGGAACAACATGCGGTCCAACAAATTGCTCAGAAAAAAGAGGCCGAACGTGACGAAGTGCTAGAAAACCTGATGAGATTCGATCTTCTTCAACAATTTACCTTCACAATCCCCCTTTTTGAAGATTTCATAAATAACATAATCCTAAAAACAGTCAAGGAGGAAAAAATAACTTATGACCTCGACACCCGGGAAATTTTAAAAGGGACAAATATTATTTCAGATTTGCTTTCAAAACAGGAGTACAGGCTTCTGGTATTTTTAATACAAAACGAAGGCAAAATTGCTGAGAGAGGCGAAATTATCGAGGCAGTATGGCCGGATATTCAGGTACAAGAAGGCGTCAGTGACGAAGCAATCGACCAAATGGTCTTCCGACTCCGAAAAAAAATTGAGGACGAACCAAATTCTCCAAAACACATTATAACAATCAAGGGTCGCGGATTGCGTTTCCAACCATAATAAATCGTAAGACGTTAATCGGTAACGAAACCCGTATCGTTCAGCGTAAAACGTCAATCGGTGTATTATTAAACACTATGGACAGTAATCAAATTAAAAAACCGATAAAAAGCTTTAGAGATCTTG
>JAUYIQ010000089.1 GCA_030688205.1 Candidatus Curtissbacteria bacterium | reverse complement strand
CGAATTCCGGAAGACCCCACCACAAAACAGGTAGTAGGCGGCTTTTGGCAGGCGATATACTGCTAATGGATTTCGGGGCGAAATATCAAAATTATCATGCAGATTTATCAAGAACAATTTTTGTAGGAAAGGCCAGCGACGAACATAAAAACATTTACCGGCATGTCTTAACCGCGCAACAAAAAGCCATAGAAAAAATTGAACATGGAACTGTTGCATCAAATGCTTATCATGCCTCAAACGATCACTTCAAAGCGCACAAGCTTGATAAATATTTTCTCCACGGTCTTGGCCACGGAGTCGGTCTTCAAATCCACGAAGAACCTTATCTCAGAAATCTACAGTCTAAAGTCTACAATCTACTAACTAACGGGATGGTCTTTTCGGTAGAACCCGGCCTTTATTTTCCCTGGGGCGGGGTGAGGATTGAAGATTTAGTCGTAATAAAAGATGGTAAGGCAAAACTTCTTGGTAGCGGTGTAGATGAAATCGCAGAAATCATAGTATGATAAGTTAAAGTTCTTCTTTTTCCGCCAAAATACTCTTAATTCTGGCAATTAAGGCTTCCATACTCGTTTCGGCCTTCAAAACGTAACCGTGTATCCCCAGAGTAACAGCCTTTTCCATATCTTCTGCCCGCTCGTCGTTTGTTAGCATCAAAATAGGCATAAGATCGAAAAAGTTATCGCGACGAATCTCTTCAAGAATAATGAGCCCGTTCACTTTAGGCATAAAAATATCCAGAAGGAGTAAATCAGGCTTGTTTTTGCGCAAAGTTTCGACTGCATTTATATTGGATACGATAAAAACTTCGTAACCCTCAAGACCTAGCATCTTCTGGTAGATCTCGGCAAGCCTTGTGTCGTCTTCAATAATAGCAATTTTAGCCATGCTAGTATGAATCAATTATACCGCTGTCAAGCGTCACTTGTCAGTTATCAATTGTTTACCCTGTTTACCCCGAACATTGAGGGGAGTTTAATCGAAGGGTCAAAAGTCAGTTGTATTAGTTGTCTCTTGGTGCCTGAGGACGAGCTTCAGATACAAATATCTTTCTACCGTCTATTTCTGTACCGTTAAGACTGTCTACTGTCTTTTTAGCATCTTCTTCCGTTGCCATTTCGACAAATCCGAATCCACGGGATCTGCCTGTCATTTTATCCATAACAACATTTGCTTCAACAACTTGACCAATTTTCGCGAAAATGTCACGAAGCTGATCGGATGTAGTCGAATAAGGCAAACTGCCAACAAATAATTTTTTAGCCATGATATATCACACTCCTTTCTTTTTTTTGTACATTATTATTCCTGGAAAAACTGCATCAAAAGTGAATTTTGGAAAATGGGGTTAGATCAAATCAAGTATATATTAAATAGCACCCTCTTCGGATTTAAGTAAGTATATAAAAAAATTGCGCGCATTGTCAACTACGTTCATGTAAACTAAGCGTAGTTACTTTACAACCGCAGCATCTAGTACAAATGCTGCAACCACTACTACAATACCAAACATTATTGCGTTTGCGCCAAGACTTGGCACAAATGCAACCAAAATAAGACCAATACCTATACCAAAAAGATTATGCAGTAAAACATGTGGAGTCATACATCTTTTAAAATCCAACTTCATTAAAAAATCACCTCCAATCAATTCTAACTAACTAACTAACTATCTATCTAACTAACTAGCTAACTATTACGGTTTTGGTGGAGCGCTTTCTTCAAGAGTCATTGACACGCGTGATAAAACTGCATCCGGTGTTGTTTCAGATTTGAGTAAGTATCCATATGCACCAAGCTCCAAACCCCTGGCTATACTTGCATCTTCTGCAACATTGGTAAGAAGTAAAACTGGCACACCGGCAGTCGTAGGATCTGCTTTAAGCTCCCGGAGGATATCAAGACCCGAAATATTCGGCATGATAATATCCAACAAGACTAAACTGGGCTTCTGCGCAGCGATTTGGGCAACTGCATCTTTATCCTGAACAACCATAACTTCGTGCCCACCAGAACTTATCTTTTGCTGATAAATGCTTGCCAGATTCGCGTCGTCTTCAACAATAATTATCTTAGCCATGCTACAAACTGTTAACTGTTAACTGTATACTGTAAACTTCTTTCATGCCTGAGCCACTTTCTCTGTTGTAAAATTCCCTATCGTCTCGTGCGTATCACTTACGTCTTTATGAGATCCCTGGGCCAGTGGAACTGTGAAATTAAAAGTTGACCCGGAACCTTCACCCCGCGACTCTACCCAAATCTTCCCATCACTCGCCTCGACTATTTTACGAGTTATATAAAGACCAAGACCAGAACTTTTAAGCCCTGCGTTGCCTCTACCAGATTCAAGTTGTCCAAACCGCGAGAAAAGCTTTTCAATCTGATCCTCTTCAATGCCAATACCAGTATCCGCAACTGAAACTAAAATGTCAATCGGTACCCCACCAACTTGCTGTTGTTTGACACTAACTGTGATTTCTCCAACATCGGTATATTTGATTGCATTCGAAAGGAGATTGTTTAGTACCTGCTTTATTCTAACTTTATCAAACCAGCCTTTTGGCAAATCAGGCTCGATGTTAACATTGATTTGCAACCTTTTTTCTTGCACAATAGGCCTAAAACTATCCACACGCTCAACAACTACTTCTGAAAGATCCGCAGCGTTACAAATTACATCAAACTTTCCAGCTTCAAGCTTCGCAACATCAAGTAGGTCGCCGACAAGTTCAAGCATTGTTTCCGAAGTTGAACCAATAGTTTTAAGATATTTATTCGTTTCAACATCTCCGGAGTTTATCATTGCTACAGAAGATTTTATGGAAGTAAGAGGAGCACGAAGTTCATGAACCATCATCGCCATAAAATCCTGTCTCAGACGCTCTAGCTTTTTTGCATCGGTTATATCATGAAAAAGAACTACAATGGCCATCGGTTTTCCACCTTTATTATCAACAACCCGGGAACAAAAAACCTGAAAAACCTTATCTCTAATGGCTACTTCCTGGGCAGGCAACGACCCTTCTTTAGCATATGCTTCTTCCATTTTTGTTCTTATGTCGAAACTCCCGGAAAGAGCGTTCACGATATCAAAAAGCTTGGGATTTTCCACAATTTGCAAAAGATGGGAAATACGCCTGTTAGAAAGAATGAGTTGATACTTGGAATTTACCATCACAAGTCCATCGGAGAGAGATTCAACAGCTTGTGATAATCTGCTCTTTTCGTTTTCCAAAACCTCCTGAAGTTTTGTAACTGCTTGAGATGCCTGCATCGCAATTCTATATAAAACCTCTGTGTCGTCTCCCTCATATAAACCGCTATTTCTGGAAGCCACATTTATGAGCCCCACCACGCGACCGGAAATCGTAATTGGTAAATTGAAAAAAGAAGACAGGGGATATTTACCACTCTCATCTACTATTGTTCCGGAAATACTTTCATCTACATCTAAATCAACTACAGGCACCTGTTGCATTTCGGAAAATGCAGCAAGCATTTTCACCTTGACATCGTTTATAAACTGCTGACTAACTGTTTCGATAACGTTACACTTAAAACGAATCTTATCCTCTTCACTGTCATAAATCATGCTCGACACTGTCGAGTACGAAAGTAGCTGTTCCAAAGACCGGCTAATAATCTCAACTATTTTGGCAGCATCAAGAGAATAACCAATTCTATCTCCTATTTCTTTCAAAACTGTCATCTCGTAGGCTTTTTGGGCAAGCTCTTCCTGCTTCCTGCGATTAATCTCAAGCTCCCTCTTAAACTCGCGCCGCATCAAAAAATAACCGGCAATACCAGCAAGTGTCCCCAGAACGGTAACAATTACAAGGCCAAACGTTAATTCCATATCAACAACTTACTTACCTGTTGAATTTTTAATGTTTGGATATTTCTCGAGCAAACTTGCGAGTGTTGCCTGGGCAATCTGTCCTGAAAGATCCATATATTCTGTAGCAAGCTGATCCAAGGCCACCTGCGGGTCTCCACCTATAGCAGTTACCGACCCTTCACCAGAAACTGTAAGAGTTGAAACCTTTCTAGCCTTTGATATGGCAACACTCGGACCAAGCATCACCATTTGTTTTTTAATTAGATCCGAAAGTAGTGATAGATAATCTTCTTCAACTGACAATAATCTCACCCCTTCTTCCAGTTTACTGTTTCCAGTTTCCAGTTTCCAGTTTCCGGTCTCAAGTCTCTAGTTTCCAGTTTTTAGAAATGCTATCTTTTGATCTAATTTCAGCATATTGTGCAAAGCTCGCCCAAGTGTAACAATACACGTGAATTTAGGCGGCCATAGTTGTCCAATGTAAAAAAACTACAACCATCTTTTAAACTTCATCCCAACCTTCTTAACATTAAGGCATCTTCTTCTTTTACTAAAACCTACAGGAAAATAAATGGTTCGAAAAATATAGACTTTATCTTTGTCCAAAAACCGAAATCCGAACAAATGTTTGCTGTAATCTTATCCCGGCTAATGGGAAAAAAGTTTATGTGGATCCAAAACTTCGAAAACCCGCCTGTTGCAAACTTTCTGGGAAAGCTTCTTCTTGCCCAGGCAGATAAAGTAATCGTATCTTCAAAAGGGGATTTTAATAAATTAAAAGGGTTTGGGGTTCAAAAGAGTAAAATCCACTACCAACAATAA
>JAUYIQ010000085.1 GCA_030688205.1 Candidatus Curtissbacteria bacterium | reverse complement strand
AGTAAGCAAAAACAGCTCTTTGAGGATTAGCAGGATCGAAAAACGCAAGCCATCTTCCTTCTCCGTCTTTCTGCCAAGGTATTTTAGGATTATTCCCATAAACTGCAACTGCCTCAGAAATCCGCGTTCCGACAGGTAAAGTTCCAATTACTTCCCCTGACCAATCAGGTTTGGGAATATCTCCTTCTGTCGCTGGCTTATCTCGAAGATTCACGGGGATTATCTTGTCTCCGCTTTTCTCCCCAACAGCCACAAGGTTATAAACCCTATCATTCTTACTCACAATTTCAAGAAGTTGTGCTGCATTCTTCTGCTCTTGGGTTGGCTCTTTATCTTTATTCAAACTATCTGCAGCTTCCTTCCAAGCATCAACAGCCACTTTGCCCAATAAAGCTGTTACCAAAGCTCCGCCGGCAAGAGTAAATGCTTCCCTTCGGGAAATCCCGGAACTTCTTCTTTGCCCTACTACTCGCACAGGAGGAGCATAATGCGCTTTTTGGACATCCCGTTCTTTGGGAATTTTAAGTCTATAAGGATTTCTGTCAGGTGAACCAGGCATAAAAATATTCAATGAATATAACTTATAGTATAACAATGTTGACCTTAAATGTCAAACCTAACTGCTTCTTAAAAACTTCTACGCTACAAAATTTATTAGACGATCTTTCACAAAAATAGTCTTTTGGGGAGGTTTATTCCCCAAAAATCTTTGCACTTTCTCACTTGCAAGTGCTAACTTTTCAGCCTCTTTTTGGTCTATACCAGCCTTAACTGGCAAACTGTCTCTCACTTTGCCATTTACTTGCACAACTAAAGTAACCACCTGCGTCTTCACAAACCGCCCGTCATACTCAGGCCAGCTTTCATCATGAATTGATTTTTTATTTTGCA
This sequence comes from Candidatus Curtissbacteria bacterium, assembly GCA_030688205.1. Lineage (GTDB taxonomy): Bacteria > Patescibacteriota > Microgenomatia > Curtissbacterales > GWA2-41-24 > 2-01-FULL-41-11. Next base: position 2,715 of record JAUYIQ010000085.1, on the reverse strand, counting down.
TCATTTCCCATAATTCCTCTGTAATATGCGGCGCAAACGGCGCCAAAAGCTTAAGAAAAGTCTCATACTCTGTGCGGGTGACGGCGACGGAGGGAGTCCCATCGAGCGCCCGCAGACCAACCAACGAACTGTCACCAATGTGCGAACTAGATTTGGTCGAGGACGTCGGATGGGACGAGGAGCCGGCAGGACCCGCACGATGCGCTTTCGCACTAAGGTAATTTAGCCATTCCATCATGGCAGCAACTGCGGTGTTAAATTTAATACCCTCAATATCCTCACCCACTTTCTTAATCGTCTTATGCATCCAGTAAAGATCGTCAATCGTTAAGCGTTTATCGGTTACGAGGCTCGTTTCGTTTAGCGTTTGTCGTTTTGCGTCTTTTACGTTAACCGCTTTACCCTTTACGATACGGGCTTCGTTACCGTAACCGCCCGACAGTTCTTCGACTGCCTCAAACAGCTTCCACACTCTCTCCAGAAAATGATAAACACCGCGGATGCCACCCGGATCCCACGGTGCCACCAAATCATAAGGCCCCAAAAACGCCAGATACAAACGGACTGCATCTGCACCGTACTTTGCAACTTCATCATCAGGATTAACCACATTTCCGTGAGACTTGCTCATCCTCTGCCCATCCGGCCCAAGTATCACACCATGATGAACCCGTCTCTGGGCATACTCATCAATATTGATTACTCCGATACTTTTTAGAAACTTTACGAAAAATCTCGAGTAAAGTGTGTGGCCTAATGTGTGCTCAGCCCCGCCGAAGTAAATATCCACAGGCATCCACTTTGCAACTAAATCCTGTGCAAACGGAAGCTTTTCATCCTTTTTTGAAGTGTTCAAAACATACCTTAAATATCTCAAAAAGTACCAAGATGAATCAAAAAAAGTATCCAGAGTCTCAACATCACGCATAGCTTCCTCACCGCAATTGGGACACTTTACACGCACCCAATCTTCAGCCGTAGCCAACGGAGGTTTTCCGCGAGGCGCGAAATCAACGTCGTATGGCAGCTCAACAGGCAGATCTTTCTCAGGAACAGGCACGATTGCATACCTGTCACCCTCAATTAAAGAATAATCCTTTCCTTCTACACTTTTAACTTTTAACTTTTCACTTTTAACTTCCCAGCAATTTACGCAGTAAATTACTGGGATTGGCGTTCCCCAGTATCTTTGCCTGGAAACAGACCAATCATGCAGATGATAGTTAACTTTACACTTGCCCCAATCTTTCTCCGACAAATATTCCATCATTTTCCCCTTGGCTGGATCAGGCGTAGCCAAACCATCAAATTGGCCTGAATTGACAATCCAACCTTCCTCCAAAACATCCTCAGCAGTCTCAACTGGCGATTGATCATCTGGCTTTTTCGCAATCACTTTTATAATCTCCAGCCCAAATTTTTTGGCAAAAGCAAAGTCACGGACATCTGAACCAGGCACACCCATTACAGCACCTGTGCCATAAGTGAAAATTACGTAGTCTGCAACCCAAATTGGAACCTTTTGCAAGTTCACAGGATTTACAACATACGAGCCTGTAAAAACACCTGTCTTTTGTTTTTCGAGTGAAGTTCTCTCCAATTCTGATTTCTTTTGAGATGTTTTGATATATTCTTCGACTTCCTTTTTATGCTCATCAGTCGTCAATTGCCCCACCAATGGGTGCTCGGGTGCAATAACCATATAAGTCACACCAAATATGGTCTCGGGGAATTTGGTGTAGGCAATAATCTGGTTTCGGGTTTCGGGTTTCGGGTTTCGGTTTGTACCTAAAACCTGATTCCTGATACCTGATACCTGAAAACTGATCTCTATCCCTTCGCTCTTCCCAATCCAATTATTCTGCCCTTCACGCAAAGGTTTCGGCCAGTCAACTTCCGGTCCATCCGGCCATTCAAGCCTGTCCGCATATTCTGTTATCTTCAAAAACCATTGTTCCACCTCTTTTTGAATAACCTCGCTCCCACATCTCCAACACTTGCCGTTCTCAACATTCTCATTAGCCAAAACTGTTTGGTCTGTCGGACACCAATTAGAAAGAGTCTTACCCTTGTATGCCAACCCTTTTTCGTACATTTTCAAAAATATCCATTGGTTCCATCTATAATAATCAGGTTCACTTGTGATCACTTCATGCTCCCAGTCGTAAACAGCACCCATCGATGCAAACTGTTTTTTCATCCGCGCTATGTTGTCATATGTCCAATCTTTTGGGTGAATTCCGCGCTTAATTGCGGCATTCTCTGCAGGCAATCCGAAAGCGTCAAAGCCTTGAGGTGCAAAAACAGTGTATCCTTGCATCCGCTTTAACCTCGCCAAAATATCAGGCACGGCAAATGCAAACCAATGGCCCATGTGAAGATCACCGGATGGGTAAGTGAATTCAACCAGTAAATAGAATTTTTTCCCAGGGACAGAAAGATCAACCTCGTTTTTCCATTTATTCCGGCTTTTTTCCTCTACTTTGGATGGCTGATATTTAACCATATGATAACTATTTTAAATCTTTAAAGCTTCAGACACAATTGTAAATCAATTTACACACTAAATAGCCTTAATTTTCACTAAATGTGAATTCTACTTTTACACGAATTTATCCTCTAACAAAATTTTCCCGATTTTTTGTGGTTAATTTGACCTTATAGTCTTACAAATAACTAGACGGCACTCTACAAGGAGAAATTAGGCAATTTTGC
>JAUYIQ010000081.1 GCA_030688205.1 Candidatus Curtissbacteria bacterium | reverse complement strand
CAACAGTTTCAGCTCCGAGTGTTTGTAGAAGATTATGATAGGCGCTATCTACTGCTTGATGGATAGCAGGAACATTCTGGTAGGCTTCGTAGCCGCCAGCAGCTATTGTACCTGTGATAAGTCCAACTTTTGTTGCTGGACTTTTGGCAACTTTGTGGATAAATCTTTCAATACCACCAGGTGCCAATCGGCCTGCATTTGCATCTTCCATATCTTTTTGGGATGGGCCTTGGTCTTGTTTCTGTTTAGGAGGAACTCCGGGAAATGGGTGCTCACCACTAATAGCCATAGAAATTACCCCCTTCTTTTTCTTTTTGGTCTGGTACGGGCTCGTCCAAACCTCTGTTTTTACTCATAAGCAAAGCTTGATTTCTCGCAAGCTTGAAATTAAACAAAGTTTGCGATCTAACGATCTTAGGTTTAACCTATAGATAAGATTATATTATACCATATCCTTATCAAAATGGGGGATTTTTGGTGGGAATTTGTGGTATAATAAATTTATGACTATTGTTCAATTGGTTCACAAAGATGAAGGTCTACTTAAGGCATTTAAGCGCTATCAGAAGCGTTATCTTTCTGTGGGTAAAAAGCCAAGTGTGGAAAAACTATTGCCCGAAGATCTTTACTCCACTATGCGTCTTGAGGGAGAAAATATTACTAAAAAAGAGGTTCGAGCTCTTTTTAGATAACTGTGGCAAAATCTACCAAACCCAAATCAGCAACAAGTTTTAAAGAAACTGCTTTTGGAATCTTACCCCGTTCAAGAGTTGTTATTCTTGAACAAGAGGGTATTAAAAAAGCTCAACAGTATATTCTCAAATTAAGCGATAAAAAAGCAGAGATCACTCCTGAGTTGATCTGTGCTATACACAAAGAAGGTTTCGGCTTCATATTTCCTGGTTGGGCGGGAAAATTTAGAGCCATTGATGTAACTGTTGGGGAATATGAGCCGCCACATTATAGTAGTATTCCAGAATTCGTCAAAAATCTTTGTGAGGATCTTAAGGAAAGGTTAAAATATCTGCCATCACCGAAAAACCAAGAACAGTTTTTAACAGAAGTCATATCTCTTCTGGCCTGGTTTCAGCATCGATTGGTTTGGATTCACCCTTTCCAAGATTACAATGGTAGAGTTGCCAGACTCTTAACTAATCTTTTGGCGCTTAATTTAGGATTACCATTATTGATCATCAAGGCTGATACAGGTCAAGATAGAGAAGCCTATATCAAAGCCATGAAAGCAGCTGATAAAAATGATTATTCTAAACTGGAATCAATCATTGCAAGTGCCCTTAAAAAGGGTTTAATTGCATATTAAGTTATAGTTTGAGCTATTCAATATTAAAATGGGGGATTTTTGGTGGGATCTAAAACTATTAAAAGGAGAACTATCTTGCTATCGGATAATGATTTGATGGTTGGGTAGGCAGAATTTTTGAGGCATTGAATATTTCAATACCAATAGGCCTGTCTTTCGCATCATATTCAACAGTAATGTTTTCTGAAATATCTTCAAAACGTTCCTCCTTACCTTTTCTGAGCATGATATATAAGATATCTTTTTTATTATCGTAATTAATTTTTGTTTTTTTCATAACTCCATCTCCCGGAATTCAATCCTTGTTTGATTTGTTCATCTGTAATTGGATGAATGGTGATCACTTCAATAGAATCTGTCCCTATTTTATCATAAGCTGCAAGTACTTTTCTACACCTTCCTTTGTACAAAACTGAACTCACCACAATGTAATGATGTCTTAAGTTATCGAAATAGGATTCTTCGTTTTTATCAAAAACCTTTTTGACCAATTTAAGCGGTAGGCCTCTTTGCCTAAGGCGGGTCTTCAAATGTTCCGTATAGGTTAAACTCATTAAGGATATTAAACTATATTTTCTTGAATTTAATCTAATTTTTCCCTTTGAGCCCGGAGGAATAAAAACCACTGCTCAAAAAAGGCAAAAATACCTTTGAAAGGAGTTTCAATTATAAAATCAAATATAAACAGGATTATATTAATCTGTGAAATTGCCAAAGTTAATTTTCTTCCTACTTGTATAAAAGGCATAAAGAAAAAATCTGAAAATAAAGAGGTTAAATTTTCCTTCCTTTCTTTAATGGTATACATATGGGCAGTCCTGTTAATCCTGTAGGCTACAAAAGAAACAATGGCCAGGAAGAATATAAATACTGCCTGAGAAACCGGATTAACATGCAACTTGGTCAAAACAAATATAATTGCCCCAAAGCTCAATGCAAATGTCACCAGCCAAAGCAAAATAAATATCGTCCAAAGCACAGGCCCGGTTTTGCTGAATTTCTTTAGAATTAAAGGCGCATCCAACAAAGGAGGGTCATCATATAAAATAGTATTTATCTTTCTTAATATCTTCATTGAGTTATTTCTATTGGGGCTTCTGATCAAAAGGCCAACAAGAATCATCAAGGCAGGAGGGGTCAGCGTATTCAAAGCAATTGATGACCAAAGAACACGCCCATAGAAAACTCTTTCAAACGTCCCTTCCACAAATAAAGCAAAGACAGCTTTCGTACAAAAGATGAAGATAACGCTCCTTACGATCGCCCTTCTGATTCTTCCGGCAATAGTTTTATAACGCGCATTACAGGCGGCAAGTATTTCCGAATTTAAAAGATCTTCATCCGACACCAAAGAAAAACCTGTCCCTTGGTGTTTTCTTAAAATATCATCAAGGATCAAAAAGGGGATAGTCTGATTTTTGATGTATGAATATATCCTATCCCTGGCCGGATATTTAAATTGATACTCTATTTGAGCAATCGCTTGTGGAAAATGATAGGCCACCTTTTCTCTGGTAGCTTCAGTCAGCCCTCCAAAATATTGCTTGAATAAATGGTAACGCAAAAACGCCAGGTCGTCATTGGCATATGCCCTCCTTACCGCAATAAAAACCTGTAGACCTTTTGTCTCTTCGCTATCATCGGAAATTGTCACTTTTTCCCGGAAAATCCGAAATAAAAATAAGCTCATGACATCTTTTGAGTCATTCGGCTTCAGAATATGTTCAATCTCCGAAGATAAAAGATGCATTACCCACTCATTTACTAACCCTTTATTAATCCGGTGTTTTTTGTTAACCTCTTCCTCCATTTTCAAATACAAATCTATTTCGCTGGCAACTTTTGTGACTTGGGATTCGGGGATTGAGGAATCCGGAAAATAACGGGCCCATACAAGCTCCCTGATCAGCGGTGCGGCGATCGATTGACCGGTTCCTCCCAAAACCAGCCTTCTTTTTAAAATCCTTTCAATTGTAGACCGCAGGATCACCTCATCTTCCCGATAATCCATGGCTGTACGGAACTTTTCATACCAAGTAGCAATTTCGGCAACAAGGGGATTCACAGAAATTGTCCTGTCGTGGTTAGGAGTAGAAGCCCTGTCATATGCTGCTATCAAAGCCGTTGATAACGTATTAACTGTTTTTGACATTTGCTGTGTTATAGTAATATTACCATAGCTGAATAATTTTATGACAACCCAGGAAAAATTTAATTTAAT
>JAUYIQ010000076.1 GCA_030688205.1 Candidatus Curtissbacteria bacterium | reverse complement strand
TAAGTACTTGAGGGTTTTTTGAATCTGACGAAGGATTCTACTTGTTGACGGTGAGGGAGAGACTAGAAAAACTTCATGCCAAAAAAGCAATTGTTTTTGGACAAAAAGCAAAGCTTCCTGCCGGTTGGTTATTTTTTCCACCAATTTCAGTCTTTGGCCTGAATTTGACTTCAAGATATCAAGCGTAAATTTTTTGATTTCTTCTTTTTCATGGGCTTTGAAACTCAATTGATTCTGCGCAGCCAGGAAAATGATCTGGCAGCGGGATACAATAGTCGGCAGTAAATTTGCGGCGTCTTTTGTGGTCAAAATTAAAATTGATTCTCCCGGTGGTTCTTCAAGCAGTTTCAAAAGTGCTCCTTGGGCTTCAAAAGTAAGTTTTTCGGCTTCCAAAATAACCGCCACCTTGGGTGGGAAGTTATACGGCTTTAAAGAAAGTTTAATTTCTAAATTTCTGACGTCTTCAATTTTAATTGATACATCATTAGTTAAGATATGTGTGTCCGGATCGTTTTCAAAAACGCATTTTGGTTTTTTTTGGCAATAAAATTCAGATAATTTTTTAAGCCGTGCTGACTCGTCTCCGCCAACCATTAAATAGGCATGACTCATATTGACATTCTATCAGAAGATTGTTAGAGTTTAAATATATGGCACTTGCCCGCCAAAATTTGTCGTCCGCACATCCACAGGATGAGGTTTCAGATAAAAGTGCTGTTGCTGGCGCTGTTTTAAATAGTTCCAGCCAGAAAACGATTTTAGATGTTCTTATTGAAAAGAAATTAATCTCGCCCCAGAAAGCGCAGGAGATCAAACTGGAATTCATTAATTCCGGGACCACGATTGATCAGATACTTCAAACCCGTAATTTGGTTTCGGAAAGTGATTTGGTATTGGCGAAAAGCATCTTTTATAACATACCCAGAATTAATCTTTCCGAAACACCCGCCTCGCCTGAGGCACTGGGCCTTTTGCCTCGTTCAGTGGCTGAGGCTAATCAACTAATGCCATTCGCTTATGATTCGGAGTTGAATTTGCTTTCGGTTGCGATGGCTAATCCCTTAGACCTTCAGACGATTGAATTTATAGAAAGGAAATCAGAAACGCGCGTGAAACCGTTTGTCGCAACGCTCGCGGAGATCAAAAAGGCTATAGCGGAACGCTATGAAGCGGGTTTGGCTACGGAAGTAACAGCCGCCCTTAAAGATACTTCGCCGGGAGTGCAAGCTAAAACAGTTGATATTCGAAACAGAGGCGAAGTTATACGCGCGGAACCGATAACTAAGATTGTTTCTACGGTTTTAGAGTTTGCCGTTAAGAGCCGGGCTTCGGATATTCACCTTGAGCCTCAAGAAGAAAGAACAAGGATTCGTTATCGAATAGACGGAATTTTACATGAGAAACTCGTCTTACCAAAAGAGGTCCACGAGGCTCTGGTTTCAAGAATTAAAGTTCTGTCAGGAATGAAGATTGATGAAAAAAGAATACCGCAGGACGGCCGTTTTAATTTTCGGGCTGATGACGAGGAGGTTGATGTTCGTGTTTCCTGCCTACCGACCAGCCATGGTGAAAAAATAGTCATGAGGCTCTTGCGCAAGGCCAGCAATGTCCCCACTTTGCCAGAACTGGGCTTGCGTGGCCGCGCTTTGAAAAACCTTGAGGATGCAATTCTTCGTCCGCATGGCATTATTATCATTTGCGGACCGACTGGTTCCGGTAAAACGACGACTTTGTACGCCATTCTGTCAAAAATCAATTCTACTCGAGTCAATATCGTAACCTTGGAGGATCCGGTGGAATATCAGATTCCCGGTATTAATCAGGTTCAAATTAATCCAGCAGTCAAATTGACTTTTGCTACAGGGTTAAGGTCATTTCTAAGACAAGACCCTAATGTTATTATGGTTGGCGAAATTCGGGATTCTGAGACTGCTGAACTGGCTATTCAGGCTTCACTTACGGGTCACCTTGTCTTTTCAACTTTACATACTAATACCGCTTCAGGTGCACTGCCTAGACTTTTGGATATGGGCGCGGAGCCGTTTTTGCTGGCTTCCTCAATAACGGCAAATGTTGCCCAGCGCATTTGCCGAAAAATTTGTCCCGGTTGCAAAAAGGAATTTGTTCCCGAACAGGAAATAATCGAAGATATTAAAAATGTTTTGGGCAAGCTTTTGGATGAGAGGAGAATGACGGTGTTAAAACTTTTTACGGGGGCCGGGTGTGTCGAATGCAATAACACAGGTTATTTCGGGATGACTGGAATTTTTGAGGTTCTACCGGTTTCAGAAAAAATAAGCCGCCTTATTTTAGAGAGGTCACCGGCATCAACCCTCGAGAAACAAGCTGTTGAGGAGGGAATGATTACAATGAAGCAAGACGGGTACTTGAAAGTTGTCGAAGGGGTCACTACGATAGAAGAAGTACTAAGAGTGGCACAAGAATAATGCGAGATTGATTATCAATGTATCTTCTGATTTGCGTTGCAAATTAGAAGAAGTATTGCGCGTAGCGCAGGAATGATGAATATCCAGGAATTATTACAATTAGCGGTAGACAGAAAAGCCTCGGATCTCCATCTGATGGCTAATAAGCCTCCAATTTTAAGGATCGACGGGGTTCTTATGCCTCTTTCCACTTATCCTCCTTTCACTGTCGATCAGGTTTTCGATCTGGTCCAACAGCTCTTAACCTCCCAGCAGAAAGAAATTCTTTTAGTCAATCGGGAGATAGATTTTTCTTTTGAATTTTCCAACCAAGGGAGGTTTAGGGTGAACGCCTATTATCAAAAGGGTTCGGTTGCCGCTTCACTTCGACTTATCCCCCTTTTGGTTTTTGATATTGACCAGTTGGGATTACCCAAAATTTGCCACACTTTTGCAACCTTAAAGCAAGGCTTTATTCTTATTGCCGGTCCGACAGGCCATGGGAAATCAACAACTTTGGCCGCAATTCTAAATGAAATCAACCAAACAAGAGCTGAACATATTGTTACCATTGAGGACCCGATCGAATTCATTTTACCCCCCGGACGCTCAATCATTTCCCAGAGGGAAATTCATGGAGATACTCATTCCTGGGAGATTGCTCTCAGGTCCTGTTTGCGGGAAGATCCAAACGTAGTTCTGGTTGGGGAAATGAGGGATTACGAGACGATTTCTGCCGCTTTGACCGTAGCGGAAACCGGACACCTGGTTTTCGCTACCCTGCACACTAATTCTTGCGCGCAAACAATAGACAGAATTGTGGATGTTTTTCCTGAACAGTCCAAAAGCCAGGTGAGAATGCAGTTATCATTAACGCTTGAGGCTGTTGTTTCCCAGAGACTGGTTCCAGCCCTAAATGGGGGACGGATATTGGGATATGAGATTATGACCGCCACATCAGCCATTAGAACAGTAATTCGTGAAGGAAAGACCCATATGGTAGACAACATCATCCAAACCTCGTCAGAACTCGGTATGAGGACTTTAGAGTCCAGGCTTGCAGAACTTGTCAAAAACGGGAAAATCAGTCTGGAAACAGCGAGGAGTTATGCGCTAAGACCTGAGGATTTGGCAAGGGCAGTAAGGGAGAAGTAAGGTGAAGTATAAATATAAAGCAAAAAATGCGGAAGGTAAAACAATTACCGGAGTTGTTGAGTCAATTAACGAAACTAAAGCCGCCGTCGCTGTTCGCGGGCGGGGTTTAGTTGTTTTTTCTCTCAAGGTTATCCAACCGGGCTTCATTTTTCAGGTTTTTGCCAGGACTCTTAACCGCGTGAGTCTTTCGGATCTATCGACCTTCACCCGCCAGTTGGCTACGATGAATGCGACGGGATTGACGCTTATGGATACCTTAAGTATTTTGCGCGAGCAGAGCAGTACTTCCTTATCCGAAGTAATTGAGGATATTTTACGAAGTATTGAAGGCGGTTTGTCGCTGGCTGATGCAATGAAGCGCCACCCGAAGGTTTTTAACCGTGTTTACGTCGCCCTTGTTCGGGCTGGTGAAGCAGCTGGGATTTTGGATCAGGTTTTGTCCCGTCTGGCAGATAATCTTGAGAAACAAAGGGAGTTTCAGGCAAAAGTAAAAGGAGCAATGATTTACCCGGCCATTATTGTTTTTGGTATGGTCGGCGTATCCGTTGTAATGATGATTTTTGTCATGCCTAAACTTTTGACCATGTATGAGGATTTTCAGGCAAAATTACCCCTCCCTACTCTCATTTTGATTGGTACTTCAAATTTTCTCATTAATTTCTGGTGGCTGATGACTCTAGTAGTAATCGGTCTTGTAATTTCCTTCAGGAGCTTTGCTAAAACTCCCCTTGGGCGCAAAAAAATTGACCAAATGATTTTAAAAATACCTGTTTTCGGCAATTTACAAATGGAAATTATTATGACGGAAATGACCAGAACCCTGGGGCTTTTAGTTAGTGCCGGAATTTCTGTAGTTGAAGCGTTGAACATCACGGCCGCATCGGTTGGAAACAGTATCTTTGAAGAAAAGCTTAAATTCGCGGCCACACAGGTGGAAAAAGGTCTACCTTTGGCTATGATTATGCGGGATATTGAGGAGTTCCCGGCTATTATTCCTCAAATGATTTCCGTTGGAGAAGAAACAGGTAAAATGGATGAGATTTTGCTTAAACTTTCCCATTATTTTGAACAGGAATCGGAAGAAATGGTCAAGGGCTTGACAACGGCAATTGAGCCGCTTATCATGATTGTATTGGGTATCGGAGTTGGGTTTTTGGTAATTGCGGTTATTATGCCGATTTACAATTTGACATCAGCTTTTTAAGGAAAAGGCGAGAGGGAGACCTTTTAGCCTTTACAAAATAGAAGGGGGGTGAGAAATTAAAAAATGAAAAAACTGTCCAAGGGATTTACCCTTATAAGAACCAAGTTACACTTGAACCTTGTCGATGTAAAAGGATTTACATTGATTGAACTTCTTATTGTTATTGCCGTGATTGGTGTTTTGGCAGCGGCTGTTTGGACTGCGCTGGATCCTAACGATAAGATAAACGCGGCCAATGACGCTAAAATTCAGTCAGATGTTGGAAGTCTAGGACAAGCGGAAGAAGCATATGCGACCACGAAATCTGGTTTTTACACGGATGATGTAGCCGCGCAAACAGCATTAGTTTCCAATGGGGACCTTAAACAGGCTTTGGTTCCTCCTGCTGGTTACGGAAGTTATGCTTTTAAAGCACCCGATCCCGCTTGTGCTGCTGATGCTGGTGCAGGTTGTACGAAGGTTGTGGTCTGCGCCCCGGCAAGATCCAAAAAATACAATACTGTTGCGAATACAGGAGTTTGGATTTATAGTTCTTCCTCAGGCAAAGCTTGCAATATAGCAGTGGCTGCTGAACCCGATGCGACCGCCCGGTGTGCTGGCGCAACAGCAGATTCAGTTTGTCCGTAAGTTCGGACTGTTATTTAAGGTTGTAAGTTCGGCAGGACAGGGCCGGGCTTGGGTGGGGTGAGAGAATTTGGTCTGTTTGTTGTGTCCTTCTTTTCTCTTGTTTTTTAGTCGTGGATTTGTGTTTTTATGGGTCTTTTTTTGGTTCCTCACTTCTCAACTTCTCGGTCTTACTTCGTTTCTTCTTTGATTCTTCAGGATTGGTTCTTCTTTATCCCCTTTTCGCATTTCAGCACCACCTCAAACGCCATTACTTATCGCCTTAAATGAGTAAATGAGGTCGGACCTGTTTTTGCTTGGAAATAGCTAGTCAAGAGAAAGAGTAGCGAGGATTTCTTTGGAGTCTTCCTTATAATCTTCTACAAAGTTTTGGTATGAAAGGAAATCTTTTAGATTACCATGCTTGCTGGTCTTAAAAAATGACAATATCTCTTCCGGATGTATCCATTCGGTTTTCCTTTGTCCTATGTATTCACCGTAACTTGAGTAGGAAAAATCATCTAGGAATCTGGAGAGGTCGGACCTGTCGGCAGGTCGGACCTCCAAAGGATTGAGGTGGATGTATCGGCTTAAATGAAGAAGGTAAATATCACTTTCTATTAGGACAGCTTTAAATTTTCCTTGGAAAAGTGCGCCTACTCTTTCGTATTTTTCATTAAAATATCTAACATAACTATTAGATAATGCACGCATAAAATCAGTAATCGCCTCTTTTGTTGATTGCTTTATTAATAGATGAAAGTGATTGGGCATCAAACAATAAGAGATAAGATTTAATTTGTCAAAAAGATCCGTTTTCCAACCGGGGGAAATTCTATCCGGTGATCTAGGTGCTTCGGTCAAATAACGTTTTAGAAAATGAAGAAAAACTTTATAGTCCTGTTCGTCGAGAAATATATCGCGCTTCTCCACCCCACGATTATAAATGTGGTAATATCCATTTTCCGTGTAAAGTTTTACTGAATTTCGAGCAGGCATAAAACATATGCTACCCAACCAGGTCGGACCTGTCAAGAGGTCGGACCTCCTACCGGGTCCGACCTGGTAAGGGTTGTGGGGTTGGCGGAGAGAAGCGGGTTGTGTTAAATTAAATTAATGTATTTGGCTCTCGTATCAATAATTATTTTTGTATTCGGTGTTTGCATAGGTTCTTTTTTGAATGTTTTAATTTACCGCTTGCCCAATGAGTTGTCAATTTTGGGCCGGTCTTTGTGTCCAAATTGCAAGAAAAAAATATCCTGGTATGATAATGTTCCCCTCTTTTCTTATCTTTTTCTAA
>JAUYIQ010000075.1 GCA_030688205.1 Candidatus Curtissbacteria bacterium | reverse complement strand
CAAAGTTCATAAAAACGCCGGCAACCACAACCAGTATTCTTTGTTTTAGAGTTTTAACGGCATAACTGTCTTTGGCAGCTATTTTTTCATCATCCGCGTCCTCACCGGTTAACCTAACAAATCCTCCAAAAGGTAACCAGTTAATAGAATAGATCGTACCTCGGATTTTCTTCCCCCAGATTCTTGGGGGTAAGCCAAATCCAAACTCCTCCACACCAATACCCGCCCGCTTGGCCATCAAAAAATGCCCCAACTCATGGAGCATTACGAGTACCGATAAAATTAAAAGAAAAACAATTACGGTTAACATGAAACTGGAAACCTGAAACTCAAAACTATTAGTTTATTGTTTAAAGTTTCTTGTTTATTGTTAACTATATCTGTCTCAGTTCTTCCTCTTTTGTCCGTCCCGCTCCCTCTACTGCTTCAACATACTCGTCGTGTAGCTTTTGCAGCTGCTCTTCCAGACGTTTTTCTTCGTCTTCAGAAATAGTCCCCGATTCTTTTTGTGCTTTTAACTCTTCTCTCGCCTCATGCCTTATTTGCCGAATCTGGACTTTGAACGTTTCCAAAATTCCATGCATCTGCTTTATAAACTCTTCCCGCCTTTCGGTAGTTAAAGGTGGAATAACAACACGAATTAAATCTCCGTCAATAACACCATTTAATCCAATATTTGCTTTGGCAATACCGCCAACAACGTTTGTAATTATCGATTTATCCCAAGGGGAGATTAAAATAACCGCGGGCTCCGGAGTTGTAATCTGGGCAAGTTCCTTAACCATCATTTTGGAGTTGTAAGCTTCTACCAAAATGTCAGAAACCAAAGAAGCACTTGCTCTTCCCGTTCTTATCTGGGCAAGTTCACCTTTGAGATGCGCTACCGCATCCTGCATTTTTATCTGGGCATCAGTTAAATTCATTGTCCTAACTCAAAGCGCATAAAGCGCTTCACAACAATATTTTCTCCAAGTTTTGCAATTGCTTCTTTTACCAAATCGCCAATTGTCTTGGAATTATCGCGAATATACTCCTGTTTTAAAAGTTCTTCAACATCGACAGGATTCATTGCAGACACTTGCATGGCAATCTCGTGTGCCAAGCTTTTAAACTCATCTGTCCTGGCGACAAAGTCTGTTTCGCAGTTAACCTCGACCATGGCGCCGACTTTGCCACCGCCATGAATGTAAGTCTCAACCAGCCCCTGTCCTGCTTCACGATCTGCTTTGCTTGCAGCTTTATCAATTCCCCAGCTCCTCAAAAGTTCTTCTGCTTTCTTCCCTTCTCCTTTTGCTTCTTCCAAAGCGCGGCGGCAATCTGCAATTCCTGCACCTGTCTTTTCCCTAAGCTTTTTAATCTGATCAATTGAAATATTGGTCATATTAACTGATATTTTCAACTACATCTGGTGTTTTACCGTCCGAAGCATTTCTTTTCTTGTCGGCTTCTTTTCGCTCCGCGACTTCTTGGGCTGCAATCTTTTTGTCAGATTCTATTTTTTCTCTAACAGATTTTTTCTCAAAGATTTGCAAACCTTCAAGATAAGCGTTGGCAACAGCTTCAGTTATAATTTTGATCGCCTTTATTGCATCATCATTTCCGGGAATTGGATAATTAACCAAATCCAAATTTGCGTTAGTGTCGCAAATTGCAACAACAGGAACTTCCTTGTTCATAGCCTCCCGGCAGGCGTTTTCTTCTTTTCGCACATCCACTATAAACATTGCATCCGGTAATTTTTCCAACCCTTCAACCCCTCCATACAATCTTTGCAGTTTGGCTATTTCGCGATCTATCAGGAGGTTTTCTTTTTTTGTTCTTTCTTTAAAATCTCCCGCTTCTTTTTTAGCTTTTAAGTCTATAAGCTTTTTAATGTTTTTGCTGGTTAAATCCCAATTAGTTAAAAGTCCGCCAATCCATCTTTCAACAACATATTTTGCTCCGACTCTTGTAGCCTCTTCAGCGATAATTGACCTAGCCTGTTTTTTAGAAGCCAAGAAAATTATTACTCCGCCGCTTTCCCCAACACTTTTTACAAAATCGCACGCTTCTGTTAGTTTTGCGAAAGTTTTTTCAAGGTCGATAACATGAACCCCTTCACGAGCAGTAAAAATATACTGCCTCATTTTAGGGTTCCAGCGACGCACCTGATGGCCGAAGTGCACTCCGGCTTCAAGTAAATCCTGCATTGAAGGTATATTCATTTTATGTCTCCTTTTTTCTCCTCCGCCAGACAAACGTAGTCAAGGAAACAGTCTGGCGTGTGTGATGTTGCAAACTATAGCACAAATAGTTATTTGCCTGCAAAAGTTTCTCTAGTAATTTTTGCGAATGGAATTGCATCTTCAGGAGAAAATTTTTCCGCTTTGAAAGCAGATGCATCATTGGCGTCAACAAAACCAATTGGTTTCGGGACTTTAGTTCTTTCTGCTTTGGTATTTGCATTGGTAAAAGAGATATCTGGTTTATCATCAGGAGAAAAAGTAAAAACTGCTTCACCTACAGCAACCATGTCAATTGCATTTTTGACACCAATTACTTCTAAATCTTTTTGTCCGATCTTGGGTATGTATGATTCGTTCATTTTTCTCCTAGAAAAATATCACTCGCGAAGCGAGGAAGATATTTTCTCAAAAAAATCGGCTGGAACTTTTCCAACCAATTTTTTATTAAAAAGATTATATATTTTAACCAATATACTGTCAAATCCCTATCTACTGGACACTCCCCAAATTTTTTCTCTTTTCTTTTTCTTCAAAAACCCTATCCACTGCCCTTTGACGCAAAGGCGCATCTGGTATAACTCGTTCCATAAAAACAAATAGTTCTTCAGGTCCCCCATTAAAGCTACGAACATGAAAATCAATCTCTCCCACAAAAGATACTAATGGATCAAGATTTTCGGGAGATTGAACTGGCCCTTGTATTGGCTGGATATTGGCAGCTGCTCCTCTTTCTTTACCGAAAGGATTTAATCTCACTTTTATTCACCTCCTTTTTATTTAACTATTCCAAGTTTCCTGTCAATCTTCTTTTCACTCTCACGTCTTGCCAAGTCATACTGCTTAAAATCAACGAATTTCAAAGCTTCAACAAGTGCGGGGTGGACAACACGAACTGCTTCAACCTTCATATGCTCTATTTTCCTATAATCCGGATGTCCTTGCGGGCCTGTTCGAAGTTCTGCTTCCCAACCGAGTTCTCTTAAATTTTCCCACTGGTACCAGCGCATTCTATTCCCC
>JAUYIQ010000070.1 GCA_030688205.1 Candidatus Curtissbacteria bacterium | reverse complement strand
GAGAACTATTAATCAGTACGGGTTTTCCAGCTAAAATCATCGGTCTTCTCGTATTAATGTCTGTAAAATCAATTGATAAAACGGTGGCTCCCGCAACAGCAACTAATAATGCTTCTATTTGTACGTCTGTCGGTTTTTGAGTAAATTCAGCATTAACCATATCGTTCTCTTTCACTCTTTGCCTGGAAAATCTTATAGCCCCAGAGCCTAAAAATTTGTATGCATAATCCCCTAACTTACTTCCTTCTCCTTCAACATAGTTATGGAAAGTTGTACCTTTTGGCCTTCTCAAGAATCTACCATCCGACAGAATAAATCCCGTATCATAAGGATTATTTGTCGTCCCAAACTTTTCAACAGCTTCTTTTTGTATATCGGGTAAAACTGATGGCTTTTCGGAAGATTCCATGAAGCTATTCTACTAAAAACTAGTAGCTAATTGCTAAAAACTATTTCACCGTCACGCTTTTAGCCAAATTCCTTGGCATATCAGGGTTTTCTACACCCTTTTCCAAAGCTAGATAATAAGAAAGCAACTGCGAATAGACAATTTGCGGAATCATTGTAGCTTCAGCGAGATCATCCGTTTCCAAAAACTGATCAAAAACTTCATTGTTTTTTGGTCCTACACCAATTATTAATGCTCCCCTTGCTTTAACCTCTGCAGCATTAGAAACGATTGCTTCATACGTCTCATCGTTTGGCGCAAAAACAATGCAAGGCGTTCCTTTAGAAATTAACGCAATCGGACCGTGTTTTAGCTCCCCTCCTGCAAAACCTTCTGCATGAGTATAAGAAGCCTCTTTGAGCTTTAATGTCGCCTCAAGCGCAGTAGGGTAAGAGAGTCCCCTTCCGATAACAAACAAGTGTTCAGTTTTTGAAAGTTGCCTTGCAAGTTCTTTTATCTTATTTATCGATTCGTCTGATAAAAGCGCTCTTACGTTTTTCGCAGCCCCAACAAGCATATCCTGTCCGGCTTTTTGCTTTTTGGCAAGCGTATAAGAAAGAAGTATCAAAATAGAAACCATGGCAGTTAAGCTCTTTGTTGCAACAACCGCTCTTTCCGGCCCGCATCCCAAAAGTATTTTATAATCGGCCTCACGGTACAGTGTTGATCCCTGCACGTTTAAAATAGCAGCAATGGTCGCTCCCTTCCTTTTTGCTCTCAAAACAGGTTCGATAACATCGACAGACTCCCCGCTTTGGGATATTGGAATCACAAGCGTACCGTCATCTATATAATCGTCTAAATAATTAAATTCCGATCCGATGGCAAAATTTACATGCTTTTTGGAAATTGTCGAAAAAAGATACGTTCCGGCAAGTGCGGCATAAGATGCCGAACCGCAAGCAACGAAGAAAATACCATGGCTCTTGTCAATTAAATCGGCAAATTTGAGAGTCTCAACTGCATAAGTTGCTGCTATGTTTTCAATAACTTTTGGTTGTTCATATATTTCTTTAAGAAAAAAGTGTTTAAAATCTCCAAGTTCGCTTTCTTCAAATTTCCAGTCCAACTCGACGATTTTAGGCTCAAGTGTAGAACCGTCTCCTAAACTCACCAATTTAATTTCTTTCCCAAGTATTGCTATTTGGCCGTCTTCGATAAAAACCACCTTTTTAGTGTGAGCCAAAATACCAATAGCGTCTGAGGCAATAAAAAGCTCGCCGTCTCCAATCCCTGCAACAAGCGGTGAACCGTTTTTAGCAGCAATAATCTGGGATGAATCGCAACTTGTGGCAACAACGGCATTCAACCCGGAAAGTTTATTAAATGCTTCCCTTACAGCTTCGGGAAATTCTTTGGTCTTTGTGAATTCTTCTATTAAATGAGGGATAACTTCAGTATCCGTTTCGGAAACAAACTTGTGGCCATTTTTAACTAGTTCCTCCTTGAGTTCCTGGAAATTTTCGACTATTCCGTTATGTACAACGGCGATTTTGCCGGAACAATCCAGAAGAGGGTGAGCATTCTCAACCGTTACTCCACCGTGAGTAGCCCACCGAGTATGCCCAATACCTATATTACTTAGAGGCAAATTGACCTCAGCTTTACCAATCTTCCCAACATGCTTATCAACGATCAACTTATTTGTTTCCTGTTTCTTGTTTCCTGTTTCTTGTTGCTTTACCGCGATTCCCCACGAATCATAACCACGATATTCCAATCGCTTTAAACCGTTTAGGATAATTCCTGCGGCGTCTTTTTGTTTACCAACGTACCCAAAAATTCCACACATATTTAAGAAAACTTTTTGTCAAAGTTGGGGTTCAACCGTTTCTTAAACTCTTCGACTGCATCAACAGGTGTAGGATCTACCTTATTTTTCTCTGCCAAATAATATGCTGCAAAATCCGCCAAATAAACCGAATTGAATATTTTTTCAAATACGCTTGCACCAACAATCTCAATAGTTTCCGATTCCATTCCATATTCAGATAGCAAATCTGCAGTAATTTCATATCTCCTCAAATTGCGTGGGTCGTCAGCAGGGTCTTTAAGCATCACAGCAAAATATCTATCCGATAGATTTGTCATCCCAACCATCAAATTGTGATTTAACTCGGAAAAGAAATTCCAAAAAGCCGGGTTTTTTGCGTGTTCATTAAACTTAATAGTCCAAACTCGGGCAAGTTCTTTATACATCTGGTTTGCCCAAACAAGTGGTGTTTTTCCAGAAATTTTTGCAGCTAATTCCTGGCCTTTCTTCTCAAGATCATCCATTTTTGCCGCAAATCCTTCGGCACTTTTCAAAATTTCATCACGAAAATCGACAGTCATTCCTGAATTAGTCAAAACTCCAAGCATTACCCCGACAAAATAGCCGGTTCCCATCCTGGGCTGAAAGCCTGCAAACGGTAGTGGTAACTTCACAAAGGGAACACTATTTTGCCTGCTAATTTCTTCCACTTTTCCTCCACTTGCCATCACAACTGCAGGAAGACCCTTGTCTATTGCTTGTTTTAGTGTAGAAATTGTCTCTTCAGTGTTCCCGGAATATGAACAAAAAACATTAAGTGCACCCTCAAAACTGTCCGGGGTAAGGTTATAAGTATAGTTTTGCATAAATGGTATTGGCAACTGTCCAGCCTCATATCGCTTATTGGCAATAAGGATTCGAATAAATGCAGCAGGGAAAGCGGAACCGCCCTCACCAAAAAATACAACACGGTCAAATTTTCCCTGGATTTTTATGTCACGTGCCAGATCAAACCCTACCGAAAATTGCTTAGGAGCGTCTAAAATTACCTGTCTTAAATTGGATTTATCAAATTTGTGGGGACCCATGATTTACTGCCCATAGCGTCTTTGCCTGCGGGCAAAATCGGCTAGTGCCCGCTTAAGCTCGACAACCGAAAAATCTGGGAAAAATAGCTTCGAAAAGTAAAGTTCCGTGTATGCTGTCTGCCATGGCATCATGCCGGAGGTTCTAGCCTCACCGGAAGTTCTTATCAGAAGATCCGGATCCGGTTGCCCTGCTGTATCCATAAAAGAAGAAATCAGGCTTTCGTTTATCTTAGAAGGAGAAATTTTCTTAGACACAATCTTTTTGAATGCTCTGACAATCTCGTCGCGTCCTCCATAATCAATGCAAATGTTTAAGACATACTGAGAGTTTTTAGCAGTTTCCTTCTCAATCTTTTCTAATACGCGTCTTAGAAGCATTGGAACCCGATCCCGTCTTCCAATCCAGTTAAATCTAACGCCTTCTTTTACCAAATCGCGCAAATGATTTTTGAAAAACTGTGCATAAATTTTCATCAGATATCTGACTTCCAACGGTTTCCTCTCCCAATTCTCTGTCGAAAATCCCCACAAAGTTAATACCTTAACTCCAAGGCTTCTCGAACCTTTCACAACTTCTAAAGCAGTTTCCAAGCCCTTCTTGTGGCCTTCCACAGATTCCAAGTGGTGCTTTTTTGCCCAACGACGATTACCGTCGGGAATAATTACAACATGTTTTGGAATTGCTTTAATCACTATAAAAAGACCCTTCGTGGGATAACCCAAAGGATATCAATATTCTACATCTTTTTCAAGCTGAAACTTAATTTACACGGTTCGCTGAATAATTTGCAAGCTGTACAAATATCTGCACAAGTTCAAAATCGGCGCTAATCCTATCCGTTATACGAACGGCCTCTCCAACCAGTTTAGATTTTTCCCTTTCACACCACGACAAAACTCCGCTTTCGCAGATAATTTTCTGAATTTGTATCAACTCTTTTCTGTTTGCTTTTGCACTCCCCCACACTCTCAAAATCTGCTTTTTCCCATCAACCTTTGCCATCTCCCTCGCTTTGTGAATCAAAATAGTATTTTTCCCCTCACGCATATCTGAAAGTGTCGATTTACCCAACACTTTTTCATCTCCAAAAACCCCTAGAATATCATCCTGAAGCTGATAGGCTTTTCCGACCAGCTTTCCGAAGTTTTCGATTGCCCTAATTTGTTTTGCACTTGCACCGGAAACTAAAGCACCAATTGTTATTGGGCCGACAAAGCTATACCTTGCAGTTTTTAAATCTGTTACCTGCCAGATGTCCTTGATTTTAGGTTTCCTATACGAATTTTCGACATCAAGTGCTTCACCATAACCTGTTTCCAGCAAAACTTCTGAAAATTTTGAACTTACGGCACTTTTCAAAGGATCACTAATTTGAGAAGAATTAATAAGCCCAAAAGCCTCAAAACAGGCAATGTCTCCTATCAACATCGCTTGGCTCAAACCATAATGTGCGCCAAACTTTTTCTCGTACCGCATGTGAATTGCCGGCTTTCCGTGTCGCCTGTCAGATTTATCAATAATGTCATCATGAATTAAAAGAAAATTGTGGAATAACTCTGTTGCAAGTGCCAAAGGCAAAATACTCGAGTTCTCCTGCATCCCCCCAACCCTGGACCCGAGATAAACCAAAAAGGCTCTTAACTTCTTTCCGCCTGCTACAAAATCCGCCAAGTCCTCATAAAATCGCCGGATCAGGGGAGAGTAGTTACTTCCCTCTTTAATCTTTTTAGAAAAATATTGTTTAGCGTAAGGTTCAAAAATTTTTAGAAAATTTGCAAGTTCTATTTTTAAAAGGCTATGGGTAGCAGCTTGCGCATTGGCAGATGTAAGTTGTTTTATAGCCAGTCTTGCCCATGGAGTATATTTTTTGGGGTTATTTTTGATATCTTTTAGGAAATCCGAAAATTTAACCCATTTTGCACCGTATGTTTCTTTTTTGTTAGCGCTGAAAGGTCCATCATAATTACCCACCAAAACAGCACAATACTCGTTCTCGCAGTTCTTACCGTCACGTGCATAGTAGTTAAATTCCCCAACCTTTTTAACCGGAACATTTTTAACTCCTAATTCTTTTAAAAGTGCCCTATCGCTAGCCTGCTGATAAGTCTCGTCGGAACTTTTTGTGTGCAGTGGATGGGAAATTGCAGTCAGATCCCACAAATTGTTAAATAACCTATGTTTTCTTCTTTGAAGCAGAATTCTATTTTGTTTATCAAAAAGCGCCGTTACAAAAGCTCTGTGCCTTATACCTCGACCTGTATGACAAATCTCCTTTTGAGAATACCCCAAAAATTTATCCTTTTCATCAACCAAAATCAAAGTCTGATCTTCCATAGCACGCAGTAAAATAACATATTTTTGGGAAAGTTACCAAAATCTGCTAAAATTGCCCTTCCTTATGAAAAGCAGAAAAGTTTCTTTAAGGGAAATTGGCAGTGCCAAGGCAAGGCGTATTTTTTTAGAGAAAGAACTCAAAATCGAACTTCCTCAAATCTCGCAGTTTAACTTCGATGAACAAGAAGTCACTGGCCGCAATGTCGAAAATTTAATCGGTGCAACACAAGTCCCTCTCGCTGTGGCAGGCCCCATCACTATCCACTCTGCACTACGCACTATGCACTCTTACATCCCCCTGGCCACAACAGAAGGTGCTTTAACCGCTTCAATATCCCGCGGTTGTAAAGCTATATCACTTTCTGGAGGAGCAGACATTTTAATTGAAAATGTAGGCATCACAAGAGGCCCTGTTTTTAAAACTAAAAGCATCACACACTCCAAAAAAACCAAAGACTTTATCGAAAAAAACTTATCAAAATTAAATACTGTTGCTCAAAAAACTTCCTCCCACCTCAGACTTACAAAAGCAGACACGACAATTATCGCCAACAATCTTTTTGTACGTTTTTACTTCGATACCAAAGATGCCATGGGTATGAATATGGCCACATTTGCAACAGACGAAATCATAAAAGTAATTGAGGCAAAAACAGGCGCAAAATGTTTGTCTATTGCCGGCAACTTTGATATCGACAAAAAACCCGCCTGGCTTAACTTTATTTCCGGCCGGGGCAAACGGGCTTGGGCTCAAGTTACAATCAAAAAAGATATTCTAAGCTCAATTCTTAAAATAACCCCGGAAAAACTTGCAGAAGTGGTCAGAGTTAAATGCCAGTTAGGTTCAATTGCAAGCGGATCAATTGGTTTCAATGCCCACTACGCAAATATAATTGCGGCAATTTTTACGGCCTGCGGTCAGGACATAGCACACACAGTTGAAGGCAGCCTTGGTGTTACCACCGCTGAAGTTGACGAAAAAGGTGATTTAGTCTTTTCCGTCTATCTTCCATCTCTGGTAATCGGAAGTGTGGGCGGAGGAACACATCTTCCCACACAAAAAGAAGCCCTTTCTGTAATGGGCATTGCCGGACAAGGTGATGTGCTAAAATTTGCCGAAGTTGTAGCTGCAACGGTCCTTGCAGGCGAACTCTCTCTTTTGGCAAGCCTAGCTCAAGGCACACTAGCTACTGCTCATAAAAAGCTTGGCCGAAAATCATGAAACTATTCACTATTCACTATTCACTATTCACTATTTTATGACAGGCATAGTTTCATACGGCACGTATATCCCGTATCTACGACTGAAAGTTGCAGACATTGCCAACTTTTGGAATAAAAATGCGCGGGAAATTGAAAAAAATCTGGGAATTTTCCAAAAATCCGTGGCCAGTGCAGACGAAGACTCTGTCACTATGGCGGCAGAAGCTGCCATCCAGGCAATAGAACGTGCCAATATTTTGCCAACCCAACTGGAAGCAATAATTGTAGGTTCGGAATCACACCCGTATTCCGTTAAGCCCTCATCGACAATTGTCGGAGATATCTTAGGTGTCGGGAATAATTATCAGGCGCTGGATACGGAATTTGCTTGTAAAGCGGCAACTGCTGCTTTGGAACTTGTGGCCGGCATTACCAAAACTAAAAATATCTATGGCCTGGTAATCGGCAGCGACACCGCCCAATCCCGTCCCGGAGATCCTCTTGAATACACTGCAGCAAGCGGCGCAGCCGCCTTTATCCTAAACTCCCAAAACGCAATTGCCAGAGTTTATGCATTTACTTCATATTCTTCCAATACTCCCGATTTCTGGAGACGAGACGGTCAGAAATATCCAAGCCACGGTGGTAGATTTACAGGCGAACCTGCATATTTTCATCACATCGAATCAGCATCTTTGCAACTTCTTGAAAAACTTAAAGCCAAACCCGGCGATTTCGCTTACGCAGTTTTCCATATGCCAAACAGTAAATTCCCGACCCAGGTTGCAAAAAAACTTGGTTTTACCCCAAAGCAAATCGAACCCGGATTT
Organism: Candidatus Curtissbacteria bacterium; assembly: GCA_030688205.1. Taxonomy (GTDB): domain Bacteria; phylum Patescibacteriota; class Microgenomatia; order Curtissbacterales; family GWA2-41-24; genus 2-01-FULL-41-11. The sequence continues at coordinate 8,257 of JAUYIQ010000070.1, read as the reverse complement.
ATCATTAAAGACATCGGTAACCCCTACTCTGCATCATCCCTCATGGGACTGGCAAAAGTGTTAGATATTGCCAAACCGAACCAGAAAATCTTCGTTTGCTCTTATGGTTCCGGTGCGGGAAGCGATGCTTTTGCCATAGAAACAACGCCAGGAATTACTGCCTACCAAAAAACCATCCAAAATAAAGTCGCAGATCAACTGGACAAAATTAAATACTGCGACTACGCGCACTATCTAAAAATAGTCAAAAGCAGAAACTACCATCTATGAAATTTTCAATTCTCAATTTTAAATTTTCATTGAATTTTCAATGATTCAATGTTTGAAAATTAATAAATTGTAAATTGATTGTAAATTGAAAACTGAAAATTAATTATTTATGAAGGTCGCAGTTATAGGTACCGGTATTACAAAATTTGGGGAACTTTGGGACAAGTCATTTTATGATTTGGCCGAAGAAGCTGCCAGCCATGCCATTTTGGAAAGTAAAATCGAACCAGGCCAAATCGATGCGGTTTTCTGCGCCAATATGCTTTCCGGTAACCTCACCGGCCAAAACCATTTGGGTGCACAAGTCACATCAATACTGAAAATACATTGCCCTGCCTATACAATAGAAGCCGCATGTGCATCCGGTGGTGTTGCCACCAACCTCGCTTATCTGTCAATCCTCTCCGGGAAGGCCAAAAATGTTTTAGTTATCGGTGTCGAGAAAATGACGGACTTCACAAATGCCGAGGTCGCTTCCGGACTAATGGGTGCTGCCTCCGAAGATGAACGCCAGGCAGGACTCACTTTTCCCGGACTTTACGCACTAATGGCAAACGCTCATATGCAAAAATTCAAAACCACCCGCAGAGATTTAGCAAATGTGGCTGTTAAAAACCACTACCATGGATCGTTGAACGAAAACGCCCAGTTTCAGAACCGAATTACAATCGAGAAAGTTTTGGAAAGCCCGCCAGTTGCAACTCCGCTTACTCTTTTTGACTGCTCTCCAATGTCAGACGGAGCAGCTGCGATTATTCTATCTGCAGTTGAAAATACAAATAACTCTCCGCAAATTACAGCCAGTGCTGTCGCAACAGACACAGTAGGTCTTGCAAAAAGAAAGAGCATCACAGAAATTCTAGCCACCAAAATTGCAGCCCAGAATGCATACAAGCAAGCAGGAATAACACCTGCAGACATAAATGTTGCAGAAGTCCACGACTGTTTCACGATAGCCGAGATAATAGCCATGGAAGATTTAGGCTTCTGCCCAAAGGGCAGGGGCGGTAAATACATCTCAAACGGCTCAACGAAACTTGGCGGTTCAAAACCGATAAACACCTCAGGTGGTCTCAAAGCCTGCGGCCACCCTGTAGGTGCAACCGGAATCAAACAAATCATAGAAATCACCAAACAGTTAAAAGGCGAGGCTGAAAAAAGGCAGGTAAAAAGTGCAAAAATTGGCCTTGCCCACAATATAGGAGGAAGCGGCGCGACAGCAGCCGTTCACATATTACAAATATAATGAAAAATCACAGTCCAAGTTACATCTGGAGACAATCAAAAAACCTGCACAGTGATGTGGGCAAAATTGGGAAAGTTACCAGCTTCACCAGAATCTATGCTGCCCCCCAAGACTTTGAAGCGCAAACCCCCTACTTCACGGGGTTGGTTAAATTCGAAGACGAAACTGCAAAACCGCTGGAAATAATCGACGGTGATGAAAAAAGCATCAGAATTGGGGCCAAAGTAAAAACCGTTATTCGCAGAATTGGCCTCGCAGAACCCGAAGAATTAATCCGCTACGGCATAAAAGCCAAAATCCTTAAATGATCAAAGCCTCGGCTCCTGGGAAAATTCATCTTATTGGCGAATACAGTGCGATTGTAGGTAAACCTGCAATTCTTTTTCCCATCAACCTTTCGCTTACTGTCTTTATCCAAAAGACAAAGACAAAAGTTAAGAAAGAACAATTTCAAAAAGCAATAGAATTGGCAATTGAAAAAAGATTTAACATAAAAATCCCAAATTACTCTCTGAAAATTGTCTCCAACATCCCCACAGGTTCTGGGCTTGGGTCATCGGCAGCCCTCTGTGCATCCCTATCTCAAGCATTGTTAAAAATGCAAAACATCAAAGCATCTCAAGATGAAATATTCCAAATTGCTCTAGAAGGCGAAAGGGTATTTCATGGTTTCCCATCTGGATCAGATTTATTAACTGTAATTCAGGGAAAAATCCTCTGGTACAGAAAAGAAAACCCCGAGTTAATAATTTCCATACCGCTGGACATAAAAATTTCCAGAAAACTTGGACTCTTTTTAATTCACTCCGGAACGCCCAAAGAAACCACCAAACAAATGGTTGAATTCGTATTAAAAAGTGTTCCCAATAAAAAATTCAAACAGTTTTGCAACTCACAGGAAGAGTTAACAAAAACGATGTTCAACGTTTTAAAAAGTGCCGATCAGGATGAATTTACAAGAATAATAAAAGCTGCTCACAAAAACCTGGCAACCCTGGGAGTAATTTCCAAAAGCGCACTTGAAATTGTAAGACAAATTGAACAAATAGGTGGAGCCGCAAAAATTACGGGAGCAGGAGGCAGAAAAGAAGGCGCAGGCATGATTATTGCCTACCACCCGAAACCTGAAAAATTAATATCCCTTGGTTACAATTTAATAAAAGTTAAATGAAAACTTCAGACGATAAAAACGAATTGTTCGTAGTTGTAGACAAAAATGACAAAATCATTGGCTATAAAACCCGAGGTGAATGTCATTCAAACAAAAACCTTATGCACAGAGGCGCAGGAGTTATGATCTTCAACGATAAAGGAGAAGTTTTGCTTCAAAAAAGAAGCAGGACAAAAGACCTCTACCCCGGATATTTCACTATTTCCTCAGCAGGACACGTAAACAAGGGAGAGTCATACGAGAAAACAGCAAAGCGGGAAATGCTTGAAGAAATTGGGATAAAAACAAAAATCACCTTCTACTCAAAATTTCTCTATGAAGACGAGCACGAAACCGAAATGGACACGATATACACTGCAACTCACAATGGCCCTTTTAAGAATGACAAAAATGAAGTTGAATATGTTCAATTTATCCCAAAGGAAAAACTTTTAAAAATGCAAAAAAAACTTAGCCCATTTGCCATTAAATCATTTCAGGAGTTGGGATGGCTATGAAAGCGACAGCGAAAGCTCCAAGCAACATCGCACTTATTAAATTTTGGGGTAAAGCGAACGAAAAGCTTAATTTACCCGCAAACAGCAGTATTTCGGTTAATCTAAGCAATCTTTATTCAATAACCACGGTAGAATTTGATCCAAAGTTGAAAAAAGATATTGTAATTATCGACGGCTCAAAAGAACAAAAAGAGACGTTGCGAACAACAAAACACCTGGACGTTATAAGAAAACTTGCCGGAATCAAAACGCATGCTAAAATCGCTTCCAATAATAATTTCCCCAAAGGCTCAGGACTCGCTTCTTCCGCTTCGGGTTTTGCAGCTCTAACACTTGCAACAACAACAGCTACAGGACTTAAACTTTCTGAAAAAGAGTTAACAACAATAGCCCGGCTAGGTTCTGGTTCAGCCAGCCGTTCAATTCCTGACGGCTTCGTGAAGTGGGAAAAAGGAACAAATCACCAATCATCGTATGCTCACAGTCTTTTCCCGGCTAACTACTGGAAAATAGCTATTCTTGCCATCATCATAAGCACAGACCAAAAGAAAACCGGCTCAACAGAAGGACATTCTACTGCCCCCTCCTCTCCGTTTTTCAAAACCAGAATCCAAAACATAGAAAACAAAGTCAAAGAGGTAGAAACAGCAATCAGGAAGAAAAATTTTGAACGCCTCGGGAATGCAATCGAACAAGAAGCGCTGGAACTGCATTCAATTGCTCTAACATCAACTCCGCCAATTATCTATTGGCTACCCGAAAGCATCCGGATTATGAGACTTTGTCAAAAACTTCGGGAAAACGGCACCAGCGTTTACTTCACCTTTGATGCAGGCCCGCAACCTGTCTTGTTTTGTTTACAAAAAGATAGCCAAAAAATCGCCAAAGCAATAAAATCCGAAGTGAAACGTACCCGGATAATCCAATCCCTGCCGTCAGTAGGCGCAAAATTAATAAAAAACCATCTCTTTTAAATGCAAAATCTAATTCTTATAAAACTGGGTGGCAGCACAATAACAGATAAATCAAAACGGAAAGGCGCAAACCTTAAGATTATCAATCAGCTTGCGAGAGAAATTGAAAGTGCCCGGGAAAAAACCAGAGATTTAATAATAATCGGCCACGGACAAGGCTCCTATGCCCACGTACCCGCCAAAAAGTATCAGACAAAAAAAGGCAACATACACAAAAATAGTGATATAGGACTTGCCAAAGTTCGACTTGAATGCCTGGAACTTAACTCAATTGTAATTGACCGGCTAATTACAGCTGGAATTCCGGCAGTCACTTTCGAACCTCATTCTTTTTTACTTTCAATAAACGGCAGTCTTTCTAAAATCTTTGTTGCACCCATTGTCAATGCTCTTGGAGTAAATCTCGTTCCGGTGGTATATGGAGATGCAATTCAAGACGAAAAAATCGGCTGGACAATTTTTTCGGGTGAGCAAATTCTTAATCTGTTAGCTTTGAATTTGAAAAATCAATTCAAAATCAAAACAGTAATCGAAGTTGGAAATACTAATGGAGTTTTAGACAAAGTTGGAAAAATAATCACACAAATTAACGCAAAAAACTTCAAATCGGTTGAAAAATATATTAGCGGATCTTCTGCAACAGATGTCACCGGAGGAATGGAGCATAAGGTAAAAGAAGCATTAGTCTTGGCTCAAAAAGGAATACACACCCAACTAATCTCTGCAAAAACAGGAAATCTATCAAACGCAATTCTTGGCAGGAACGCTTCAGGTACTTGGATTAGATAGCCATCAGCTAAAGTATTTCGAAACTTGCAAAATCCTGCTCTGATTCTCTCCAATCAACCTCCACCCTCTCAACTTTAGAAAGTGGCGGGCCGCCTTTGCACCATTTAACAAATTTTTCAAGATTTTTCCGGTCTCCAACCACCATCATCACAACTGATCCGTCAGCTTCATTCCTTACCCAACCAGTCACACCCAATTTATCGGCTTCATCTTTGGCACTTCTTCGAAAGAAAACGCCTTGAACATCTCCGTAAACTCTAATAGAAACTGTCATTTTGAAGGGAATATACCTTTTGGATTTTTTTTTACTATCTCGTAGACTTCTTCCTTAAACATGACATCTGATACATGATACCTGATACTCTAATTGAACCTATTCATCGTCGCCTCAATTCCGTCATCCAACCACGATCGTACAGCCTCCTGGCATTTGGCAATAATTTCAGGCAACTTTTGCTTTTCGCTATCGCTAAAATCCTCAAGAACAAAATCAGCAGGATTTTGCTGTGGATTTGTTGGATGTCCCACCCCAATTCTGAGTCTTGCGAAATCTACTGTCCCAAGCCCAACTATCGCAGACTCAACACCATTGTGCCCTGCACTTGTACCATTAAAAGCCAGTCTTATCTTCCCAAACTCCAAATCCAGATCATCGTGAATAACTATCAACTCCTTCGGGTCTATTTTGTAAAAATTGACAACTGCAGACACCGACTGGCCCGAGTTATTCATAAATGTAGTCGGTTTCATAACAACCAGATCGCCTGTTTTTACAAAATCGCACATTAAATCTGCACTTTTTGAAAATGATTCTCCGAGTTTATTCACAAATTCAGAAACAACCATAAAACCAAAATTGTGGCGATTGTTTGAATATTTTGTCCCGGGGTTACCTAAACCTACGATCAGCTTCACGAGGTTTTCCCTACCTGCTTTTCAGCAAAGTCTCCTGCAATGGGCCATTTAAAAAGTTCGCCCCTATAAGCGCGAACCATCGACACCAACCAGACTACAAGAGATACGATGGAAATAATACCGCTTAAAAAACCTGAAGCAAATCCCAAAAAATAATTAATTACCAAATTAACAAAAAATAGACCACCGAAAATTACTACTGATTGCATTGCATGAAACCTGACAAACTTATCTTCCTTTTCAACAAAAAGTATAGTTACACCGGTAATAAAACCTAATAAATATGAAAGTGCAGCAACCAAATTTCTACTTTTGTCGGCCATAAAATTTATCTCCTTTAAGCAAACAGATTAAGCTGTGATTCGGATTGGCTAACATCCTCTTTCTCAACATCTCCGGCTTCGCCGGACTCATTCCAGATTTTGACAACCCCAAATTTTCCATCATAACCCGGTTCCACAACAATATTACCAGATCTCACTCTGCTTATACCGTCTGCAACCTTTTGGCTTGAGAATCTGGCAATCTGAATCACGTCAGATTTCATTAAAATACTAAACTCGCTGCCCAAAGCGTTGATTAAAGTAATATAAATTTCCTCCACTTTTTTCGATGTTGGCGCAACCCCTAAAGCTTCTGCAATGATTTCATAAAGAGGAACGCAAGAAACGTAAGGAGGACGTTTTAGGCCCGCAGGCGAAGCCGAGGACCGCAAGCTTTGCTTATTATCTTCAAAATAATTCCAGCGTACCCCATCTTGATTTCGGATTTCGAGTTTTGGATCTCGGGTTTTTAAATCCTCTACTCTATGCATCACCCCGACAGTCAACGGCCGGTGGCAAACCGGACAAATGTCACCGTTCTTTCTAGATTCCTCCGGTGATTGACTAAAGTTGCAATCACGGTGTCCGGTAAAATGATACTTCCCTTCTTCGGGATAAAATTCGATAGTAAAAGCAATTCTCGGATTATCGGAATACTCAGACTGTCGGACTTTCTGATTATCAGATTTGCCGGATATTCTGACTTTCTGACTCTCTGAGTTCTCTGAGTTATCTAAATCTCTGCATATAGCCCGATAAATGCAATCGTAGGAAACTTCGTTAGCTTCAAAAACCGTAGCTTCTCTACCCATTTTTGGCAGCGAATGAGCATCGGAAAAAGAAAGGATGGTACGGCTATCCAAATCCCCAATCTGCCAATTCATAAAAGGATCGGAGGAAAGTCCTGTTTCAATTCCATAGATATATTGAGCCATATCACCAAAACATTCCTCAATAGAGTCAAAGCCGGAAAAACTTCCAAAAACCGAGAACCATGGAGTCCAAATATGAGCAGGAATAATAAGTGCCTTGTCGTCACACAAAAGAGCTATATTTGCCAAATCTCTTGCACTAATTCCAACAATTGGCCTACCATCGGCCCTCAAATTTGCTCTTCTTCTTAAAAGTTCCTTGATAAATTTGTCTACGGAGTCAAAAGAAGGGAAAAAGAACAGATTATGAATTCTTCTGCCCTTTCCACCTTGACTATAAATAGATGAAACTTCGCAAGAAAGCAAAAACGAAACATCGCTAACAGCTGACTGCTTACCGCTTACTGCTGTTTGCTTAAGTTTAAATAGTCCATTTCCAGTGTCCTCCAACTCATTTTTTAACTGCTCAAGCCAAAAAGGGTGGGTAAAATCACTAGTTGCCAAAACGCTGATTCCCTTATACTTTGCCCATTTAGCCATATTTGGAAGAGTCATTGCACCGGAAACGGCTCTGGAATACTTGGAGTGTAAATGTAAATCGGCGACAAATTTCATGAAGCGCCCCCATTTTGAAGTATGAAAAATATAATGTCAATCTACATTTTGTTTACCCTGAAGAATTGAAGGGTTCTATGAAAAGAAACTTGTCAACTCTGTTTCCGCGTTGGTAGGATTTTGAAAAACATGACCCTTCTCCGTCAAAGCCGGCTCAGAGTAAACTCCGCAAGAGCGACAGTTGAAATCGCAAGTCAAAAACATGACGAAGTCGGCTGTGTGTTTTATGACTTACGAAATATATTAACGAAATGGTGCCGACGTAGGCCTGAGCGAGACGGAGATTAATTAACGAAAATTATTTTGAGATTAGTCGAGCGTTTTTTGACTGCGATGAAACTGGCGCTAACTTAAAAATCTTTTCTTCCCTCAAGAGCCCGGCGCACTGTTACCTCATCCGCATATTCAATCTCTGCCCCAATAGGAATTCCGCGGGCAATTCTTGTAGTTTTTACGCCAAGCGGCTTTACTAACCTTTGGATATACATGGCCGTTGCCTCCCCTTCCATCGAAGGATTTGTAGCCAGTATCAACTCTTTGACAACTTGTCCTGAGCTTGTCAAAGGATCTTTCAACCTTTTCAAA
>JAUYIQ010000060.1 GCA_030688205.1 Candidatus Curtissbacteria bacterium | reverse complement strand
AAGTATCGTGAATGTGGAGTTACATCCAAAAAGTTGATAGAGTGGGCACATATGGAGACGTGGCTGAGTGGTCGAAAGCACCTCACTGCTAACGAGGCAGGGTCTAAAAGCCCTCGACGGTTCGAATCCGTCCGTCTCCGCCAGGAAGGATTTTGCACTTTTTAGAAAACCGTACCGGAGAAAGGTTTCATTCCTTTGTTTGTAAATGTTCAACATTAAATCCTTTTCTGCTTGATTCTTCAATAAAGTCTTTTTTAAACTCATCAGATTTAATATTTTTTGCATTTTCTAAGAGTAATGCGCGGACTTCTCTTCCTACATTAGAAAATACATGGAGACCAAAATCAAATTTTTTAGCATTTTGTTTATCTGTGTGCGTTATTAAAAATGCATCATTTCCAATATCTAACTGAAACGGTGTGGAAGGAGGTAAATCTATTGCATATGAAATCATTGAGGATTGATTAAATAAACCAATTGATGACAAATCTAAATAATCATCAAACTTAAGACCATATTTTTCTAATGAGTCCTTTCCTCCCGAACGTAATTTTATAACACCAATATTTGTAGATATTGCCACAAATTTCAAAAATTTTTGTAAATCTTTCTGGGAAAGATACTTAACTACTTCCAGTGTTTGGTATGAGAAACTTCCCGGCTTTTGAACTTCACCAGAAAGTATTTTTGCCAACACATCTTGCAATTCTTCTCTACTCACATTTTGTGCTATATCAAGAAATTTCATTGTCCAATCTCTTTCCACAGACTCTTCTGATACAGTTTTTCTTTCTAAATCATCCCTAGTCTTCACTAAAATATTCTCGAGATTTATTTGTTTATTATACTGCTCCAGAGCAACTCGCTTTTCTGCACGACCAAGAACCTTCACAACCTTTTCTCGGGCTTCTGCATTTGCAACAATTTTTATTTTTTCAGCTTCAGCTTCAGCTTTTCCTATCCTCTTTATTTTAGCAACATCAAAACCAAATAAGTGATTGCCGACCACCCCAATCCCCTCTGAGACTGTTTCTATAAGTTTTTCTAGTGGCTTTTCTAGACCTGTAAGGTTTTTTATATCCATTTTAATGCAACGGCAATTATTAAAAGATTTATCTAGATAGTAACATAGCGTAACCGAAAATAAACCGAAAGTTATCCACAGGGTAATTTGAGTGTCCTAGGTATAATGGATACATGCTAACTCCTACCAAAAAGAAGGTTCTGGATTTCATAGGTTCGTACTCAAAGAAGAATGGCCTTTCTCCTTCATTACAGGAAATCCGCAAGGGGCTCAAGCTTAAGTCTGTTTCTACTATACATCAGCATGTTAGTGAATTAGAGGAATCTGGATATTTGAAAAAGGAAAATGGCCGTCACAGGTCTATCGAAATTTCTAAACAAGAAATAATGGTTAGCATTCCTCTTTTAGGAATAATTGCCGCCGGAGAACCAATAGAAGTAATCGAAAATAGAGAAACTATTGCTATTCCAAAAAGTAGACTCCCAAGATCGAGCGAAGTGTATGCTCTCAGAGTTCAAGGCGATAGTATGATTGATGAAGGTGTAAATGACGGAGACACGATTTTAATAAATAAACAGGATACTGCTGAAAATGGCGACAAGGTAGTCGCACTACTTAATGGGAATGAAGCAACCCTAAAAACATTTTACAAAGAAAAAGGCCAGATTAGATTGCAACCGGCAAATAAAAACTATGAGCCAATCATAATTAAAAGCGGGCAACAATTAGCTTTGCAAGGCGTTTTATTGGATGTGGTGGGGACAAGTGAAGTAGAGCAATCGAATCAAACTCTTATTCTGCCAATTGTAAAAGAAAATACCAATCAACAGAAAGGAAAACCCTACTTTGAAAAGAAAGGATTTACTTTATATCATGGGGATTGTCTTAATATACTTGCTCAGTTACCAGTTAATTCAATTGATATGATTTTTGCCGACCCTCCATACAATCTTTCAAATGACGGTTTTAGTCTTCACGCTGGTAAAAGAGTAAGCGTCAACAAGGGTGTATGGGATAAAAGTAAAGGATTTGAAGATGACTACGATTTTCATTATAAATGGCTCAATGCTTGTAAAAGAGTTTTGAAACCAGAAGGAACTCTTTGGGTAAGCGGAACATACCACTCAATTTATCAATGCGGCTACGCACTTCAATCTCTTGGTTATCATATATTAAATGATATTTCATGGTTTAAACCAAACGGCTCGCCAAATTTAAGTTGTCGTTACTTTACAGCATCACACGAAACTTTAATCTGGGCACGAAAAGAAAAAAAAGCAAAACACCCTTTTAATTACGAGTTAATGAAAAACGGAAATTGGTCAGAAGATTTTATAAAAAAACCTAATTTACAAATGCGCTCTGTTTGGGCGATTTATCCGCCCAAAAAATCTGAAAAAGAATTTGGCAAACATCCAACCCAAAAACCGGTAGAACTCTTAAGACGAATTATCCTCGCATCAACAAAATCGAACGCTATTATTCTCGACCCCTTTACAGGAAGTTCTACTACAGGTGTTACCGCCCACCTTAACGGTAGAAACTTTATTGGTATTGACACGGAATCGAAATACCTAGAGCTATCAATCAAACGATTTAAAGCCTTTTTAAAGTAAGGAGGTTATCTCTTGAATCCCGGTAATGCTGCTCCCAGCACTTCCACATAATGTTTCTTACTATCAATATAGTCTCGAAGAGTGAACAGGAGGGTCCTAAACCAGTACGCCCCAGGCGTAAGCTTCTCGTTTTTACAGAACAGTTCAACAACCGTAGCGACAAAATCTAGAGAGAGTGTGTAATCCTGTTCAATGTGAGAGAATCGTTTTGTAATTTCTTCCACAGTTTCAAGAGTTGATTCATTTCGCTCTTTCACGGTCGAGAAAGGTTTAATACGGTCATAATAATCAATATAATACTGTACAATTTCTCTCACTTCTTTTTTATACTGTGGGATTTTCAACAGGAGATCCACGACCCAATATGTGTGAGGAGGAAGTATTGGTGTCTTATCAAGACCCGGCACTAACATTCTGAGTTTAAAATCTATCTCTGGGTTTGCTCCGCGTTTACCTTGAAAAAGCGCAACAATTGTCCCATCTTTCATTCTATATGTTTTGAACGCGCACTGCTTAGGCGACAACTGCCAAAGATGCGTACCATCATAATACTTTGCATTGTATATAGCGGTGGATTGTGACATGGCAAATCCAATCTAGCATTTTATTCAAAAGTGATCCACAGATGTCACTAAGACAAACTGGAAGAGGTGGGAGATAATGAAAGCATGGAGCGACCAAAAACATACACTGCAACCATTAAAGTTACTTTTGAAGTTTATGAAAAAGAGAACCCCCTCACGATTGCAAAATACATGGCTGATTATCACAATGGGATGAGAGGGGCTAACCTACACACCTATGGTGTAATGGAAACACTTATTGAAGAAACAGATGAGAAAAATTATAAAAAGAAGCCTCATAAGTAAAGAGAGCTGAGTTACCCACACATCCCAACAAACTTGAGAATGTTGGTATGTTGTAGTAAAGATTTAAAAAATGAAAATCTTTGTTAAAGCGAAACCAAATGCGAAAGAGAATAAAATTATTCCCCCACCGTTAAGACTATTTGAGAGTGGCCCTGCTCCGCATGAAGCTACGCAGGACACGTATACCATCTCGGTCAAAGAACGGCCGATAGGAGGTAAGGCGAACGAAGCAATTACAAAATTACTAGCGGAACATTTCAAAGTTTCGTGCTTTCAAGTCCGGCTTATCTCCGGCGCCACGTCAAAAAGAAAGGTTTTTGAAATAAAGAATTGAGATCTTTTGGTCCTGGAAACCTTTGAGGACAGAAAACTACTAATTAATCTGTAGGGTACAATGACAGGATGAAATTGGA
>JAUYIQ010000057.1 GCA_030688205.1 Candidatus Curtissbacteria bacterium | reverse complement strand
GGGGATGGATGACATACAAGGAGGATAAAGACAATGACTGAAAATAAAAATAAAGACTGGCACGAACATAAATTTAAAGAGAGTCTTGGTGATTACGACCTTTTATGTAATGGGGTGAAAGTTGCGTTCATCCCACTGTTGGTAGCAAAACATCAAATGGTAAAATGCCCTAAATGCGGTGAGGGGGCAAACTTTAGCAACCCAACGGGGCAGGCATGAAACCGTACTTGCCATCAAACGGAACCGATAAAACTGTTCCAGGGGGGCAACCATGATAAAAAATCGTAGATACTCTAAAACAGAAGTAGCTCACGAACGCCGGAGGGATGAACGCCGCGAGCATCCACGGGAGCCACTGAAAGAGTATTTTGCGTATTTACTATCTGGCCTTTAGGCCGTAAAGCCAAGGTGCTTTAGCCCTTGGATATAAGTTTTTTTGGCTTTAGCCATATTTTTGCTTGACTTTTACACAAAACATGATTATATTATAAACACTATGAAAAAGACTTTCCGATATAGGCTTTATCCTTCTAATAGCCAAACAACTATTCTTAATCAGACCCTTAATGGTTGCAGGTGGCTCTATAACTATCTGCTTGAACAAAGGAAGAAAAGCTGGGAATCTGAAAAGAAAAGCCTTTCTCGGTATGACCAGCAAAAAACTTTTAGTGAACTCAAAAAAGACCAGCCATTTCTTAAAGATATTCATAGTCAAGTTCTTCAAAACATTTCTATGCGGATTGACCTTGCCTTTCGCTCTTTCTTCAGGCGTGTTAAGTCCGGCGATAAACCTGGTTATCCAAGGTTTCGGAGTAAATTCAGATATGATTCTTTTTGTTATCCACAATCCGGATTTAAACTTCTCAAGAATGTAGTTCAGCTTTCTAAGATAGGTGGAGTTAAGATCAATCTTCATAGACCTATCGAGGGTACAATCAAGACTTGTACTATCCGTCGCACACCTACGGGTAAATGGTACGTGACCTTTGCTTGTGATATTGAGCATAAACCTATTGAACAACCCATTGAGCCTGCCATAGGACTGGATATGGGATTGGAGTTTTTTGCGACTTTGTCTAATAGCGAACAGATCGCAAATCCTCGTTTTTTCCGCAAAGAAGAAAAGTCTCTTGCAAAAGTTCAGCGCAAACTTTCTGCTCAAGAGAAGGCAACCAAAGCCAGAGCAAAAGCCCGTAAAATAGTTGCTCGTGTGCATGAAAGAATCGGCTGGAAACGTGAAAACTTTGCTCATCAGGAATCTCGCAAACTTGTAAACAGATTTAACACTATAGTTGTTGAAGATTTGTCTATCAACGACATGCAAAAAAATAATTTTCGCTGTATTAACAAAAGCATAGGCGATGTTGCATGGCGGATGTTTCTTAATCTTATCGAATATAAAGCAGAATATGCTGGTAAGCGAGCGATTAAGATCAACCCGGCCTACACCTCTCAAAACTGTTCGAGGTGCGGTAACAGGCAGAAACTCAAATTGTCTGATCGTGTCTATCATTGCCCTTGTTGCGCCCTTTCTCTTAATAGAGATTTAAATGCTGCGAAAAACATAATTAGCCTGGGGCTACAGGCTATGGGTGTATCCCAAGAAGCCCAAGCTCTTTAGGCTTGGGAGTAGTCACTAGAGACTATGGTGTGGATAAAAAAACTGGTTGGAGTATTGCTGTAAACGGCAGCTTTGTCGCCGAACTTGAAAAGTATTTGGTTGTGGCTATTGCCAAGGTTTTTCATTGCTGGGGTGGGAAGTGGTGGAAAAAGCGATTTACGGCATTGAAAACGCTATTGAAAGGCTGGTCGAACTGATCCGGTTTTGGCTGAAACGCACCGGACATAATTCCGGTCGGGGTTGAGCGACTGGTTATGTGGAGGTATATATGTTGTCTGTTAAAATTGCAGCTGGTTTCTTTATTGCCTTATGGATTCTAATGGCGTTGACCGACACCGGTAATTATCGAAAGCACGGGCCAAGGGAATTGTATGCCATGGTATTAATCGTGTGGCTATTCGGGTTGGTCGTGGGAATGCTGTGGTAGCACATAACGACGAAAATGAATAGGATATTCATCAAGTTGAATGAACTGATCCGGGAACTCAAGTTATTGAACGAAAATCTCAACAGCTTAATCCGGATGATCGCCCCGCTGCTGGGGTGGAAGGTGGAGGAAGATGACGATGAATAATACACAAAAATATAGAGATAAATACCGCGCCATTACAGGAAATCGCGGTCAAAATAGACTGCCGGCAGGCGGCTGTGATGTGCTGAAACTTTGCAGCATGGTCGATAAATTACACGAGATAATACGGGATTTACAGCGTAGCCAAACGGTCGAAATCCAAAACGAAATCGAAACAAAGCTGTGGAGGATTTTCAATAATTGAGGAGGACGTATGATAATGGCCTGGCCAGTATGTGAATGTTGCGGAAAATACCACAGTCATAGTAGTCAGTTGTGCCGGGATTCCCACAACCCGGCCACCAGCACAGTTGATCCTATCTCCAGACTTCA
>JAUYIQ010000049.1 GCA_030688205.1 Candidatus Curtissbacteria bacterium | reverse complement strand
ACTTCACAACAAATATTCGGCAATGAAAGATCCACAGAATCAATTATTCTTTTGCCACAGGTTCTGTATAGGTACGTTAAGATACTGCTTTCAACAACAGGGCTTCTTTTTACATCAGCACTGCTTGAAGTAACGGCTACTATTTTTGCACTTATATTGGTTATTTCGATTCGAAAGAAAATTCCAAAAGAGTGGTTCGTCTTCAGCTTATTTACAATATTTATCCCCACTCTTACAGGAACACTGAGTTCAATGCCGAGATATATTATTGTTGTATTCCCGATCTACATTGCTCTGGCCACCATAAAAAGCAATGTTGTCAAAATTATACTGGCAATTATTTTTACTTCACTGTTACTTATTTTAACTGGCATGTTTGCACAGGGTTATTGGGTAGCATAACATCGTGACAAAAAAACAAGTAGTGTGCTATTATTTTCAAAACTTATGTCTTTCGTCCAACTTCTGACAATCAGTGTGATATTTAACTCTACCGCAAATATGCTTCTTAAAGGTGGAGTGGAGAAATTAGGCGGACTGAGTCTTTCAAAAGCTCACATATTTGCTGATTTATTCCGTGCTGCTACAAACCCGTTTATAATTGGCGGCTTAGTTTTGTATGGCCTTTCGTTTATTGTATGGCTTCGGGTTTTAAGTACCAATGATCTTTCGAGAGTTTACCCAATCTTTGTAACCTTCGTTTTCATCATAACAACAATAGGATCTGCTCGGCTGTTCGGAGAGCACATATCCGCAATTAGAATTGCAGGACTCGCAATAACAATAGTCGGTATTTATTTAATTGCCAAAAGTTGAGCATTTTAAACAGAGCAGTAATCATCGTCCCCGCCTTTAACGAAGAAGCAGTAATTTTAAAAGTTATTCAATCTATCCCCAAAAGAATAAAAGGCCTGGGGAAAATTCAAGTACTGGTTGTAGACGATGGTTCAACGGACAATACAAAAATTTTGGTAAACAAAACTAACGTTTCTGTTGCAAGTCATATCATGAACCGTGGTCTTGGTGCCGCAATAAAAACCGGCCTCGAGTGGGCGAGAGTGCACAACATTGACTTAGCTGTTACTTTTGACGGTGATGGTCAGCACGACCCGGCAGATATCTCAAGGGTTATAAAACCAATACTTGATAAATCCGCAGATATTGTGATTGGATCTCGTTTCAAGAAGAAACAAAGGGTCCCGCTAGATCGTCTGATACTAAATTGGTTTGCAAATCTTGCGACCCTTTTTCTTTTTGGTGTCTTTTCTACAGATTCGCAATCCGGACTTCGTGCTTTTTCGAAAAAAGCTATAAAACTAATTGACTTTAAGGCAGACAGAATGGAATTCTCTTCAGAAATATTGCTAGAGGCAAAAAAACATTCACTGAAAACTATCGAGATTCCCATTCGAGCAATATACACAGCATACTCAAGGTCAAAGGGTCAAAAAAACACAAACGCAATACCTGTCTTTGCAAGACACCTCGTGAGACTTCTAAGATAGATATCGTAGGCACGCTGAGCTATAATATCGCACGATGTTAACGACGATCCAGATTGTTCTGCTGGCCTTCATTTTATTTGCTATTTCCCGTGTTTACTTAAGAGCTAAAGAAAAAATTCTTTCACCTCAAACATATATTTTTTGGATGCTTATCTGGCTGGCAGCGGCGTTTGGCGTCATCCAACCCAAAACTACAACAAAGCTTGCAGAAATTTTTGGAGTTGGAAGAGGAGTTGATATTATCGTTTACATCTCTCTCGCCCTTGTATTTTATTTGGTTTTCAGAATCTATGTGATGGTGGAAGATTTGAGACACGAGATAACATTTATAATCCGCCAGGTAGCACTTCAAAAATTCTCTCCCAAAAAACGCAGGCGAAATAAGAAATAATGAAAATTCTCCTCATAACTGAATTTTTTCCGACGGGGAAAGATCTGAAATTTTCCGGAGGGGTAGAAGCAAGAAATTTTTTCCTGGCAAAAAATCTGGCGAAAAAACATAAGGTTTATGTACTGACGAGCAAACTACCAGGTACAAAAAAAAGGGAAGAGCTTTCCAGCTTTGAAATATTTCGGGTGGGAAATACACGAAGCTACAATGCAACCGCAAATAACGTTATACAAAGGATAAAATTCATAATATCAGCAATTAAATTTGCCAACGCGCTGGATATTGATCTTGTCGATTCATCAAACTTCGTAACGCACTTTGCAGCAAAAATCGTCTCTTTTAGGAAAAAAATTCCGCATATAGCCTGGTATCCTGATGTATGGATTGGTTCATGGATTAAAATAGCAGGAGCAAGTGGAGTTCTTGGCGAAATACTTGAAAGAACTAATTTGCTGTTGGGTGCCAACGCTTATATAGCAATCTCGAAAGAAACTGCATCTAAACTAAAAAAAATACTAACAGGAAAGTTTATGTAATTGCCTGCGGCGTAGATCAAAAAGAGTTCGCGAAAACTTCACCAAAATTCAAAAACAATACAATTATA
>JAUYIQ010000048.1 GCA_030688205.1 Candidatus Curtissbacteria bacterium | reverse complement strand
AGAACGATGTGCTTCGACGTCTATGTTTAAGAAGTTCCAAAAGCCGACGTGGTTGTTTTCTTCTTCACATGGGTCAGGAGTCGGAGTTGGAGTCGGAGTTGGAGTCGGAGTTGGTGTTGGAGTAGGTGTAGGTGTCGGTGTAGGTGTTGGAGTGGGTGTCGGTGTAGGTGTAGGTGTAGGTGTAGGGCTTGCTGGCTCATTACAGTTGTTATTCCAAATAGCTTGACCTTGTGTATCCCAATTTCGACCACTCCAATCCCAGAATCCAGGCGGGATAATGTCCTCTCCATTTTGATGCCCGCTTCGGTTGTGATCACTATTACCATTACCGTCTACAGCATTCCAATCAACAGTAATCCGATTGTATGGATTCTGTTGGCTTCCAGTTGCATGACAAATAGTAACTTTTGTTGTTGCAAGTGAAACTGGTTGAAAATTTAAAACGGCAAAAATCACAAGAAGAATTCCTGTGATTATGGGCAGCGAGATTTTTACAAATCCGCTTTTCATTTTGAGTTTTGGCAAAAGATACTTTTAGGCAGTAATAAGATCTATTGAGGCAGTACTTGGGCAGAAGTATGAAGCAGTTTGCGTAGTTTATAGCAAATGTTATAAGTTGTCAAGTATTAGAATAGATATAAAATTCGATTGCGTTTTATACGTCGATCGTATAAAAAAATGTATTTCTCATTATTCTTTTCCTGTATTTTTTGATTCCAGGACTAAAATCCAATCAGCAACGCCTAATTCTTTGACTAAATTTCTTATTTCCTTTGTCAAAGGTTTTTTGCTTGCCCAAACAGACTTTTGCCACTTGGCAAATCCCCATGATTTCAGTTTACTTCGTAATACGTCACGAACTTTTCTGTGGGATTCGGGAATATCAAAAATTACCAAGCGCCAGAAACCGTCCCATTCAAGGTTATAATCCGGCCCGTTTTTTAAAAGCCACTCCCTACCTATATTTGTTAACTTGAGTATTACTTTATCTTCATTAATCTTTTTTTCTATTAACCCTTTTTCCTTGAGACGAAAAAGAGAAGAGGTTAACGTTTGTTTTTTAAAGTCGCTCGGACCATACCAAACATAACGTCGGGGATTCTCGTAAAATTCTGCAAATTCCGTAAAACCATCCGCACATGCATCAAGAGCAAGTAATATTGCATTGCTTAATTTGGTTTTAAGAGTCTTATTCTTCATATACGAAAATATATACGATCGACGTATAAAACGCAATTACTATTATATTTACTATTTTAACCTGGTTGGAGATTCTTGATTATGGTGTGTAGCGGAAGGATTGGGCGATTTGGTCAAGGGTGGAATGCAACTTTTCTGACTTTGCGGAAAGTGTGTAAACTGTGTTAGTTTTGTAAATAAAATAATTCTTTTCTTCGCCTACTTTCCCAGAAATTGATGGCAGTCCATTAATTACCAGATTTTTTTTATCCACTAAGTTAAATTTATTTTTCTGGCTTAGGTCTTTTACATAACTTTCTAAATCATCAAAGTTTGTTCCGTTTTTATCAATATAAATTTCACCATTTGAGCTAGAAATGATCATACTTCCTATTTTTTCTTCTACATTGTAATAGACAGGGATTTTTACGCTAAATTTTATTGTACTTGACTGGACTGTTTTTAAATCCGCCTTGGGACTAGAAGAAGAAGTTTGTTCCAAGGGAGGTGTATAGGTTGGTTTTGGCACTCGTTTTACAGCAAAATAGCCAACTGCCAAAATAAGGGCTATTAATATAGGCAGGATAAGTTTCATTAGTTTAATACTTAAAGATTATCACTCTTATTGAAAGTTTACAATTCTATTAATTACCTTTTATCGTGTGGAATAATAATTTCTGCAGTAGATGTATTCTCATTGCCCGCTAGGTCTTTGATGGTTACTTGAACCACGTATTTTCTGCCGTCAAGATCTTCACCTTTCCTGCTTGCCATAAGCTTAATCACATCATCAAAATTATTGACAGCAGGCTCTACTTCATTATATTCGTCTTCGATTCCGAAGACTTTACTCAAAATTCCAATTGTATCAGTTGAGGATCCTAAAATTTTTACATCTATCATCTTGTTATTAGGAGACCAAATAATATTTGGGGTTGCCTGAATATATACTTCTGGAAGAGTGTCATCATACATAAAGTTGAGTGAGCCTTCGCCTATGTTACCTGCATTATCTGTACAATTTCCTGAAACTAAGGCCGTGGCAGTATCTGGCCCACTGTATGTGATAGGTTCTATACATAAGTCTATTCCAGATTCGTTATCTACTGCTAAAAATGAAATTCGTACAGGGCGATTGTACCAATTATTGAAATCAGGAGAGCGCTCAATATGCGCAGTGACTACTGGTTGAGTTTTGTCGATATTGAAGTTAACGCTCTTAATGTTCTCAATATTTTCATCCTTATCTACAGAATAAAATTGGATTGTATAATTTCCCTCGTTGTTAAATGGAAGAGGATTAGCATATTGTTTCCAATCTTCGTTATTAATCTTGTATAAGGTATAGTCAACTCCCAGGCCGCCTTGATTGTCCTGTGCATTTAAACTTACTTGAACGTCCGATCTATACCATCCGATTTGTCCTTGGCTTCCGGTTAAGCTTGCTGTTGTGGTTGGAACTGTTATATCCAGTTTTTCTGCCATCAAGGCAAAATAACTTAAATGATTGATTTCTGCTGATGCTGTTTTTTCGTTAAAATTGACAGTTGTTTCCTCTTTAACCCAATTTGTTCCATCTTCGCTGGAATAAATTGAGATTGTTTCTGTGTTATATCCTGTTAGGTCGAAACCGTTGAAAGTGATGGTTATGGTGAAGAAGTTTTGGAAACTGGTTACGATGTTGCCGGTAATATCTTTGGCAGTAACTTTTATCGTAGTTCCGATTGATTTTAGAATGTTTGATGCTTTTACAGTAGGTTGAGCTTCTATTCGCAAATTTAGGTTCTGGTTAGTTGCATTCTGTGCAAAATTAAGTTTATATCTTTCTAGCTGAAAGAATCCGCCATTTGATGTTAATTTATCCGATAAGCTGTCAATCGCTTTTGTCCATAAATAAAAACTTGAATTGCCGGTTTTCTTGTTATCTTCTAGTCCCCAGGAGTAATCTGGCCATGGATCTGGTTCCGTGCTTTGCCAGCCAAAAGGATCTGTAATTCCGTCTGGAATATTATCTTCAAAATTACCGTCATTATTTTTGTCTTGGATTACCATAAAGTGAATGTGCGCACCTTCTTCTCCTTGAGGGATGACATTACCAGTGTAGCCAACTTTTCCTATTTGCTGGCCTTTTGTCACTTGAATGCATGAGAGTGATTTTGTAATAAGTCCATCGTCTAGTAAGTGCAAATACCTACTTTCATAGCCATTGCCGTGATTAATTTTGATCACATTTCCTCCAGCACCAGTCTTAATATAGGAAGCACAGCCAGATGCAGCAGCTAGAACTGGATCGCTGATTAATGCTTTTGCATCTTTACCGTAATCGTAACCATCATGACCAGAATATGGAAGTTTTTTCCTTGGCAAACCTCTAAAATTGACTAAATCTAATGGCTCGTCTAATCCTATGCTTAGCAATGGATATTCGTGATCAAGATACGAATTGATGGATAGTGCTGCCTCAGTGAAAGTTAATCCTTTCCCTTCATAATCCCAAGGTAAATCCAGAAATGGGGTTGGGGTAGTGTCGAAGTGAAGGCCTAGATCAATCTTTGTGTACCAAACACCGGCCGGGGAAAGGGCTGCGTCCATGCGGACGAAATGGATTTTGCCTTCACTGTCTGCAACAATTGTAGGTGCAGAGAAGGCATGATTTATCGGTGTGTTATTGATTCTAATATTTGGAGAAAAAGTCTCGCCTTGATCCTCGGAGTATACGAGCATAATCTTGCCAGGCCCGTCACGCTCGTCGACCCAAGCGACAACCGGTGAACCATCCGGTAACAGAGTGAGGCTTGGCCTTGCCTGTTTCTTAAGTGAATTCGGATCATCATCGGATAAGCGTAAAGCTGTGGTGAAATTAACACCGCTGTCCGTTGATTTCATAGAATAAACCTCGGAGTCGAATCTCTCAGGATTTCCGAAAGCGTAGAAGAAGTCAAAGGCTATAAATATTGTGCCTGAAGTTGATGTTTTAAGTGACATGCGACCAAATGTATTACCGAGTCTATGTATGGCTGCATTTGCTGGTTTGAATATATAGTGGGGAACCTCAAAGATTGCGCCACCATCGGTGGAGCTTGCAAATTTGATGCCGCTATAGTCGTACCAGGAAACGAATATTTTATCTGCCTGAAAATCAACAGCTGGTCTCTGGTCAGAAGTACCACTTCCCTGACTACCTGCGACACGTGATTTGGTGAATGTTCTACCTTGATCTTGCGAGCGGGCAATCCAGATCTCTAACCAGGAACTAAAACAACAAACTTCTTTTATAATTGAGTAAACTATGTAAATTTGTCCATCGTGGGCAACCATAGAAGTGGGAAGACCGACTGCTGCATCAATAAAGATTTCTTCTTCTAAAAATGTTTGGCCGCCGTCTACGGATTTGGTAAAGAATATTCCATTCTTGACAACTCCACCTGTTACTCTTCTCTCATGCCAGGCAATGTAAATGACGCCTTCATCTTCTTCGATTTGAGGGTAGCTTTTTGAGTCGCTAATTCCAGTTAAGGGTTTGTTAGCAGAGAAGCTTGGACCGTCTGGAGTCATTTTTGAGAAGAAAACTTCAGTTTGAAGATTACGATGGTCAATCCAAGCAACGTACACTCTGCCGGCGATATCTATATCCAGAATTGGTGGACCGTCACTGGAACTACCGAAAGTTCCGAGAGCGTCGGAGACTAAAATATTTGGGCCGAAGGTTGGTGCAGCTGCAAGAACTTGATTTGTAGTTAGGCGAGATGCAATAGCTATAAAAAAGGCAAGGCTTATCAAGATAGGCAAGATTTTCAACTTAAGTACAAGAAAACACTATGAAAAATTTTGTGTCAAGTGGTAGATTGGAGTTGGGAAAATGAGGATGAGTAATACTTTATCGTTCGTCTAAGGCATTCTTTTAAGTATACTTTGGCGCGCCAGCCGACGGCTTTTTTAAGTTTTTCGCTCGAGGCGTAGTTTGCGCTAACATCTCCCGGCCTTTTGCCTAAATTGTCTATTGGTACTTTGTAGCCGACGATATCAAAAATCATTTCGACTACGTCTTTTACTTTTACTCCTTTTTCCATTCCAAGATTAAAAACATTAAATCCGGAAAGTGAAAGAACATCAACGTGAGCTTGAGCAAGATCTTCGATATAGATGAAATCACGGATTTGTTCACCTTTCCAGTAAAGCGGTATTGGTTTTTTGGCAAGAGTCGCCGTTATGAAATTGGGGATGGCGTGGGTTATGGGTGGCGCAAGCTTACCCGGACCATAAGGATTGAAATAACGAAGAATAGTTACATCGAAGCTAAAATTGGCATGAAATGCCTGGAGGAAAGCTTCTATTGCAGCTTTTGTTGCACCATAGGGGTTATCAGGATGAAGCGGTGCATCTTCTGCGATTGGCAATTTGTCCGGAGTTCCATAAACGCAAGCGCTGGAGGAAAAAATTATCTTTTTGACTCCCGCCTCTTTCATGCTTTCCAGAAGACTGACAGTACCCAAAACATTATTTTGGGTATATTTAACCGGGTCTTTTACCGATTCGGGAACGACAATAAGGCCAGCCATATGGATCACTGCATCAACCCCTTTTAGGGCTTCTTTGGTTTTTTTAGAGTCGCTTATATCGCCGACTATAAATTTGGCACGAGGATCGACATTCTCTTTATAGCCATGAGACAGGTTGTCGAGAACTACCACCTGATAGCCAGAATTTAATAACAGTTTTGTGACCCAAGAACCGATGTATCCTGCTCCACCTGTGACAAGAATTGTCATTTAATCAAACTTTGACTTTTCGTATACTACTTCTGCAATTTTACCCTTTTTGCCATTAACGGGTAAATTAAGCGCGTACCCGAGGGCATTTGCGATAGCTACTCCAACCCGCGTTCCGGTAAATGATCCGGGGCCGGTGTTAACTTCGATAGCTGATAAATCTGAAAACTTCTTTTTGTTATTTTTTAATATTTTGACTATCATCGGCAATAAAACCTGAGAACCAAGTTTTTGCTTTTGTGTGAGCTTTTTTGTTTTTTTAGAACTTGGGTCTGTCAGCTCAACTGTTATCTCTTCCCTGTTGGTTGAGTCTATTTTTAAAATCATAGTTTGACTGTTCCTTGTCTTAAGATTTTTGGAGGCTCTACTGTTGTGTCGACAACCGTAGATTCAATCCCCTTTTTACATTCCCCCCTGATTACATAATCTGCGAGGCTGATTAGTTTTGGATCAAGCTCTTCTTGCGATGTGGGTGCTTTTTTACCATGAATGTTTGCTGATGTGCCAATAATTGGCCCAACATCGTTTATTATTTTTTGAAGTGAAGCTAAATTTGGCATTCTGAATCCGATTTTATATGAAGATTCTTTTGAATATAGATTGCTTCGCTTCGCTCGCAATGACAGGGAGGGGTCAGCGTCATGACGAACAGGAAGGATAATTGTTAAACCTCCGGGCCAATGTTTTTCCATAAGTTGTCTGGCAACGTTGTTGATATCTGCAATTTTTTCCACTTGAGAAATATTTGAAACTAAGACGGGAAAGTTCTGTATTTTTGGCGTGCCTTTTATTTTATAAATTCTCTCAATACCTTCAATGTTATCAAACTTGCATCCAATGCCGTAAACGGTATCTGTTGGGAAAATGACAACTCCCCCGCTTTTAAATACGGCTGATGGTGATTTTTCGTGTTTTTTCATTTACTTTTTTTATTTTTACATCAATTCTTTTTTCGGGTAGTGCGCTTCCTAATTTCTCTGCCCATTCAATAACTTTTATCTGTTCATTTTCAAATATTTCATCAAGGCCTAAAGATCTGAAGTCATCTATTCTGTAAAGATCTAAATGGTAAAGACCCGGATATGCGCGCATTAGTACAAAAGTCGGTGAAAGGATTCTTTTTTGGATACCGAGCCCTTTGGCTATCCCTTTTACAAATACGGTCTTGCCGGCACCGAGATCTCCATACAAGCAAACAATATCGCCGGATTTAAGTTTTCCGGCGATTTCTTCTCCTATTTTTTGTGTTTGTAGCTCTGATTTTGTTTTAACTTCCATATAGCATATCCTGCGATTCCTGCACCGGATGCATCCAGCCCTACATCATAGATCGCCGGGCTCCTGCCAGGAATGAAGCCTTGGTGTATTTCGTCTGAAATCGCATAAAGAATTGTTATAACAAATGACAAGACAACGTTTTTGCCAGTCGCACGAAACAGTAGCATATATAAAATTGCATACTCGCTAATGTGAGCTATTTTTTTGGCGATAAAATCCCAAATGAAAAAATCACTGGCTTTGGGATTTGTAAGCGTAGAGAAAAAAAAGATGACAGCTGCCCATAAAAAGACAGGCAGCCATAAATTAAGGGTTTTCATTTTTTGGCAAGCGCTTAGAATACCATAAGTAAAGGGCAAAAGACACTCCGATTAAGGCCAAACCCGTACCTGATAATAATCCTGCTACTTTGAATTTAGGAGAAGAATTTTCTGCACTCGGACTGGGAGACGGACTCGGTGTTTCTTGTTGTGCAGAAGGAGTGGAAGATTGCGAATCTTTTTCGGCCAATACTTTGGGCGACGGTTTCGGTGTAGGAGATGGGGATTTTGTAGAAATGGGCGATGGGCTTGGTGATTTTGCAGTCGATGACGTCTGGGTTGGACTTGGCGAAGGTGATGGTGTTGGTGTTGGTGTTGGAGTCGGAGTTGGTTGATCACATGAAGTGTCATCACTTGGTGTCGGTGTTGAAAGAACAATCCAGGAGCCAGAACCATCCGGACTTCTTCCTGTCGATTGACCTTGAATATGTGTTGGCATGCTTTGCGAAAAGTATGTCAGTTCGTCTACCGTTTGATCAGAACCTGATTTGAATAAACGAATTTTATCTCCGCCATTGTTAAGACGGTTGGAAAATGTGAATTTTCTAAAGCTATGAGAACAAACATATCCGCCCAAAATTATTTTGTTTGATTCTGTTTCGTCTTTAATTTGCCAACCTTCTATATCTACTTTTGAGTCAGTCATATTGTAAAGCTCAACCCAGTCCGGGTTTTCTGAACCTCCTAACGCGTAAAATTCATTAATAACTATCTCGGAATCTGCAAAAACTTGTGGTGAAAAAAGCAGGAAAAATGTAATTGCTGTCGCAAAAACGAAAATTCTGGGCATTAACTTTATTTTAGCAGAAGAACTAGTGCGGGATCATGTGGAGATACCACGTGGTAAGGCCGTCGTCGTGTTCAATTTTTGCGTAGTAAAGTTTTCCATTCGAACAATTGTAGGATCCACCAAATAGTTTTCCGGCTTTTACGGTTTTTACTGTAGATGAGGTGGAATCCATATCTATTCCTGTATGCGTACCGTTAGAGTAGAACTGCTGGGCAAACGGGTGCGAACCAAAGCCCTGATTAATTTGAATTGGGTCATTAAGCGGCCACGGCAGATCTCCATGCGGGTTAATTGAACCGTAATATGAAACCTGCGAATCGGGATATGCATAACTTGTGCTGTGCGATGACAAATAATCGTTGGGGTTTTGGAGTCCGCCGTTTTTGTGAACCTCAAAATGGAGATGGGCGCCTGTGGAGCAGCCAGGACTTGCACTGTGTGCCGCAACCGAGCCAATGGATTCTCCCTGGCTAACGTCTCTCATGAATACATCCGATCCCCCTCCAAAAACGATAGCCTGCTCTGCTTGTGCTTGTGCAAGTAGTCTTTGAAATTTTGCCTCATCGTTTTTTGTTGCTTCTAAAAAGGCCTGTTTTGCGACTTTATCGCGGCCTAAGCTTGTTTTGAGTGCTTCAAGTTTCTTTTTATTTTCTTCAATTTGTACCTGCTTTTCCTCGCGGTCATCTTTTTGGTTGGCGTAATTTGCCTTGCTTTGTTGTAAGTTAGCTAATACTTTTCTGTCATTTTCCTGAACAACTCTTAGGTACTGAATTCTCTGCATAAAATCCTTAAAGTCGTTGGAGCCAAGCATTATTTCCAGACTGGAAACATTACTTTGCTGGTAAGTTACGAGTATTCTGTGTTTTAGAACTTCCTCCAATTTATCGACAGACTCCGATATGTAGCCAATTCTAAAACCTAAAACACCTATTTCTTTTTCCAGCTGGGCAATAGTTGCTTCGGAGTCGGAGATTTTTAACTGGGTAATTTTGATCTGATTATCAAACTGGGCTATCTGGCTTGCGATTGTTTTTTTCTGGTCTGCAAGATCTGTAATTTTTTTAGAAAGAATGCTTATGCAGTCGGATATTTTGTCTGAAGGAATGTTGCTGTTGTCACAGTCTTCGAGAGATGTCGCAAGCGAAGAAGAATTGATAAATACTGCTGCTACAAGCAGAAAGAGTAAGGTCGAAAGTATTCTTTTCATCTAATCTTAAGGTACCTGTAAAGTGCAATGGCTGCTCCAAGAACTCCGATTGCAGCCGCAATAAGCACCTCCCCAACCCAAAGATAAAGAAAAAAGACAGGATGAATTGGAAAGATCTGAATTGGTTCAACGAATTCCTGGATGTTGGGTGAGTAAAAAAGCAAAACGGCATAGGTTAGAAAAGCAGCAATACTTGCTCCGACTAAGCCATAAAATGCACCTTCCAAGAAAAACGGTCTGGCTATATACCATTTTGTGGCACCGACCAAATTCATTATCGATATTTCATCACGCCGAAGAGCGATACGCATACCAACTACCATTATTATAATAAGGAAGGAAACCACGGTTAGCGTTGAGACAAAAATTATTCCGCCAAAACGGATAACCTTGACAGAACTGGTTAGATTTTCTATAGCTTTTTCAGAAAGTGAAACAACTTTTTCAACTTCCGGTTTATCTTTTACCAGTTTGGTTATTTCTATAATTCCTTCAGGTTTGGTTACAGCAACCTCAATAGACTTGGGCAAATAGTCTGCAGTTACCGATTCCAGGAGTTGGGGATCATCTTTAAAACGTTCTCTGTAAATAGCGAGCGCTTCTTCCTGGGAAATGAATTTCACCTCTTTAACAAAACCGGTTGTTCTTGTGTTTTGAGCAATCTCTTCAATTTTGGAATCCTGGACATCCTCTTTAAAGAAAATGTGCAACTCCGGCTGTTGTTCGAAATAGTTAAGTACCAATTGCCCACCAAGAATTAAGATTACAAAAAGCGATGTGATAAAAAAGGTAAGTGTCATAGCAAGAATGGCAGCAAGTGCGTGATATGGACTTCTTCGCAGAAGCTTTAAAGTTCTTTTAATCTGCTTCATATGTTCCTTCTTTTGTATCTTTTTCTATTTTACCTTTTTTTAAAACGATAACCCTTTTTTTAAAATGATTAACCACCGCTTCATTGTGAGTTGCCATTATAATTGTGGTTTTGTCCTCTTTATTTATTTTTTCCAAAAGCTCGACCACTTCCCTGGCAGTTTTAGGATCAAGATCACCTGTCGGCTCGTCGGCAAGAAGAACTACCGGTTTTGCGACGATTGCACGGGCAATTGCTGTTCTTTGAATTTCTCCTCCGGAGAGCTGGGCCGGGAAGTTATTGGCTTTTTCAAGTAAACCAACTTTTTCTAAAGTCGCTGATACCTCTTTTTCAATATGTGAGTCTTTTTGAGAAAGAACTTCAAGAGGAACAGCGACGTTTTCAAATACTGTCCTGTTTAAAAGCAGTTTAAAGTCTTGAAATATCGTCCCAATCCTTCTTCTTAAAATCGGTAATTTACCTTCCGGTATTTTTAATATATCTTGTTCGTCTATAAGAACTTTCCCAACTGACGGTCTCGTTTCTCTGGTTATCAGTTTCAGGAGTGTAGATTTTCCGGCACCTGATAGACCTGTGACGAAGACAAATTCTCCGTCTTCGATTTTAAGATTAACATCATCAAGAGCGATTTGCCCGTTAGGATATTTTTTGGTAACAGATTCGAACTGTATCATGAGGCAGAAAATTTAGGAAATTAAAGCTCCTCGACTTTTGCTACGTCCATTAACCAGCCGACTTTATCTGTTCCGAGAGTTTCTCCGAAGACCTTTACCTTTTTACCAATGAATTGGTCAAGATCCAAAAATGAAGATGTCAAATAAGCAGTTTGGCTTTCGCCGCCTTCCCTTATAAGTTTCCATTGACCCTGAGCTGTTTCTTCGAACTTATCATTTTTCTCAACAACGCCTTCTGCCGAATCACGGGTTACTGATTGAAATGATTGTTTTTGTTCGGGAGATAAATTTTCTTCGTCTGCAGCTGTGGAAACCGCTATTTTTGAGTTTTTATTTCTGGATGAGAAAACGAGGCCGGAAAATATGCCGGCTGCAACAATTATTACAATGACTGCGAGCGGCAATAGTTTTTTAAAGGGGATGTTTTTGGGCACAGATCTTAATGCGTTGGCAGGTTTGAATTCAGATTGAAGAGACTGATTTGATTCCATTTGAGACTCTGGTCATTATATATTAGGCTTGCACTTGGGTGCAACCTATTATATGTCGCTCTGCGAAGCAGAGGAAGACATATCAGTAAGTTTTGCATTCCAGCAAGACCTTTTTAGATCTCAGCGGATAGGGAAAGTTCCTGCTTCAGGAAATCTTCCAAATCTCCGTCTAAAACGGCTTCAGCGTCGCCAGTTTCGTGGCCGGTTCTAAGGTCTTTGACCATTTTGTACGGGTGCAGTACATATGAACGGATTTGATTACCCCAGCCAGGCGTAATATGTCCACCCTTAAGTACATCTTTTTGTTTTTGGTCTTCTGTTTGCTTAAGTATCCAAAGCTTTGCTAAAAGAAGCTTCATTGCGTTTTCCCTATTTTGTGCCTGATAACGTTGGGTTTGACAGGTAACGGTTATTCCTGTAGGTTTGTGTCTAATTCGGACTGCCGTTGACACTTTATTAACGTTTTGACCTCCATGGCCTCCGGAACGAAAGGCTTCGAATTCGATGTCGTCCGGTTTTATTTCGATGATATCCTGCGACTGGTTAATTTCGGGCATGACTTCAACCAGTGCGAATGACGTTTGCCTCAGATTTGCAGCATTAAAAGGGGATTGGCGCACAAGGCGGTGAACTCCTGCTTCGTTTTTCAAAAGACCATAGGCGAAATCTTCTTTTACAAGCATGGTTACGGTTTTAAAACCAGCTTCTTCACCGGGAGTCTCATCGATTATTTCGTAATCCCATTTTTTGCTCCCGAAGAATTTTTCGTACATTCTTTTGAGCATGGCTACCCAATCCATAGCCTCTACTCCTCCTTGCCCCGCGTGAACAGAAAGGATTGCTTCGTTTTGGTCATAAGGACCGGATAGAAACATTCCGGTTTCCAACTTTTCTAACTTTTCTCTTATGGTTTTTAGCTCTTTTTTAACTTCTTCGGCCATAGAAGGATCTTCTGACATGCTTGAGAATGATTTAAGATCTTCTATTTCTTTTTCCAGCGATATGTAAGAGGTAATTTGATCTTTTAAATATGCAATTCTCTTCATTACTTTTTGGGCTGCTTGTGAGTCCCCTGTCCAAAAATTAGGGTTTGAGCTTTGTGCCTCTAAACTTTTTAAGTCGTTTTGTTTTTGATCCTGATCAAAGCTTTTTTGAATAACCGAAAAGCGAGTACCCAGATCACTCACAGATTGTGCAATATCCATTTGGACAATTATAACAATTAGGTTGTAGTTAGTAGATGGTAGTAAGAGATAAGGCAATAAGTATTAGACCTAGAATTACTCTGTAGACAATAAACGGACAGAGGGTTTTTGCAGACAGGTATTTTATAAAGTATTTAATTGTCAGATAGCCAAAAATAGCAGAAGAGATCATACCAATCAGGAAAAAATTAATATCCTGGCCAGCAAGGTTTGTACCGGACACAACTCCCAGAAATTTTTTGAGTCCGGCGCCGGCTAT
>JAUYIQ010000044.1 GCA_030688205.1 Candidatus Curtissbacteria bacterium | reverse complement strand
TTTCTGATCTTATATTTTTCTAAAACTTCGTTTATTTT
The DNA here is from genome assembly GCA_030688205.1 of Candidatus Curtissbacteria bacterium. Classification (GTDB taxonomy): domain Bacteria; phylum Patescibacteriota; class Microgenomatia; order Curtissbacterales; family GWA2-41-24; genus 2-01-FULL-41-11. The sequence continues at coordinate 23,059 of JAUYIQ010000044.1, read as the reverse complement.
TTCATCCTCTTGGGGCTTAAAGTTCTCAGATGGAGCAAGATATACGACTTTTATTTTTTCCTGAGAAATATCAAGAAATTTGTGGACATCGTCTTTAGTTGTTTGGGAATCTGCAAATATTAGATCTGCTCTTTCTTTTATCTTTCTCTGAGACCTTCTATGAGCTGCAATGATTTTTTTATGAACTGAAGCTGGGAATAGCGATGGCACCATATCGTGAATTGTAGTAACAATTTTGGTATTTTTGTTTTTAAATGGTGGCTGAATCCAGTCTGAGGCGTGAAAGACATCTATTTCTCCAATAAAATTTTCAATTGGGTAGACGCCAAAAATATTCCAAAGAGGTTCTAGAACCGAAGGTGGTAAGAAGGGAAAATGAAATCGGACATTTTCGTATTTTTCTAACGTTTTTGAAAATTCTACAAGCTTTGAGTGCGCTCTTAGGGCGGATCCAAAAATTACATATTGGTTTTTGTGATCTATTTTAAGAAGGTGCTCTACTAGTAGTTTTGTGTAGTTCGATACCCCGGTTCCGTGAGTTATCTGGGAGATATCTATGCCTATTCGGAGAAAAGCTTTGCTTGTTCTCATGGGCTACCCCGCTGATTCTTACCTTTCATCTTTTCAATTCTATTCGAATACGATTCAAGGTGCGAATTTACGGGGCTTTCGAATTCTATCACAAAGACCCTACGGTAACAGTTGCCCCAGTTAGCATTTTTCAGAAGTGGTAATAGAAATAAATATCCTTTCATATACATGTAATAAATCAATTTATTTTTGGATATCCAGGTTTTCATAAGAATGTTTCTTACAAAAAGATTAAGATTGGGATAGGATTTCACTTTTGCAGCTTTCTCATAAGCTCTTTTGAACTTGTCAATATTAACTAAAATTTCCTCGACTTCCGGTAAGCCATTTTTGACGTGTTCTTTTAAAAATTGGTTTTCTTCCTTGAATATTTTTTCCCAATACTCGTAAAGATTTCTGTCTTGCTTTTGCGAAAGCTCACCTATTGGTACAACGATTATTGCCAGTTTGCGCGCAACGCGTATCATTTCGGCAATAGCTTTTGGGCGGTCAATTTTTTCCAAATGTTCCAAAGTGTCAACCGAAATTACAACATCATAAGAATTTTTCCTGAAAGGCAATTTTGTAGCCGTTCCTTTAATTTTGTTCACATATGGGGATTTGGGGCCGGAAAAATCTACATCAATCCCGTCTATTTGTTTTTTTAAGTATGGTGTTATTCCCAAAGAACCTGAGCCAACTTCAAGAATTTTTGAGTTTGTTAACTTTAGTCTTTTTATCTCACTAACAACAGGAAAGTATCTTATAGCCGCTTCCGGATGCTGACGCCAGAAGAATTTGTCAAAAAAGTTTTTTGCTTTACTTTGTAAACTCATATATAAAACCTACACCGTTAAAGTCTTTGGTCGAAGTGTTGTTGAAACCAAGATTAGTCAGTTGTTCAAAAACAAGTCCTCGGGGATCAGTAATCTGGGAAAGGTATTGGAAAAGAAATATTTTATTTTTGCCTGTGGTTAGTGCTTTTACTCTTATTTTGACAAGTTCCGGGTCCGGGTCGAAATCATCAAGCGCACCACTCGCCGGAATTTTAGATGTGTTGTAATAGTCGAATGGTCCTGTTGTGAAGTTAGATTCGAAAAGCACCACAGTTTTTGGGGTAGCATTTTGTAAAACATAAGAAACTGCTCCTCTCCAGTTTTCTCTTTGAAATTTAGGGTTTGCAAAATAGGCGGTTGCTGAAATTAAGTTAATAGCAACCCCGATTGCCAGTAATATCCTTACCATCGGCGTCCAATTGATTGTGGTGATTGCAGAAGCCCAAATTAAGTAAAAGGCAGGCAAAACGTAAAGGAATCTAAAATAAGCAAAAACGGGAACTATATATCCAATAAGAAAGCCCAATACGACCGGGATTATAAACCAGTACCAAATTATTGATCTTTTTGGTGACATACGGAAAAAAGAAAATGCGAGCAAAAATGCAACAAATACTGCGATAGGTGCCGCGACAAAGGCATAGGTTAAATTATTTTCAAGCGAAATTCTTCCAATTGTGAATTTTACAAATGTAATTGCAAGACTTTTAACATCTGGTGTTCCAACAACTTGCGCCCATGCGGGTGATGCGGCAGCAGCCGAAAGGCCAACACTTATTTGTTTTTGAAAAACTAAAAACCAGGGGGAAATTAAAATGGCTATTGCAATATATGCAGGGATAAATGCTCTCAGAGTTGTTTTAGGGATATTTTTTCGATTTAAAATCAAATAAATAACAAAAATTGGGATCATTAAATAGGGAAGGTAATCGCTATAAAGCATAAATGCGGTTGATGTTATGAAACCTATCCAGAAGACGAGTTTGTCTTTTTGTAAAATAGAAATAAAAAAATAAACAGACAATGCCACAAACATTGCCGCCATGGAGTACATTCTTGCCTCCTGCGAATAATAAATATGCAAAGGAGCTGTTGCCATTAGGGTTGCTGCCACAAATGCAGTTTTTTGATTAAAAAGTTTCTTGCCGATCAAATAAGTAATATAAACTGTAATAACTCCAAAAATTACAGAAGGCAGCCGGACCGAAATTTCGCTATTTCCAAAAAGTAATATCCAAGACTTGAGAACTAGATGATAAAACGGCGGGTGAAAATCACCGAGAGAATAATTGAAAATTAATGACTTATAATCGAGGTTTGCAGCATTGCCGACATTAATTGCTTCATCCAGCCACAGACTCTGATTGATTGCAATTAAGCGTAGTGCAAGTGAAACAACGAGAATGACAATTATCATCAGCTACAATTCTAGAAGTTTATCATATACAATTTATCTGTGATAACTTTGATTTTGGCCAGACACGGAGAAACGGATTGGAATAAGAATGGGTTACTTCAAGGAAGCAGTGACTTCGCAAAGTTAAATAATGTTGGTAAGAAGCAGGCAAAGGCTCTAGAGAAAGCTTTAATAAAATTTAATGTGGATATTATTTATAGTTCATCCCTGAAAAGAGCATCGGAAACGGCTGAAATCATAAACAAAATTCTAAAAAAAGAAATAGTTTTCGATGATGCTTTAAAGGAAAGAAATTGGGGCGATTGGGAAGGAAGAGATGCGGCTGTCGAGTTTTTAAGGTTGGAGAAAATGGATATTAGAACCAGATTCAATTTTAAACCTCCGAATGGTGAGTCATGGAGAGAATTTGAAATCAGACTTATAAAATCAGTAGAAAAGATTGTTGAAAACAATAATGATAAGCGGGTGCTCATCGTAACTCATGGTGGTTCAATTAGAGCACTCGTACCAGTCATCAAAAAGGTGCCAAGAGAACAAACTTTACATCTCAAGTTTGCTAATACTTCCATAACTATTTTTAAGCTGAATAAAGATGACGTTGAAGAAGAGCTAATAAACGATATTGCCCATTTAGAGACTACTTAGATTTTCTTTCACCAAAAAACGATTTGGCAGTTGAAATCCACACAGCAAGATCGAACCATATTTTAAAGAGGATAAAATTCGGTTGTCGGTTTATTGCTGATTTTAAAAAGCCGACTGCCAAGGACATTGGGAAACTGTAGAAAATCAAAGACCTTATTCTTCTTATTGTGCTTCCCGAAATAAATTCGTTTTTACCAATCCATCTGGCCTGCTTCCATACTTCTGAAAGATTAGACGGATTTGAATGGAAATATGTTGCCCCCGACGCAAGTGTTGATTTTTTGCCTAACTTTCTGGAAAGTGACCAGTCGTCGGTGTATTCTCCTGTTGCGTCGAATCCGCCAACTTTGTCAAATTCTTCCTTTAGAATTGCTCTGTAGACTGGCGCATTATCTGGATAATCCGGTGGGATAAGACGGTCAGGCGGCCAGTTTCTGTTTATGTTCCAGCATTTTGACCAAATGTTATTTTGGTTTGCATTCATCTCGTTTTTGGAAAATGTTCCGATTGTTTTACCTTCTAGAATAGGGGACACAAGATCTTTTATAAAATCCCGGTCAAAGGTCATGTCGCTGTCGACAAAAACGAGGATTTCTCCCCTAGCCTTTGATGCCCCAAGATTTCTAGCGGGCCCGGGGCCTAGGTGATTTTGCTTCAGCACAAGCATTCTTGATACTTGATACTTGTTTACCCTGAGCCTCGAAGGGATACTTGATACAATCTCTATTGTTTTGTCAGTTGATCCGTCATCAACAAGAATAATTTCTAGATCTTTGTAAGATTGCTTTTGAAGTGATTCGAGGCATTCGCCAATTACTTGCTCTTCGTTATAAGCAGGAATTACTACCGTTACTTTCATATATTAATTCCTGCTTGCGGTCCTCGTCGAGTAGAACTCGACTGCGGGCCTAAAATCGGAATGATTACCGAAATCAGAAGTTTGTTTTTCATCTGGTTGTGTAAACAATGAATTGATTTATTGTAGTTGCTTTATATTCTTTTTGTAAAACGTCAATTATGCTTTGGGGCGTGTCTCTCGACGGTATGGCAATTATCAAATTATAGTTTTTAATTTCTTCTGCTGAAGGTATTTCGAAATCTATATTTCTTGCTGCATAGTAATTTACAAAAACATCGAAGTACCTGTGAAATTCAGGGGAAAGAACCAAAACTTTGTCATATAGATTTGTCTCTTCGTTTATCAAAATTCCCAGGTCGTATCCATCCTTGAAGCCGCTGCTTCCGAGTAATGCTGAAACAAAATTTCGACTTTGAAGAAACATCATAAAAAACAAAATCAAGCAGAAGACTGCGATCATTGATTGCGATTTGATTTTGAATTTTTTAACTATTTGAAATAATCCAAAAGATGAGGAAAGCGCAATGAATGGCCAAAGGTAAATAATCATGTAATCATGAATAAAAGCCATGTTTCTGAAAATCAAGTTATGCAGAATACCAAAGACACCTAGTATTATAAAGAGCTGTATTTGTAAAGATTTTTTCCATTTTTTAACATTTGAAATTATCCATAGAATTGTTATAGACGATAAAAAAATGATCGGTTTCGTAAAATAAGCTATTATTAGAAAAAATTGTTGCTTAAGGAAATTAAACGTGGTGAAATCCAAAGGTTTCTCGCTTAAATTAAGCCTGAAAAGTAAAACGTCTATCATCCCTCCCCCTAATGGATTACCGGTCAGTATTGCTAAATGCAGTGCATGAAGTGCGAACATGCATAAGCTGATTGCCGGAAAAATTATTGCCGTTCTGAGTCTATTCTGAGCGAAAAAATTACTGAATTTATTGCGTATATGAAGTGAATTTTGAGCGAGGAAAAGAAGACCTTGGCCCTTAGGTCTTGGTAGTCTATTTTTAGTTGGCGCAAGGAGTATGTAATGAATGAAAAACAGCGGCGTTACGTAATAGCCCGGCCAGTTGATTAGATGAGAGAAGATTAGACTTGCTGCTAATTTGAAAAGATTTCGAGTTGTTGGCTTCTTAAAGAAATCGAAGTAGAAAAGAACAGACAAAAGGACAGGAGCTATTGTTAGAACTTCCTGAACGGGCATTTTGCCAAAATATATTACTATTGGTAATACACCGGAAATTGCAGCTGCTAAAATTGCCACCTGTTTGCCAAAAAACCTTAATCCTAAAATATAAACCATAGTAATAGTCCATAGAGAAAATATCAGCGGGATTATTCGTGCAGACCACTCGTGTACTCCGAAGATTTTGAAACTTATGCCAATCAATACAGGAAGCATAGGAGGGTAGTGGGTAAAATATGTAAAATCATTGGGTTCTGTCGGCCCCCCGCTCATTACCGAACCAAACTTAGTTGTTAAAAATCCGTAATTTACAAAATTTCTGGCAAATGTCGAGTACCATGCTGCATTCCAATCGTGGTGGCCGTAAAACGGCTTGTTCAAATTGATAGACAAAATAATTGTCGCGAAAGTTAAAATTAGAAAAAGAAAGTAGTATTTTTTTAGATACTGCATCTATTGCAGGGTTGTGATGAGTTTAGAATATTTTTCAGCAACTTTATTCCAACTAAATTTAAGCGATTGTTCATAGGGTTTATTTTTATAGTTAGTATTGACTGCAATTTGAAGATCTTTTGAATATTTTTCAATATTTGTGGGATCTGTGAGAATTCCAGCCTCCCCTATTATTTCAGCTCTTGAATCATCAGTGGTAGTAACTACCGGCAGATTACACGCCATGGCTTCTATATAAGAAGTCCCAAATGCCTCTGTTTTAGAAGCAAGAGTGAATACGTTTCCCGCCCGATAGTAGGCAGGGATTTCGTCGTAAGGTGCGACCAACCTTAAGTATCTGGCGCCTAAGATTCTTTTGCCCAAGCTGTCTATTAACCCCCGCATTTGGCCATCTCCCAGGACCAGAAGGCTCATGTCTTTTGTATAAGCCACAGCTTTTATTGTTGCTTCTACTCTTTTGTAGGGTACAAGTGCGGAGGTACAAATTACAATTTTCCCAACCAGCGGAAGTTTTTTAGCGGCTACTTTTGGATTAAATCTCGACAGGTCTACTCCGTTTGGAATTATAGTTGTGTAGACTTCCGGGGCAAGTCTCTTTGCCCAGTTTGCCTGAGAAGTGGTCAAAGCAACAAATGCATCCGGTCTAAAAAGAAGGTTCCATGCATCATCCGACCCAATGCCTGCTTCGCCTGGTATTATCATTTTGGCTTTGGTTAATTTAGTCACTACTCTAAGGATTGCAGTTTGCCAACCTCCGTTTAATAAAATTAGAAACTTGTATTTTCCTTTAACGATTCTTGGGAGCATGCTTAGGCTAAATAAGAGGATTTTAAGGGAATGAGAATCCAGATAGATTTTCCCGAGAAAGCCATGAGTTGTTTGAGGTTTCGCTATTACTGTTTTTATCTGAATTGTCTTGAATTTTTGGAATGGCTTTGGGTTACCTGCCTGAAATATTGTAACGTTATGGTTTTTTGCTAAACGGTTTGCTATTTCAAAAGCAAATGTCTCTACTCCCCTTTCAATAACTCCGGAATAATAACTTAAAATTGCAATATTTTGCATTATTGTTTTTGTGAAATCTTTCTTTTGCGGCTTTTGAAATAGTATATTACCAAAAAACTAATAGTTGCCAGTGTAACAGTTTTACCGAAAGCATAAGTTTTTGGTTGGAATTTGATATCAAGATCTTCGTAGTTTGCAGGAACAACAATTTTGCGAAATACTCCATAAGGCTCGACATTTAATTTAATGTGGTCGACATTGGCAACCCAACCCGGATAATAATTTTCTGCAAAAATTAGCGTTCGTGGTTGGCTGGAGGTGGAGAATATTAAACTGACTTTGTTGGGGGAATATGCTTTGACTTCGACAGTATCGTTGGAGTCTAAAAAGTAAGCTCGAGGGCGAAACTTTTCATTTTTATAAAGATAAATGTCACCATACTTATTGTCCTTTGTAAAATCATCGCTTTGCAGGGGGTAGGTTGATGCTACATACTTTACATTTGCCTGGCCTAAAAGTTCAGCGTTGGGGACAGGTGGATTTGATGTTTGCCAAACCTGATAAGGCGGAAATATGACAGCAAAGTGTTCATATTTGTAGTTTCCGGCACTGGAAAGAAAATCTATAAAATCCTTTTGCTGAAGAGGGTTCTCCCCGTTTAATGTTTGTATTCCATATTCCTGTAATTTTTGCACATTAAAACATGAAGATGTGCAGTAAACTCTAAAAATATCATTATCATCCGCAAGGTGTTTGTAAATTTCTTCATTATTATGGGAAAGCGCTGGTGAAACCGAAAGCCTACTGTAGAAAATAAAAGCTGTCTCAACAATGAAGACAAAAATCAGCAGATTTGTAATTTTTTTATTTTTAACTTTATCCAGGGCAAGTGCTGCAAGAAGTGCAACTAGAAGGGCAATAATAAACCAGACTCTCGTGGTTACTCTGGAATACTTAAAAAGAGGAATTAATTCATAGGCCAATTTAAAAAATGGCGTTGAGAGTCCGGCTATTATTAACGCTATTATTAAGCTAAAGGCAATTAGGATAATTTTTTGATTTTTCTTAAGGCAGAAAAAACCGATAAGGGCAAGGGACATTGGTACAAGGCCCAAATATAGAAATTCTTCTTGATCCACTCTATGTTGTGCGAGATATGGGAAAAGAAGGTTTACTAGGAATTTTTTAAAATTCCAAAGAGGAATCGCTATTTCTTCGAGTTTCAAAGAGCTGCGCGTAGAGAGAGAACTAAATTCTAATTGAGGAATTAGCGCAATGGCAGACAATCCAAAGGTTAAGGCAAGTAGCATAACAAGCGGGCTTAAATGAAAAGGAGACTTATATAACCAATAGATTACCAGAAAAATAGAGACGTAATAAAAAATTGTGGGAAAAGTAATATACATAAATGTTAATGAAACAGCACCGACTACGAGATGGAAAAAACTGGTTTTTAATATTAATTTTCGCAGAGATAAAAAAGAAAGCGGGGCAAAAGCGAACGCGGTGATTATGTTGACATGACCAGCTTCAACATGAACTAGCATTTTCGTGGATAAACCGTAAAAAAGAGCTGCCGCAAATGAGGACTGTTTGGTAATACCGAACGATCTGGCTAAAAAAAACGTAAAAATTGAAGCCAGAAATAAATCTGCTAAGAAATAAACCACTACTCCTATATTTACCGGTAGAATTAGAAATAATATGTTTCCCGGATAAAGAAGTTGGGAGATTGGGTTGCCAACGTACGTCTCCCCCATTAACTGATCTGAGCGCCAAAGAGGAATTTGGCCATAGTTGAAAAGGGATGATTTTAAAAACGAAAACATTGGAATTACTATTCTCCCCGTGTCGTTATCTTTTGCCGTCAATTTTGCCGGGCTTATAACTATTGGCAGAAAAAAGATGAAGATTATTAATAGAATTAGAAAGATATAGCTTTTACTTTTCATACTTTTCCTTTAGCCAAAGTGTATCGGAAATTTGAGTTGTCTCTCGATAGTTCTCATCTACAAAAGCCGCAATTTTTGACGGTCTGTAGCTTCCCAATTCAAATTTGCCTACGTTGTCATATGGTTTTGAAATTATATATTTAGGACTTTCCGCTATTAGTCCTTTTAGCACTTTTTCTTGACTGTTCTCCAGTTCTAAATACCAAGGAAAATCATCCGCCCAGGGTTTTGTTGGGAGTCTTCCTGATAGGGGTAAAATCTGATCAGGCCCGTTTTGAATAAAAATTGGCTCATAACTGGCAGAAAAATTCTTTATGAAGTTGCTTGTTTCGATAATGTCCTTTTCAAAAAATCTTACTTCTTGCATCCAGTTTTTGTGTATATATCTGGCAGTTTGAACTGTTAACACAACTGCGCCTAGTAGAAAGGCTAATCTTATTCTGAAGTTGCTCTTGGTGAGAAGTTTGATATTTTCTCCGACAGTCAATGACAACAAAGATAATGAAGGAATTAGGTGGAAATAGTCAAAACGCGGATAAGCAAACAGAAATAGTGTCAACCCCGAAAGAATCGCTAATTTTGATTGTTTGCTCCCCCTGAAGATTATGGGGATAAAAAATAAAGATAAGCCGGCAAGTAAAATAATCTGTTTTGCACTTGGGAGCAGAATATATCCGGGCATTTGAGACGCTTTTATAAACGGGAAGTAGAAAACCCAAAATAAAAAATCGCCTATTGTCTCATTTAGCCAAAAAAACGCAGATGCTAGAGTGAGCATAAATAAAAAGGGCAAAAATATGTAATAGTTTTTGGCAAATATTTTGATTGAATTGCTGCGATATTTCCAAAAGAGTACCAGGGCAAAAAATATTCCCATCCAAATAATTTGTTGTTTAATAAAAAATGTTATCGATAATAGAACACTGACTATGAACAAGTCTTTTGATTTTTTCCCAGATAAATATCTTTGAAAAAAATAGAAGGCAAAGAGAACTGGCGGTGTTTGAGCCAGATCGAACCAGAGTCCATTTATTAAAAATGGGACAGATATAAAAGCAAAGAAAATAATCGCAAGATTTGCGTATGATTTTTTTTTGAAAATATTTCGGGCAATAATAAAAACAGATATATCGATCAGTATTACCAGCAACCATGTTAAAAGCTGATAACCAAGAGGCTGATATCCAAAAGCTTTTGAGAAAATTGTCAGGAACCATATAAAAAATGGCGGGTATGGATTTATGATATCTCTGTAAAGTAAAAATCCGTGGTTTAGCAAATATGGATAAACAGTCATTTCCGGCCAAAGGGTAAATCTGGTGTTTACAAGAAGTATTAGATGAAGAAGTACTGTGATTATTAAGATCACAAAAATTATTTTTTAAATTTTAGAATTACGTAGGCAGTTAATGTCAAAAATGTGATTATTTCGCTCAAAGAGAAGGCAATTGCAGCTCCGGTTGCAGAATATTTATTGATAAAAAATAAAAGTAGTGTTACATAAATCGCGTAGTGCCAAACAGTTACATAGAAGGCAATTTTGGATTTCCCAAAGTAATATAGAATTATTGCCATCGGCACGGTGTCGGCAAAGAAAAATGCCATGCCTACGGTCAGAATTCGGAATACAGCAATAGACTGATGGAATTCTTTACCAAATAGTGTAATCAGGGTGGGTGCTAGAAAATTGCTAAGAATTAAAGCGCAAAAAATAACAATTACTAAACCTGATGCTTTTCTCGCAAACTCGATAGCTTTTTTATCGCTGTCAAAAGAGGAAAAACGTGATGCCAGCACGCGTGAGTATCCCCCAGCAAATTGGTAGGTTGTAGTTAGTATCTTCATCGGTGCCGCATAAAGCCCTGTTGCAATTGGGCCCGCAATTTTAATCAAGAGATAGTTATCAAACGGTATTGAGGATATTGCAAGCGAAGCTGCTATCCAAAAGTTATAACCGAAGAAGTTTTTAAAATGCAGGTTTTCCTCTTTTGCTTTTAAAAAATCGAGGGGAACAAATAATTTACCAACTACTACAGAGACTATACTTACGAAAAAGAAGAGAGCAGTTAAAAAATATAGATCTACAGTTGCAAAATAAGCCCCAAGGCCAAGTATCAAAAGCCTGATTGTATTTGAACTGATGTTGACAAAAGAAGCTTGGACAAACATTCTTTTAGTTTGAAGAGTTGCTATGAAAAAATTGGTTAATAATATAAAAATTACTCCTGCAAAAGAAATTCTGAGTAAAATTGTTGATTGGGGAATGCTTAAGATACTTGCCAAAGGTGCAGCGAGCAGTAAGCCTAGGACAAAAATCACCAAACCTATGATCAAGTAAGCTTTTAGGGCTAGCTTTAATATTTTATCGTTTTCTTCTCTGTTGTCCGGTTTTAAAAATTTAAGAATTCCTGTGTCAATACCGAAGTTGGCGAGGTTTGCCACCATCAAACCAGTTGCAAGCACTACTGAAAAAATACCATAGGATTCGGGGTGCAGGATTCGGGGTGCAACAATAAAAAATAAACCACCGATTGTGACATTTAACAATGTGCCTATAAAAACAACAGAGGTATCTTTTCCGGTATCTGTAAAAAACAGACTTTTAAGTTCGCGAACCATAAACATGAATCAGTATACAATTTCAATATCAGTCGACGCCATTTGGAATATTTGGTCTCACTCGCTCTTGCGGTTGATCAAACCAGCCGGTAGAATTGTTAAGAATGATGACTTCTATTTTGCCAAAAAGTGCGCTATTTACTTCATGTGATTTCAGGCGTGCATATCGACTGTAGAATTCGTCGGTTTCCGGAACAAAGTCGTGGGCGACAAAAGAAACTACTGTTTGCGGATGTTTTTCGGCAACTGGGGTTGTTCCATATAAATAGGAAAGGTTTGGGTCAACGTAACTTTTAACTGGCTCTCTTCCAAATACGGTAAATAGATAGCGGTAACCTGAAAGCTTCCAGCAGGTTGAAAGTGAATCCAGAGAGAAGGATCTGTCCCCTACTTGCTGCATTGTATACTCAATTGCTTGCCTTTTAGCCGTTAGGCCCAGATCATTTCTTGCTTGAGAAAGTTTGTACAAATTAAGCGCCACAAATACTGCCAGCACTCCTATCCACATTTTTTTAGGAAGTTTAGAGGTAATTTGGGCAAGAATTAACAAAAATGCAGGCAGTAATCCGGTAATATAATGCTCAAAAATATCACCTTTAAAAAAGGTTCCGTATATTTGAATAGATATAAAGTAGATGCCAACGAGTAGAGCAACCAAAAATGACATTTGGTTCTTATCCTTGCTCTTGAGACTACTCCTTATGAATAAGAGGAGAATTGCCAGAGAGAAAAGCATAAAATAATTTGGAATAGCGTCAAATTTCTCGCTGATGTAATTTCTGCAGTAAGAATATTGTTTGGCTATTTGATTATCACCGAAAATATATACGAGGCGAGTAAAAGTTCTGGGAAAAAGTAGGGCATTCTCTACAACTTTATGCGTCTCAAAACTTTGATTGGTACCGCTTACCAGTCTTACATATTCCAAAACCGGTCTTGTATTGGCAAAATTATGTCTCAGGTCAAAAATGGCTAGTGGCAGGAACGAAAGTATTATCAGTAAAACTCCAATAAACGTGCTTTTCGCAAACGGAATTTTATACAATATCCACACAACTGCCGCTAAAAGCAGAAATATTAAATTAGAGGGATCGGCATGAATTGCCAAAGCGATAGTTGCCCCAAGCAAATAGGTATATAGACGAACTGTTTTGATTCCCGCTTTCGCGGGAATGACGGAAGATAGTGTAATAATCTTGTAAAGCAAGAATATTGCAACCAATGAAAACAGTGGTCCCCAATAAAGCGCCCAAAGGTGACGATCTAGTAGATTTGCAAGAGTTGAAAATGTCCAGAAGGTTGCAGCAGTAAACCCAATTTTTTTGGAGCCGGTTAATGTTCCTACCTTTAGACCCGAACTTTGTGAGGGTCGCAAGGTAGGCGAATATAATGAGCCTACCTTTAGACCTGAACTTTGTGAGGGTCGCAAGGTAGGTGAATATAATGAGCCTACCTTATATATTGCAAGTGTAGTTATGACAGCAATTGCAGCTCCCGCATATCCCCATACGATTGGATTAAATTTGCCTATATAAAGTAAAAACGCATAGAACCAATAGAAGTAAGGTGCCAGATGAAAACCAAAAGGTGTTACTCCACCTATTAGCGGAATGTGGTGCCAGAGAATGAGGCGTCTTCCAACGAAGGCCGGAATTGCTTCGTCATACGTAAAATAAAAAAGTTGTTCGATGTTAACTACCCGGAGGAAAAAAGTCAGTAAACACAAAAAAATTATTGGCCAGAACTTTGCTAACTTTTTTGACATACGAAAAGTGTTGTTGATCCCGGGAATAGTCTCGATGCTCGTATCACCTCTACAATAAAGCCCAATTTTTCAAGTTCGGTTTTGAACTTTTCAGAATCATGGTAATAAATTTTATCTTTCGGGTAAAAAACAAAATCCCAAAACCTTGAAAGACTGCTTCTTACAAACTCTTTGGTATCAATTTCTTTAATCAATAGCAGTCGATTTTTTTTAAGAGCTTTTGCGACTTTTGCAAGTAACACTTTCTGATCAACGTAGCTTAAATGGTGCAAGACATCTGAAAATATTACTGTATCCGCTTTTTTTAACGGGTATTTTCTAATATCTGCTAATTTAAATTGCAGATTCTTTAACGTAGATTTTTGCAATCTTTTTTTGTTGTTATCAACTCCAATAATGGTTCTCGATTTTATGTGTGCTAAGTATTTTGCTGTAACTCCTTCTCCGCATCCGAGATCGACAATTCTTCCTTTTCTTGGAATTAGCCGGTCAATCTCTTTGAGGGGAAGCATCCAGGATCGCAGTAAATCGTATAACGATTGTGCCATTATGATTTGTTAAATTTGTTGTTTAGAATTAGTGCATATTTCTCAATAAATATGAATGCAAAATAAATGACTGCTATTACCACAGGATAAAAGAAACGATAGCTCAGAACAGGATAAATAAAAATTGCGAGGTAGGATGCAAAAGCAGAAGATATTATTAGAATATCTAAAAGTTGAGGCTTTTTAGACGAGACAAAGGTCATGAAAGCACCTATTGAGGCAAATAGTGAAAAAGTAAACCACCAGTGATGCGATACCAATTCTCTCAGAAAAAATACGTGGGAAATTACGACTGCATTCCATGCGTAGTTAATAATTTGCATATTTGAGTAACTGTTGCTGTAAAATCCGTAGGAATTCATTGTATAAACAATCGCATCTTGGATATTTCTATGTTTAAGGATGGTTGCCAAAAGCATATAAAGAACGGTTGCAATTAGCGACACGAAAACAATCGGGATGAAATTTTTTAGCAATCGATTTTTTGGATTGTAAATTTTTGTTAAAACCAGAGACGTAACGAGAAGTGGGAACATTAAGAGACTTTGTTCTCTATTTGAAAAAGAAATCACCAAGAGTATAAAGAATAAATACAACCAGTGCTTTTTTGTTGTCGTTTGGAATTTATAAATGAAGAATATCTGCACCATCCAAAAAAAAGCGCCAATTGTATCTGTAAGAAAATAGGTAGACCAGTCCAGAAACGGATAAAAAGATATAAAGAGAGATATTGCAAAAAGCGATAATAAATTTCCAAATTTTAACTTCATGAAATAAGTAGTAACTGTTATCAAGCCTAAATAGGAGAGGAGGACAGGTATTAGAAAAGCGAGATACTCATTTCCAACTATTATATTTGTAAGATAAGCCACGAAAGGATAAAAGGGGCGCCTTTGGAAAAAGATCAAAACGTCAGAGTAAACTTCCTCTCTTTCAAAAATATTTTTTGTGATATTGTCAGCATTCGACAGATCAATCTTGTTCATGACTTTTTCTCTTGCAGTTTCATCCGTATCCCCCTGAAAACGATGATATAAGTGTTTGTAAAAGTAGCTATCGGATAGATATGGCGATTTGTGCCGTAGAATTAATCCGAATTGAGCTGATGAGAAGATTATTATAAAAAGCAGACCGAAAAGATAAGGCTTCACTCAATATTCCTCACCTTTTTGGCTGGAACTCCTGCGACTAAAGTGTTTGCCGGAACACTTTTTGTTACTACGCTTCCGGCCGCGACAAAAGAAAGACTTCCCACTGTCACACCAGGAAGAATTGTGCAATTAGCACCTATTACTGAACCTTTTTTAAACACAACTTGTTTTGAAGTTTTGGGGAAATACTTTTGCAGAGGATGATTTTTATATCCAACATTCAGGTGAGTTAGAACCGTTACTCTTTGGGCAAGTGTTACCTGATCCTCCAATACTACATTATCGTAAAGATCGATGAGTGTTTCATCACCGACAAAACACTCATTTCCTATCAATAACCCTTTCGGTCCATTCTGATGCCAATTAAAAAATCTCACATCCATAATCACTGAGTCGTTACCTATTCTTGCCCCAACCAGCTGAAGATAAAGTTTGCGAGCTGGCGGAATAGAGAATAAGTGATCAATAACGTTGTGATAGATAACGTGCAGTATGCTGTAAAGTAGGAATCTGATTGTTTTTATGGAGCCGATTTCCTCTAAACCTTTCATGATTTCAATTTTAGTATATCCCTAGTAAAAGAATAAAGGAAAAGTACTTGTGACATTAGAGCAAGTCCAAATATCAGATATAGGATGTTACCTTTTATTATTATCGGTTTATATTGGCTAATTTGGGCAATTAGAGTGTTTAAATTCGAAAAATCGTAATAGGTTGATGATACGAATGCAAGAGAAAAAAGGTTAAATGACATCATTGCAATTGCAAGTGCAAGAAGCGCGTATTTTGCATATTTTTTGAAGAAAACTTCGAAAATCTTATTGAACCCTACTAGAAGTATTGCCATATGGGCGAGTATTGTAGGAAAAAAGTATCTGCCCTGAATTCCGAACGAGAATCCATCGTTCTTCCTAAAGAAAAAGTCGAAGGTTGTAAGTGCAAAAAAGTAAATTGTTGATGTTAGTATCAAAAAAATAACCGGAAGGTTTTTTTTATATTGTCTGGTCTTGACAATTTCGATAATTTTAAGCAATAGGCCAATTAAGGCAATCGGAACAAGTCTATTTATTATCTGGTACACAACCGGCGGAAGGCTTAATGACAGCCATTTATAAATACCCCAGTACCATGGCCAAACCTCTGCTATTGAATGTTTTATTGTCCAGTTTAAATGTTCAAAATACGTGAGATTTACCAGCGGATTGTTAATTTTCTGCGAAGACTCCGGATAATCAAGCTGTCTGATAAAGCTTAGCGGGCCTACAAAAAAGCTTAGAACATATAAGAAAAACGCAAAAATAAAAGCTGATCCTAAAATTATTTTCCTGGATTTCTTGTTGAATATCAGCTGCTCGAGCATAACGAATGGCAGTATGAAGAGGGTAATTAAAAAGTGTTGTCTGGTATTTGCCCCTAGAATGATAACGATAAGCAAGCTAATTGTCTTAAAAAATGAAAGGTTTTCCAGAATAATTTTAATACAAATGTATATTAGTAAACTAAAGAAAAAATTCGTAAGGGTATCCGGAAGAACTCCTGTGGAGGAAAAAACAAGCATCGGTTTAAAAGCAATTAAAGTTGTAAGTATGATTGGTAAAATTTTGCTGTTTTTAAAAATTAACTGCCCCAATTTATACGTTATAAAAACTGTTGAAAGAAAAATTGCAGCCGACATTAACCGGACTATGTAGACTCTTGTAAAAAAACTGCTTTCTGAGAAAAAGTTATATATAGTGGAACCCAGAAAATAATATAGTGGCGGGTTTAAAGTCGCTTCATTTTTTACCAAGTTCTGCCTTTTTTCGTGTGGAAGATTAATAAGTTCACGCTCATTTAAACCATACTCTGAGTTGGAGTACTGTATGTGATACTCGGGATGGTATGTAAATTTATTGTTTCCTAAATCATCCCTTTCGGTATTAAGTATCTTTTCGGAAAAGGCTACCTCGTAGGTTGTGTCGAGAGATGAACTACCTAATGGAATTCCGCCGATTTCTGCAATGTATTGAACCTGCGCAAAATGAGCTTGCTCGTCAGGATATTGCCAAACAGGAATAAGAATTATCCAACAAATTGCGTTCAGGAGGGCAGAGGCAAACAGGAGTTTTATTGTTCGGCTCATAAGTTAAGTATTATTGCGCGGGTGATAGAATAATTCCAGTATGCGCGGCTTGTCATTTTTTTTAATTCTTCTTTTCGTCACTATTTTAGTTTACCTTCCTGCATTTAGTAACTTTTTCGCTCAGGATGATTTTATTTTTATCAGGCATTTTTCTCAAAATGGCATACTTGTTGATCTAAAAAACACTTTTGGGATTCCTGAGGTGACTCACTGGCGACCATTTCATAACTTATATTTCTTCTTAACCGGAAACCTTTTTGGGAAGAACTATCTTGGATATCACTTAACAACTCTTGCAGTTCATGTATTCTCAAGTTTTTTAATTTTCAAAATTTTTCAAAAGCTGTTTAAAAATGAATTTTCAGCTATATTCGCTTCAATTTTTTACGCTGTTCATCCTGCACACTTTGTTGCATTGTTTTGGGTATCAGGAGCGGCAGTTAATATAGGCTTTTTTCTGATACTAATTGGTATTTACAGTTTGCTTTTAAACAAAAGATCTCTGGCTTCCATTTTTTACCTTATGGCGCTTCTTGCATCAGAGTCAATGCTTGTGGGGCCATTGGTGATGACTGCTATTGTGATTTACCAAAAAAAATTTTCCGAATGCAGGTTTTTTTTACTTGTAATAGGTTTCATCTCTATCCTGTTTTTAATATTAAAGTTATCTTATCTAACTCCGAAATCAACTTTTGAAACTTATGATTTAGAAATTTCTTTGAATGTTATCAATTCCTTCAGGTACTACTTACTTAGAATTCTTGGCTTAGTAGAGGGTTTCGGTAAACACGAGATTTCATTATTGTTGTTAATTTTATATGGTGCTGTTTTTTTTGTTTTTATAAGAATAAAGAAAACTACTAAACTTTTCAATCAATTTTCTTTAGGTATTTTTATTACATTTCTTGGTCTTTTCCCTTTTGCTTTGCTTCCAGAACATTTGTCAGCTCATTATATGACTGTGTCTATTTGGGGACTTTCCATATTGTTTGGTCTCTCTTTATCGAAATCAAAAAACTATATTATTATTCCTTTAACAATTGCTTTTCTTTTTATTTCTTACTCGAGTGTCAGACTTTCTATGACAAAGAGCTGGGTTATAGACAGAAGTAATTTATCGAAACGGTTGTTGGAAAGTATTGATAGCCGCAGTTACCCTGCAGGTTCCACTATCTACTTTTTTGATGATGATATGATTAGCTCTGAAGAAAAATATGTTGCTCTCGGAGGTGGTAGTGCTTTAAGTGTTTGGTATAGTGATAAACAATATAAAACCTGTTTCAGTTTTTTTGAGAATTGCGAATTGAAATAATTTGTAGTGAAAAATTCCACCTTTAAATTTTTAGTCTTACTAATTTTTATTCTATTGCCTGGATTAGTTCTTTTAGTAAAGACAAAGGAAATTTACCCTAGTCATGATGGATTATTCCATGTTCAAAGAATTAACGAATTTAATGAAAGTATAAGTAGAGGTTTGTTTCCCCCAAGAATTGCGCCAATACTATACGACTCTATTGGTTATCCGCTTTTTGTTGCAAATTACCAGCTTCCTTATTACATATCTTTTATTCCAATGTCATTAACGAACGATCCGATTTTCTCTTACAAGATAGTAATTGGTATTTGTTATCTTTTATCATCAATTTTTGCTTTTTTTCTCTTTAAAAACTTAGGGTCAAATTTTTCAAGTCTTGTTGGAACTATACTTTACTCATATGCTCCTTATAGATTCGCCAATATGTATACTAGAGGTGCTTTTGGCGAATTCATTGCGCTAACTTTTGTTCCTGCTGTTTTACTCGCTTTTCATTTAATCAAGGGGGGGTCAAGGTGGGGAGCTGTTTTTTTGGTGATTTCTTTTTTTGGATTAATTACTTCACACGTAATTTTGTTTTATATTTACATACCTTTTTTTATTTTTTACTGCATACTTTTTATAAAGTGTGATTTCAGATTTATTAAAAAAGTTTTATTGTCTTTAGTGTTTGCAATATTGCTTTCATCATTTCAAATACTTCCAATAATTTATGAGCGAAAGTTTTTAAGACTTGAGGAAACTTTTTTGAGTGTATATAAGGATCATTTTTTAAATTTGTTTCAAATATTAAGAATACCAATTAACGAAGTTCACTTAGGCACTCCCTTTCAAATTGGTTTACCGCTTACAATTGTGTTTGTTATGGCTTTTATTTATTCAATTGTTAAGAAGAGTTATAAAACCTTGCTAATTGTCATTTCGTTAGTGTTTTACGTTCTCTTAATAACCCCTCAAGCAAAAAACATTTGGGACTCTTTAAACTTTTTACACTATGTAATTTTCCCCTGGAGGTTTTTATCATTAATTGTGATTTTAGGAGCAATTCTTTCAGTCTTAGTGCTTGATAAAATAAGACTCAGATTAGTATTTGGATTTACTCTTATCTTGCTAGCAATCGTTACTTCTCGACATTACTTTTTAACTCCTACACAAATATTTTCAACTACCCCTCCTGACGTTCCAACATCTCCTAATGAGTACGACACCATTTGGACTAATGACATTACGTATTCAAAACTACCATTAATTTTTTCATCACCTGAGACCATGCTAAATATTTATTCTTCTGGTGGACCAAATATATCATTTGAAAGTATTTCGAGTATGGACACAAACGTAGTAGTTAGACGACTCTTTTTCCCTGGATGGATAGTCACAATCAACGGAAGAGCTGTAGAAACTTTTCCGTATTTCGGATTAATATCATTTAACGTTCCTTCTGGAATCAGCAAGATTGATGTGAGTTTCAATGAATCAAAAATTAGGGGATTTGCTGACTTTATTACTTTAGTTTCATTATTTTTCTTTACGTTATGGATAGTAAGAATCAAAACGAAGGTTAAACTTTCTTGAGTACTTAGGAGTTTTTGTTTAGAATGACTATTAAGTTTTTTATAAGATGTCATCTGTTTCTTTTTCTCTCATAATTCCCTGCTATGACGAAGGTCCTACTTTTGAAGCAAGCGTTAAAAAAATTATTTCTTCTTTAAAAAAATTAAAAATACCTTGGGAGATAATATTTGTTGAAGACAAGAGTAAAGACGAAACAGCAAAAAAAGTGGAAAACATCGTAAAAAAATTTGAAAACACCCGAGCGATTTTCCACCATAAAAATTTTGGTAGAGGGAAAACTGTTAACGATGGGATTTTTGCTGCCAAGGGGAAAATCTGTGGTTATTTAGACGTCGATTTGGAGATTTCAGAAAGTTATATTCCTCTTTTTATAAAAGAGGTGGAAAACGGTTCTGACATGGTTGTCGGAAAAAGATTTTATGAGGTGAGTGCAAAATCGATTATGAGATTTGTTGCTTCAAAATTTTATTCTAATCTTGTCAGGGCTTTTCTTAAGCTAGAAATTGAAGATACCGAAGCAGGTTATAAATTTTTTAGACGTAGTAAAATTCTTCCTGTTTTGAGAAAGACAAAAGACAAAGGTTGGTTTTGGGATACAGAAATTTGTTTGAGGGCAAGCAGGGCGGGTTTGGTACTTGGCCAAATACCTGTTTTATTTATTAGAAGGCCAGATAAAAAATCTACTGTGAAGTTAATTCCAGATACTGTCAACTACCTGTTTAAAATTATTCGATTTAGTCAAAGCAATTAATGGCAACATCACCCTACTCTATCCCTCTTCATAAACCTTTTTGGGGGCGTGAAGAAGAAAAGGCTGCAGTTGCAGCAATGAGAAGCGGAACCGGCGTTGGGGATTTAACCTCAAGCGAATCACTTGCTCACAAGATAACTGAAATAACAACTTCCCGATATGTGCTACCAACCGGATCCGGAACCGCTGCTTTGGAACTTGCCTGTTCTATTTTACTTTCCAAAGGCGATCAGGTGATTTTGCCAAGTTTTACATTTTCTTCATGTGCCAACGCTATTTTACTAGCTGGTGCAAAACCTGTTTTTTGTGACATTCATCTTGACACATACAACATTAACTTAGACGAAGTTAAAAAAAAGATTACAAAAAAGACGAGGGCTATTATGCTGGTTCATTATGCTGGAATGGCTTGTGACTTGGAAAAAGCGGGGATCCTTGCTGCGAGATATGGACTGAAGATTATAGAAGACGCAGCTCATGCACTTGGCGCAAAATTTAAGGGCAGGCATCTTGGGACTTTTGGAGATGTAGGATGTTTCTCTTTCCATGGCACAAAAAATGCCGCAAGCGGAGAAGGCGGAGTTTTTTTAACAAATGATTATAAAGTTTTTAAAGCGGCGGAGATTATGCGAGAAAAAGGCACAAACAGATCTTCTTTCATGCGAGGAGAGAGAAGAAAATATTCATGGGTAAATGTTGGTAGAAGTCTGGTTCTTTCGGATATTCTTTCTGCGATTGCACTTGAGCAGATGAAAAAACTCGATAAAATAACCGAGCTTCGAAGAAAAAACGCTTCCTACCTCTTGAAAAAATTGTCTAATTTGTCACCAAAAATTGTCCTCCCTGTTGAAAGTGAAGGTTCATTTGCGAACTGGCATATTTTTGCAATCAGAGTACCTAAACGAATTCGCGACATTGTCATAGAAGGACTTCGTAATTATGGCGTAGAAGCCTCTTTCCATTATTTACCACTGCATACCTCTATTATGGGTAAAAAGCTTGGATACAGAAGAAGGGAATTTCCGATAACAGAAGAGGTGGCATCAACCCTAATCCGCCTGCCTATTTATCCGCAACTAAAAAAATCTGAGATGGATTATATTGCAGAAGTTCTTCAAAAGGTGATTTGAGGTAGAATTAAAGCATGCCAAAAGTCGTTTTAGTAACCGGAGGAGCTGGGTTTATCGGATCCCATCTTTGCGATCGATTGATGGACAATGGTAACACTGTAATATGTGTTGATAATCTGATAACCGGATCACAAAAAAATATTGCCCAGCATCTATCCCGGAATAATTTTCTTTTTATAAATCACGATGTTGCAAAACCTTTCACCAATCGTAAGGTCACCAAAATTGATGAAATTTTTCACTTGGCTTCACCTGCAGACCCAAATGTCCACTCAAAATTTTCTTACATGGCACATCCATTTGAAACTATGCAGGTAAACACTGTCGGTACCTGGAACCTTTGCGAGCTTGCTTTAAAGCATAGTGCCAAGCTTTCGTTTGCATCGACCTCTGAAATATATGGTGATCCTGAAAAATCTCCGCAAGATGAAGAATATAGGGGAAATGTTTCTCCAACCGGACCAAGATCTGTTTATGATGAAGCGAAAAGGTTCGGTGAAACAATTGTTTCTGCGTTTGTGCGTGAGAAAAAATTGAACGGAAGAATTACAAGAATTTTTAACACATACGGATCAAGGATGAATATTGAAGAAGGACGGGCCGTTGTTCATTTTGTTAAACAGGCGCTTCGGGGAGACCCGATTACCATTTACGGAAATGGTAAACAGACGAGGTCTTTTTGCTATATTGATGATCAAGTCGAAGGACAACTTTTGGCAATGGAAAAAGGTGCAGCCGGGGAAGTATTTAATATCGGCAATCCGGACGAGCGGACAATTTTAGATTTTGCCCAACTGATTTGTAAGCTTACAAAAAGTACGAGCGCGATAACTTTTTCAGAAGAATTGCCCCAGGACGATCCTCTTCAGCGAAAACCTGATGTACAAAAGGCTAAGACAATGCTGGGCTGGAAACCAAAGGTTGATATAGAGGCGGGACTTCTTAAGACTATTGAGTACTTCAAGCAAAATATCTCGTGAAGATATTGGTAACCGGCTGTGCGGGATTTATTGGTTCAAACCTGATAGATCATCTACTGACTGAAGGATATAGTGTTTGTGGAATTGATAATTTTAACAACTACTATGATCCGGCTATTAAAAGAGAAAATATTTCAGGTGCAGTTAAGTCATCAAATTATAAATTGTATG
>JAUYIQ010000043.1 GCA_030688205.1 Candidatus Curtissbacteria bacterium | reverse complement strand
GTTACCAAACCTAAGTAGAGAACTAACAGATTATTTGGTGTATTATCATACTAAGAGGCCTCATATGAGTTTAAACATGAAGACACCGAATGAGTTTTTGAAACAGTATCAAGTGTCGGATATTTAAGTGTACATACCGCTTGACAAGGGGGGTTGGATTTAATAGGATTAAGTAGTCTTAAGGACATTTAGTAGATGGCCTAAAGGACAACTGTCCTGAGCCCTGAGTGCTGAGCTTGTCGAAGCATCGAAGGGTCGAAGGGCTGCCCTGCTTAGCACGTTTAAAGCCGGAATATTTTTCTTCACTGTTTTGTTTACATACGGGAGTTCGAATGTTGGCACACCTTTACGGTATACCACAGAACACCCACCTCAGATCCCTGAGGAGAAAATCCGGCCAAACGACTTAGGTAGGGAGTAATTATTTTAATTTTCAGTTTTGGATAAGTATCCGCAGACTTTGCGGAATTATCTATTTTCTACCCCACTCGTAAATCCCTGTATTTTTTTGATAGAATATACTATGTGTGCCTCCTTAGCTCAATGGCAGAGCGTATGTTTTGTAAACATATGACAACAGTTCGATTCTGTTAGGGGGCTCCATACGAATTTAATCGAACTAACAAATTTTAGCTTCAGAAAGTTGCTAAAGTCCACTGGAATTTAGACTGGTAACATTGAACCCCAACAGGAATCGAACCGTTTCGTTAAATCTGATAAAGATAGTTGAGTTTTAAAATAATTACGAGCAAGGTTGTGTAAGGAGTACTAAGTTTATTTTTTAGATAAGTCGCATTTATAGTAACACAAACCTATCTTGCCGATGATGTTTTGTCTCGGTACAAAACCCCATTCGCGAGAGTCTGAACTGTATGACCTATTATCTCCTAATACAAAATAACTATCAGCAGGTATTGTTATTTGTTGTCCTTCTTGTAAGAAAGCACCTCCGTGGGTCTGTACGTCAGGTTTGAGGTAAGAACTTTCATCAAGTGGTTGGTTATTTATAAAAACTTTACCATTTTGTATAGACACAGCATCGTTTGGAACTCCAATTATTCTCTTGATGAAGTCTTTGTCAGGCTCTTTTGGATACTTGAATACTACAACCTCTCCACGAGCAGGATTGGCTGATCTGTATACCATTTTGTTAGCAAGGTAGTATTGACCATTCACGTAATTTGGTGACATAGCTTGTCCTGCAATTTGGAAAGGTTGTGCAATGAATAAGTAAACGATTAAGAAAACTGTCGCAACAGGTATGGGTAAACCGAATACTACAAAGAGTAAGCCAAAGGTAACTTTCTGGCCTGTTGTAACCTTTTCTTCTTCCGTTACAGGAATTAAAGCTCCCGTGCTATCTGTCTTAATGACAAAAGTTTTAGCGAGTTTATCATGCCATGCCTGCCTCCTTCCATTTATAATTACCCACAAATAACCCAAGTTAAAGATTAAACCAGAAAGTAACTTGCCAATGCTTTCTCGAAAAAGTGCAGTACCAAAACTAACTGGTTGGTAAAAACCATTAACAACTTTCAGCTTTAATAACTTTTTCCCTGGAGTATGACCTGATTTCCAGATGAATAATGATCCGTACAAGATCGAAACTAACCAAAATAGCAAGTTAAGAAGACCTTTTGCAAACGATGCGAGTAAGAAAGACAGGATCACGGTAACTACAAAGAGGATAATTTCATCAATGATTAAAGCAAGTAGTCTTTCCCAAAACGTCCCTTTCTTGTAAATTCTGTTTTCCATTTCCATATTAGTATTTCAAAAAAAATTGACAAAAGCAACAATCTTAAAATGATAATCCATCTTTACCATAAGGATCGCTTTATTGCAAAGCAACAGTTTACTGATTGCAAAGCAAGAACTTGCTCATTTTAATAGTCGTTTGCTTTGTTTCTTGGGTAAATAATTTTTGGGAGTAATTACTTTTCTTCCGGTTTCCTTTTCAAGATTAGATCTGGCATCTCCGGCAATTTTACCTCCGCGCTTTGAAACTTGTTTATTTTTCTCAAATCCTTTGGGGTGTTCTGTTTTGGTGATTTCTGTGGTTGCTGCTTCACCAAGTTGCGAGAATAAAAGTTCCAAATCACTCATGTGATCACGCAAATTTTGGCGCTTGAGTCCTTTTATTTTCTTGTAATCTGATGGAGTAACACCGAAGGTTGCTTTTGATATTTCCGCAGTCAATATTTCGTACTCTTTTGCAAGTTCAACACCATGTTTTTGCCACTGATCTGTCAGTTCCTCTCTAATGGCAATAGAGCGCATCCGTCTTTCAATCCAATCTTCCGGATATCCTTTTGCTTTATAAAGCGCTCGGGCTCTTTTTTGCGCTAACTCCGGATCTTCTATTTCCTGTACCCTTTCATATCCAACTTTGGCCAGCCATCTTTTAAAAGGTTCTGCCTTAGGTGAAGGGATTGACTGTATAATTCGAAAAATTCCTTCAGTGTTGGCACACCTGACTTTCTGTTTTCCTCCTTGAGTATCAATCGAAAGGGGGTGTTCAATTTGAACCCACCCTTTCATAAGTTCATCATCCCTATTGAGCATATTTTTTAAGTATTGCCTGGGGTTTTGCGAATCAGTCAAGGCAGTAACTACATCCATAATCACAAACCACCATTCATTATTATGGATAGTTTTCCTGATTTTTCTATTTCGGAAGATCGCTATTTTAGTTATTT
>JAUYIQ010000033.1 GCA_030688205.1 Candidatus Curtissbacteria bacterium | reverse complement strand
GAATAGAAAAATAATCACCAAAAATACAAGGAATACAACAATTCCTAAGGTAATCATTTTATTTGAAAGTTCCCAAGCTTTATCTAATTTATCCTTCGCCAGATATTGGGAAAATACGGGGATGAAGGCCAGTGCAATAGTTCCAAAGATAAAAACTTCAAAAATGGCGTCCGGTAAAATCTGGGCAGCAATAAGACTGTCCAGAAGGTGAATATTGTCACCGAAAGCCGATGCAAGCAGCCTTAATCTTATAAGACCCAGGATTTTTGAGAGGGCTATAGAGAAGGCGATTACAAAAGCAGCAGATAGAATATCTTCCTGCTTTTTTTTGAATAGTCCCGCACCATTTTTGAAAAGGATTAGCATTGTGTTAGAATACTTTCTATGATTTTTTGCGAGGACTTCCTCCTTCGATAAATCTTCGGAGGACAAGGAAACTCGCGTTTATATTATCTGATATGCCGGTTATAAAACAAGCAATCAAAAAGGTAAGACAAGATAAGCGTAAAACCGCTATGAATTTAAAGGTAAAAAAAGCTTACAAAGCCGCGGTTTTGGCATTTCGCAAAAAGCCGAGTGCTGAAGGTTTAAGATCTGTTTTCAAAGCTTTGGATAGAGCAGCTAAAACGAATGTAATTCATGCTAACAAGTCAGCTCGCTTAAAGTCGAGATTGTCTAAACTTTTAAAACCTACGGAAAAAGCTCCAAAACAAACTGTTGCTAAAGCCCAGATCTGAGGCGTTGACAACTAGTATCAAAAAATATTACTGTAGAGAGTAGGATATGACAAAACAGCTGCCGAGAGTCATAGGTATTGCTTCAGCTGCACTTACCTATTTATCTATTGCAACTAATACTTTTGCCCAAGCCACAGGTTCTGCAAGTAAAGGCGGGACAAGCAGTTCTTTGCCCAGTGCAGGCTCGACAGAGCTCACTTATCTGCTTTTTATAGGCGGAGTTGTATTGTTCGTCTTCGGAACTATGAAGTTAGTCCTTTCTTACCGCGAAAAGTAATTTTTTTCGCTATTGTTCCTCTAATTTGAAAATTTCTGATTGAACGTGTTCTGCGAGATCTGTCCAAGTACCGTTTTTGGGTTCAAGCACAAACTGGCCACCATAATTTTGCGGGTCTCCGTAGACCAAAACGCTTTCATCGCGGTCTGCATCCAGAACAATTCTTCTGATACCTTCCGGATTTATCTTTTGTGAAAGTTTTACAAAAAGAGGGATATCATCGTCTGTGACATTTGTGTCTATTGAACTGCTAAATGTTTTAACAAGATCAACAATAGTAGTCGGGGCTGTAAGTGTTTGAGTCGAAATTACTTTTTGCCTAAATGCCAGAATTACTTTTTGCTGACGAGCTGATCTGGCAAAATCAGATCCTTCATCGTTTGTACCATGTCTGGATCTTACAAATTTTAGGGCTGTTTTGCCGTCCATATTGATTGGTCCCTGCTTGAACGAGAGTTTTTCGTAGCGACAGATAAATGGATTGTTTTTATCTGTTATTTGTGCAAGCGGAGTGGCTGAACCCGTTGAATCCTTAACCACTTCTGTTTTGATCCCATCAATTTCTTGTACTTCGATTGTAAGACCACAAAGATCATTTTCTTTTCCACCAATTGGATATTGCGGGTCTACAAAAGGCGTGTCGACTGTTACATCTATCCCGCTAACCAGATCAACAGCTTTTTCAAAACCACTAAAATCTACTCTTATTGCATAGTGAACCGGAATTTGGAAAAGATCGCTTACGGTTTTTCGTGCGAGTTCCAACCCCCCGCCATCTTTTTCTTCACCAAAAGCATAGGCTGCGTTAATTTTTGCAGAAACTGTTGGTGCCCAGAGATCTCTTGGTATAGAAACTAGGGCTGCATCTTTCCCATTTTTATCAATTGAAGCAAGAATTATTGTGTCTGAAAGATTAGGACCATCATGTCCTTCCCCACCAATTCCAAGAAGAAGGATATTCGTGCGACCATTGGTACTTTTTAGACCTGTGTCTGTAACAAGCTGGATGATTGTTTTAGGACCTCTTACCAACAGGTGGCCTATATTTAAAAAATCGAGGACGGATGCAAAAACTATAGTTGCAATGATTGCTAGGGTGAAAATTTTTAAAACAGGGAGCTTTTTTTTATCCCCACTATAATGACGCATAAATTACCGAGAAATTGCTTCTGTTAATCTTATGAAATTCTGCGGGTCTAAACTGTTGGTTGCCACAAGAACTCCATCTATTAGATTTTGCTGGATGAAGCCCGCTACGTTTTGTTCGGACACAGAACCACCATAAATTATAATAAAGTTGCCCTTGGTTTTTATCTCTTTGGCTTGCGATTTTGCATTTTGAGGAGTGTCGGCATTACCTGTACCGATTGCAAAAACCGGTTCGTATGCCACTATTTCTACGCCTTGGGGAATCGGTGTATTTTTGTCTTGAACACAAAAAATAGGCGAAACAAGAGCACTTTGAGCATTTTGTGCTTTTTGAGAAAGCACTTCATCTGATTCTGCAAAGTTTTGCCTTCTTTCGGAGTGACCGACAATGGCAAACTGGCATAAATCTTTTATTTGGCTTGCAGCTACTTCTCCGGTATAGGCACCTTGCTCGAATTTTGAAATATCTTGCGCCCCTAATTTGATTTTGAATCCGTTGGCCCTTATTTTTTGAGCGGCAGATGAAATAAATGGATGCGACGGGCAAAGAATTATGGTGCCTTTGAAATCCTCTGCTTTCGGAGCGACTACGTCAAGCCAAGTTGCAATATCGTCCCAGGTCTTGTTGGCCTTAAGGTTGGCGACAACAAGAGGAGTATTTTCATTCATGTTTGGTGATCGCTTTTATGAGATTTTCTTTTGATGTTGCGCCAATTACCCTTTCGACTTCTTTATCATCTTTTGTGATGATGTAAGTTGGGATAGACATGACTCCGTGTTTGACTGCAAGTTCCTGGTTTTCGTCAACATTTATTTTTTCAATCTCGACTTTGCCTGCAAGTTCTTTTTCAAGCTCTTCTAAAATCGGCTCCATGAACTTACAAGGGCCGCACCACAACGCCCAAAAATCTAAAAGTTTAACCATGATGTCATGATATTATATCAAGATGGCAAATTTACTTAAAGATCTTGACATCGCTCAAAAGGCTGCAGTTGAACAAATCGACGGGCCGGTTTTGATTCTGGCGGGCGCGGGAAGCGGGAAAACCAGAGTGTTGACGTATAAGGTGGCGTATTTAATTAGCCGTGGAACCGCGCCTGAAAACATTTTGGCAGTGACGTTTACCAACAAAGCCGCCAATGAAATGAAGGAGAGAATAATTAAATTGGTAGGTTTGCTGCGATCTAATTTGCCATATGTAGGGACATTTCATGCTTTTTGCGCAAAGCTTTTGAGAATAGATGGAAAGTTTATCGGAATCCCGAGTGGTTACCTGATTTATGACGACGATGACAGTTTAAGTTTGGTAAAGCGAATAATGAAGGACGAAGATATTTCTGTCAAAAATTTTCGCCCAAGTTCGATGTTAAATGCTATCTCTTCTGCAAAAAGCGAGCTTGTGAATCCTTCCGACTATGCACAGTTTGCGAGAGGTTATTTTTCGGAAACAGTTTCTCGAATATATACGATTTACCAAAAAACTTTGCATGAGATAAATGCGTGTGATTTCGATGATCTTTTAATGCGGACTGTGGAACTTTTTAACAGTGAGCCTAGGGTTTTTTCGAAATGGGCCTCGCAATTTAGTTATGTTTTGGTGGACGAGTATCAGGATGTAAATACGGCGCAGTACACTTTGACAAAAATGTTATCAAGCGGCTTTGGTAATTTAACGGTGGTAGGAGATGCTTCGCAGGCAATTTATTCTTTTAGGGGTGCCGATTTTCGAAATATTTTGAATTTTGAGAGGGATTTTCCAAAAAGCAAAATTTTTAATCTGGAGCAGAATTACAGGAGCAGCGCCAATATTTTGACTGCCGCAAACAAAATCATTTCCCACAACAGCTCTCATCCTGTTCTTAAGCTTTGGACTAAAAACAGAGAAGGCGAAAAAATTACGATTTATAATGCCCAAAACGAAATCGATGAAGCGAATTTTGTTGTTGATAGGGTTTTAACTTCCGCTAAACCACTTTCTGATTTTGCTGTTTTATATCGGACTAATGCCCAATCGCGAACAGTTGAAGAGGCGTTTTTGCATGCCAATGTTCCATATAGACTTTATGGCGGTGTGAGCTTTTATGCCCGGAAGGAAATTCGTGACGTGATGGCATATTTAAGGCTTATTGCCAACCCCAAAGATAGAGTTGCCAGAAATAGGATTGAGAAACTTGGCAAAGGCAGAATGAAGAAGTTTGATGAGATGGTTGAGAAATTAAGGGTACAAAAGGGACAAAAGAGTCAGATGAGTCAAATGTTAAAACCACTCAAGTTGATTGATAAAGTTTTGGAGGCAACAGATTATCTAATGACTATTGACGACGGCACTGAACAGGGGTTGATGCGAGTAGAAAACGTGAAGGAGTTGAAATCCGTTGCAGCGGATTTCGAAAATCTTGGGAATTTTTTGGAAAGTGTAACTTTAATGGAAGGAAAAGTTGCTCCGGAAAAATCTTATGAGCAGGAAAAAGCGGAGTCTGTAACTTTGATGACTTTGCATGTTGCAAAAGGTTTGGAGTTTAGTGACGTTTTTCTTATTGGAATGGAAGAGGGACTATTTCCACATTCAAGAAGCATGCTTGATGCGCAGCAGATTGAGGAAGAAAGACGTTTGGCGTATGTAGGAATGACAAGGGCTAAACAAAAACTATATCTAACTTATGCAAGCAATAGGTTTTACATCGGATTGCATAGTACAAATTTGGTTTCGAGGTTTGTTGTGGATATACCGGAAGAATTAATTACTGCTGTATGAAGTTATTGTTAAAATAAAAAAATGAATCAGTCGTGGCAGGAAAAAATATATTTAGAAGTTGCGAAAAGAAGCAATGTAATTATCCCCTATTTTAAATATATTTATTTTCTAATTTTGATTGTTTCACTTGGGCTTGGGACATATTTTGAGCTTTCCGGCGGTCCTCATTTTCAGTTTTTTTATGATTTGGGAAGGCATTTTGGACAGGCGGCGTTGGTGCTGCTTGGAACAGTTGTAATGCCCGGAATTTTGGGAAGGTTTGGGATTGAGATAAAAATTACCAGGTTAATTACTGTTTTTCGAAGGCAGCTGGGTATTTTAGTGTTTATCTTGGCTTTTTCTCATTATCATTTAGTACGAGGCGTGCCAAGACTCATCGGACTTTTTCCGCTTTTCCCACCCTACCAATTGTTCGAGTACTTTGGGACTATTTCGCTTTTTTTGCTCTTTTTTATGTTTTTAACTTCCAATAATTTTTCGGTTAAAAAACTTGGGAAATGGTGGAAGAGACTGCAAAGAATTGTCTATGTAATTCTATGGCTTTTAGTACTACACACAACTCTGTGGAGAATAAGTGTGTGGAGTATTTTTATCTTCTTTTTTGCAACTTTAGAAATTTTATCGTGGATTTATTACTTCTTATATAGGAGTGGTGACACTGTTAATGATGTGGGAAAGTATAATGAATGACAATGATTGTCCGAGAGGTTTTGGAGAAGGAAAAGGCAGCATATAACAAGACTGTCTCACATATTATTCAATCATGGGAGTGGGGGGAGTTTAGAAAAAAGACCGGACTGGATCTTGTAAGACTCGGGCATTTTCAAGGCAGCAAAATGGTGAGTGCATATCAGCTGACTTTTCATCTTGTACCAATTTTTAATCAAAATGTAGGATATCTCCCCAAGGGGCCATTACCAGATGAGGCTATGATAAAGGCACTTTTTGATATTGGAAAGAAAAAGAACATTGCTTATATCAAGATAGAACCGAACGTTATAAATGACAAGTCACAAGTTATAAGTGATAAGTTGAAGAAATTAGGACTGGTTCCATCTAAGAAGTCGCTTTTTACTAAATACAATTTTTTGCTTGATTTAAATAAATCTGAAGAGCAACTTCTTTCTGCTATGCATCCAAAAACTAGGTATAACATCTCAGTTGCACAAAAAAAGGGCGTTGAGGTTTATGCCTCGACAAATGATAGGGATTTTGAAGTATATCTAAAGCTTTACTTTGAAACGACAAAGCGACAAAAATATTTTGGCCATACGCACGCTTATCATAAACTGGTCTGGCAGACTTTAAAAGAAGCCGGCATGGCGCGTGTTGCGATTGCCAAATATCAGAACAAGCCACTTGTAGCCTGGATGCTTTTAAACTTTGGCAACACTTTATATTATCCGTATGGCGGATCTTCTGTTGAGAATCGCGAGGTGATGGCTTCTAACTTAATTGCATGGGAAGCAATAAAGCTGGGTAAAAAGTTAGGGCTTGAGATGTTTGATATGTGGGGCGCACTTGGACCGGATGCAGACCTGACAGATCCTTGGTTCGGGTTTCATAGATTTAAAGCAGGTTATGGTCCAACACATGTTGAATATGTGGGGACATACGATTTGGTCCTTAAGCCACAACTTTATAACCTTTTAAATATTGCGGACAAAGCAAGATGGATGTTTTTAAGAGCTACGAGGCGGTAACTTACCCGATAAAGAATGGGCGCACTAAAACGATTGGTCGTTTTAAGTGACGTAGAGAAAAATTCCATTTTCTTCTTTTTGGGACTTTTTGCCGGGGAAAGGATTTGTGTTAACGACAATCCTTGTACCCGGCTTCGCGCCTGAAAATACAAAATCATCGAATTTTTTCATTGATTTTTTAAGGGCGTAGACAAAAATAACATCAGCTACCTTCAAATCTGCATTCCATAGACTTTTATTGTTAACAATCACTTTTTGGGATAAACCATTTAAATGGGCCCGTAATTTTGTAAATAAAACCAAAAGTGGATTTATTTCGTAACCAATTGCTATTGCCCCCAGCTGGGCACTTTTTACCAAAAGTCTACCATCTCCGGAACCTAAATCGATTACGGTCTGGTTTTTTTTAATTTTCGCAAATTTTATGATTGTCTCAATCCTTTTATTGGTTGTTGCTACGTACGGAAGCTCAAGAAAAAGACTAACTGCTATTGTCATAAAAATTAAAACAACAAATAAAATTAAAAAGGTTGTAATAAGCAAGAGAATGCCTACAAAAATAATCACCAATAGATTTTAGCAGTTATACTAGCTGCCCGTAGGGAAGGCCTGAGGTGGCGGATCTTTTTTGGGCGGTTGTTGTGGGGGTTCGGGCATATGGTAAGGTGCGATATTCTCAGCACTTTTTGCACCCTTACCTATCGCTCTTAACAAAGACTTCAATCTTTGTATCATAGACTGCTTGACGATTTCGGGCTCTTGAGCTGTGGTTGGTGAAACTGGTGTAATTGTTTCTGCTTCTGTAGGCGGTTCTGCCATTGATATCCTGTCCGCTGTCACTAATTTATTATGCGCAAGTTAGCGGACTTTGGCAAGAGAGAAAGGACATATAGAGTTGTATGCGCAGTATACACATGCAGGCTCGCGACCGAAGTACTTGGGGTTTGCGACAAAACTATTGTTTTTTAAATCGCGGGTTACACTAGCTGCAGTATCCAGAATTAGTTTTTCGGCTTTTTGAATGTTGGTCATGTCTGGCGCATATCCTCCCTCTATCCCGTTTTCCAAAAAGTGCAAGCCGACCCACTCTGGGATTATTTTGTAAGCTTTGTAGTAGGAGAGGGCGTAAATTGCCAGTTGGGTCGAATCTTTTGCTTGAGCGTTTGCTCTATCTAAATCAATATTTTCGGAAGATTTGTAATCTGTAATTCTGATTTTTGACCCAGGCTTAATATCGACTCTGTCGTATCTGCCAACAACGGTAACATCGCCGACTGCGAATTTGAAACCAGCTTCGATTAAACTGGGAATATCAGCAGATATGAATTCGCGTTTCCAAAATGCTTCCAGTGCAAGTTTACCCTGGATTTTTCTTTTTTCTTCGTGCTCGACAGTTAAAAATCCTTCACTATCCCAGGCGTTCTCAAACACTTCTAAAAACTGGGGTAAGGTCAAAGTATTGCCTCTTTTTTTGTTTTTCCAGAATTCCGCGACTGCAAGATGGAGGGCTGAACCGTAAACTATGGCGTGATGACGAAGTATGGGAACTTTTAAAACATGTATGTAGCGATATTTGTAGGCGCAGGTTAAGTAATCATCGATTGCGCCTTGGGTTAGTTTCAATACGTCGACATCAAAAAGGACTGTTTGCGTATTCCTTGGAGGTGTGGGTGCGAATTTCTCTATTTTTTCCAAAGGAGACAATCTTGCCACTTGGGAACTCGATTTTGGCTTGTCGATTGCTTCCAGAATAAAGGGGGAGATTTTTTTAGCTCTTGCTCCACCAACGTCACGAGACCATGTGAAGTACAACAAATCTTTTGCCCGGGTCATGCCAACGTAAAAAAGTCTTCTTTCTTCCTGCATGTGCCAATCCCCTTCCGGCAATGTTTCTTTGATGATGCTAGCAGGTATTTCGATGGCTTCTGAGCGAGATCTTGTAGGAAAGCGGTCTGCTACCAGATTAACCAAGAAGACGACGGCGAATTCAAGACCTTTGGCTCCGTGAACTGTCATGACATTGACGGCATCTGTGTCCGGATCGTACTCAACCGTAGCCGGGTCATCTCCCGCTTCTCTTATTGACTCCAGATATTCAATAAACTGCGCAACAGTTTCAGCTTTTGCAATATCCGAGAATTCTTTTATTTTGTCGAAAAACTTGGCAATGTTTTGGATTTTGACCGAGCCGTCAAGCGAGCCAAGACGATCTAATTTTTCTAAATAATTTGTCCGTTTTAGAAAGTCGTATGTAACTTTTCCCACATTTTCACGACGGGAAAGTTCAAGTGCGGCATCAAGATCCAGCATCATTTTTTCGATAATGACTTTTGCTTCATCCGTGATTTCAATTTCTGATGTGTCGATTTTGTCTAAATTTTTCAAAATATAATAAAGAGGGCGGTTTTTTCTTTTGGAATATGATGTCAGTTTTACGGCATCAGACAGCGGCATGTTGTAGATTTCGGATGTTATTAGGTTGTAAAGATTTAAACTGTCTTCAAAGTTACAAATAGCGTTAAGAAAAGATATTACAACGCTAACTTCCTCTTGCTGATATAGGCCGGATGAGCCGACAAATTTATGGGGGATTCCCTTCATGTTTAATGCCCTTAGAAAAGGGTCTGCCTGGAAATTGGCACGGACAAGAATTGCGAAGTCGCGATAGGAGTATTTAGATTTTAGATTTTGGATTTTAGATTTTGGGCTTGATCTCCTTGAGATAAGTTTTTCAATTTCTGCTGCGACTGCGTCTGCTTCCTCTGAGATTGTGTCGGCAAATATTTCCTGAGGAGGTAAACCTTGCCCGCCGATAGAGGTTAGTTTTTTGTCGATATTATTCTGAACTTCCAGACGATCCGGGTCGTTGTGACGAATAAGTTTATAGGCACTATCGAGAATTGATTGGGCAGATCTGTAATTCTGGGTTAATACTACTTGTTTTGCTTGTGGGTAAGTTTTTTTAAATTCCATAATATTGGAAATAGCAGCACCACGAAATTTGTAAATAGACTGATCATCGTCTCCGACAACACATATGTTTTTATGTTTATCTGCCAGGAGTTTTACTAATTCGTTTTGGGCGTAGTTGGTGTCCTGGTATTCATCGACCAGGATATATTTGAATTTTTGCTGATAATCTTTAAGAATTTTTGGGCGACTCGAGAATAGGTCGATGGATTTTGTGACCTGGTCGCCAAAGTCTAAAACACCTGCTTCTCCTTTAAATTTTTCGTAAGCTTCGTAAGCATTTGCCAGTTCTTTATATTTCTGAGTTTCAGCCTTATCTTCACTTGAAGCTTGTTTTTCAAAAGAAAACGGGATCAACTTAAAACTTGAAACAAATTTATGGAATTGGTCAACTGATAGATTTTCGTCTTTCAGGCGGGAGAAAAAAGAAAGAATCGCAGAAATAAATTTTGTCGGGTTTGAAAGCGGGCGGAAGTAGTCAAGCTGAATTCTAAAAAGATTCTGTTGGAAAAATAAAACCTGTTGCGGTCGGGAAAGAATTTTGAAATCCGGCGCAAGTCCGATATCAAAAGCGCAGTCGCGAAGAACCCGATCGCCAAAAGCATGGAAGGTGGAAATCCAGGTATCTATGAATCCATAAGGAACCTGCACATCTACCCTTTCTTCCATTTCGGCAGCTGCTTTGTCTGTAAAAGTAAGAGCTAAAATTTCTGAAGGCTTGGCGAGCTTCTTTTCGATTATGTAGGCAATCCTTCTGGCAATAACTGCGGTTTTACCGGTACCTGCACCGGCGATTATTAAAAGCGGTCCTTCGGTTGTAGTTACTGCTTCTAGTTGTTGGGGATTAAGGTTTTTGAGGATGTCGCTCACGCGGGTATTTTATCACGGACTTATTTCTAAGTAGTATTGGTTTTGGAATCACTGAGTTTGTTGTGGTCTACTAGCCCACCTGGTGTTGGCGGCGTTTCTGGCGATTTCGCTCCGTTCTGCTGGAGTAAGTGCTGCGGCTCGGGTAATTCCACCTTGACGGCCAAAAAGTTTAGCAAGGTCTCTTACAAAACTTTCTAACCCATCAGATTTGGAAACTATTCGCCATTCTGGCATATGATTCATGAGAGATTCAAAGCTTTCTTTTGATTCTGTGGGTAAGGATATTATGTAATATTGATTATCTTTGTTTTCAGGTGACACGAGAAGGAATTGTATTATTGCTACTTTGTCTTAATTGATTTTGCTGCTTTCGCCTTGATTGTTTGAACGGTAGAAATTTTACTTGAAAGTCGAGAAAAACGCAAATTTACGTCATCGGAACTTGCGGTGGTGGTGCGGGCTAAAAATTAATCTTCTTCCTGTTAATTTCCATTGTTTTGTCTCTTTTCAGTGTTAGAATTTTCCCCGTCTTCTGTTTCGTCCCTGTCACCTTCTACTTCCCCGCGAATTCTTTGAGAATGGTCTATAATTTCCTCCAGTTTTTGCTGATTTTCCGAATTGTTTTTTCTTGCTTGCTCTAATTTTTCTTCCTGTTCTTGTAGGGTTTCGTTGAATTTCTTTTCTTCCCCTTTTTGATCAGCCTGTTTTTTTGAGTCTTCTATAGTATTCGAATACTGCTTTGCTGCCTCATCAAGTTGTTGTGGAGAGTTTTGGGAATCAATAACTTCCTGTGCCCTTTTTGCAATAGTCGCTTCGTAATTGCCTGTGATACTGGAGTAGACTTTGTCCGATAACACCATAACAGCATAGAGGCTGCCGCCGGGTTTGGATTTTTGAGCAGTAATAACCGTAGTAGAAATAGACAGAAGCAAAATAGCGGTTGTGATTAAACCTTTTTGCACAACCGGTTGGATGTTACGATTTTGAGAACCCAGGCTTTTTTCAATAGTCTCCCAACCTGATTTGGCGCCAGTGATATTTAAATAATCGTGTCTTAGGTCTTCAAACTTCATTTTTCCAGTAAACTTTTTAATTTTTTCAATGCTCTGTGAGTCTTAACCCTTAAATTGCCTTCTCTGATACCAACTACTTTTGCCACCTCTCTACCTGTCATATCTTCAAAATAATGCAAAATTATTATCTGGCGATCCAATTCGTCTAATTTTGCCAGTGCAAGTTGTACTACCGCTTCTTTTTCTCTTTGCTCTATCTTGTCTTCAACTTGAGACTCAATTTCGATTTCCTGATACTGTTCAAGTCTTTCCTCTTTTTTCTTTCTGGAAAGATCAATTATCAAATTTCTTGCGATCTTAAAAAGATATGCCTGGAAAGACCCGCCTTTTTGAGAGAAAGACGGAAGCGCCTTCCACGCTTTAATGAATGTTTCCTGACAAATGTCCTGGGCAACTTCTGCCTTTCTGGTGTTAAAGCTGCAATATCTGTAAATTCTCTTGTAAAAAAGATTGTATATTTCCCCATACGCGTCTTTATCCCCTTTTTGTGCCTTTGAGATTAAATCTGACAGATTATCCATGAAGGCACATTGTACTCTCTAATTATTTAAACGTAAAAAGACTATATTTGTAACAAAACAAAATGTTCTTCGTTGTAATAATCAGACATGAAAAAATTACTTCTAATTCTTACTTTGTTCTTTCTCTTAACTATTACCCCGGCTCTTGCACACAAAAATAATCAAAATAATTCATTAGGATGTGATGAGGATGGCGAGTGGAAAAATCATGGAGAATTTGTTTCCTGTGTTGCGCATTTGAACTTGGGAGGAAATTCAGTTTCAATAGCTGCCCAATCTGACATTGGCAAGAAACACGATAACGATGTTGAAGACGAAGACGAAGACGAAGACGAAGACGAGGATGAGGATGATTCGCCAAGTGCTTCGCCGAGTCCTACAGTTTTGCCTTCCCCTACACCTATAGTTTCGCCCAGCCCGTCACCCGAGGTCTCGCCAAGCCCGGATGTTTCACCTTCACCATCGCCTTTAGTTTTGCGGGGGTCGGAATTGAATTTTGATGAGAATGCTTTAGAGGTTTTGTTAGCAAAACTACAACAACTTTTAGATAGACTTCAAAATCTTCTTAGTTAAAATTTTATTGTTTCGGCTTTAAAGTTTTGTTTGATCGAGATTCGATACTTTGCACTGTCGATATCTTTGAGCTTAGTCTACCGAATCTACTATTGACGTCGTCGCTAGATGCTGCAGCGTTTTTGATGTGTTTTGTAAGAACAGA
Source organism: Candidatus Curtissbacteria bacterium (assembly GCA_030688205.1). Taxonomy (GTDB): domain Bacteria; phylum Patescibacteriota; class Microgenomatia; order Curtissbacterales; family GWA2-41-24; genus 2-01-FULL-41-11. The sequence continues at coordinate 3,848 of JAUYIQ010000033.1, read as the reverse complement.
TAGGCTGGACCCGAATTTTTCGGTTTCGGCGGCGATTTCGCGAAGGGCTGCCAAAATTTGGCCGGCCTGAGCTTCGATTTTTGAGCCTTCAAGCGACATTATGATTGCGCGCAGATATGCATAGAGTGTGTTTGGTGAAACCGGACGGACGCGCTTGGTGTAGGCATAATCATCAAGGTCCGGGGAATTAGTGAGGATTTCGTAGTAGACCGGTTCTGAGGGAATGTACATTAAGGCAAAATCTAAAGTTCCTTCTTGTGGCCTAATGTATTTATTGGAAATGGCGTCAATGTGCTTTTTGACGTCGGCGACAAAAGCTTTGCGGTGGTCGTCCTGTTCTTTTTCGTTCTGACTTTTGGTCATTTTGCGGAAATTTTCCATTGGAAATTTGGCATCTATCGGAATAATTCCTTTTTCCAGCTGGAGGGCAGCATCGACAATTTCACCGGATTTAAAAGCATATTGCAGATGAAAGTGCTGCTTTGGCAAGGCTTGACCTAGTAAATCTTTTAGCCCTGCCTCCCCTATTTGACCCCGTAGTTTTGGCGAGCGCAAAAACTCCTGGAGTTCTTTCATCGAACGGCCAACCTCGGTCATTTCGCCAATACTCTTTTGGACGCCGGAGATTACCTCTGCTGCTTTATCTAACCTTTGACTGATCATTCGGTTCTGGTTGACCATAGAGTCGGCATTTTTGTCCATAGAACCACGCATGTCGGAAATTATCTGGGTAAGTAACTTTGTGGTTTCGTTCTCTGATTTATTTTCTGTAAGCTTTTTAATTTGGAAATAAAGAAGAGCGAAGGCGACAACTACAAGAGCGCCGATTATGAGAAAGGTCGTTTGAGGATCCATGCGCGTATTTTAGCAGAAGATGTCCTAAAATGGACTTATGTCTCGTTTTCTTCCGATCGTTTTTCTATTATCCGTTATTGCTATCTTCGGCCTTGTGTGGATTGTTGTTGATGTTGATCCTGAAGGTGCAAAATGGTATATTTTCGGGCTTTTTGACTTGCTGCTATTTATTGCTGTTTGGGGGTTAAGTGGGCTTTTATTATATTTCGCAAGGACAAGACTATACAGGCGCTACAGTGCTAATTGGTATTTCTATACCTCTTTCAAAATGGCTTTTTTTGTAGCAGCTTTTCTGGCAGTAAGTACGATTCTGGCAATATTAAAACTGGTTACAACCCTAAATATAATTTTAGCAATACTAGCTATTATCCTTTTTGCTTTCTGGAGCTATTTGGGAAAGAAAGGCTGAAGTTATAAGTTATAAATTAGAAGTTATAAATGCCTTGACTTAGCACTTGTAACTTATCACTTGTCACTTAGGATTATTATTCCTTCTCGCCAGCCGCCGGGGTCTTTTATGATGTTGCCGTCTTTTTGATAGATATGTGAGGTTATGGCAACTGCTTTGTTTTGAAACTCTGTTGGAATTTGCCAATCGAGTTTGTATGGTGAGGTCTGCGCTTCACCTATCATCTGCCATTTACCGTCTGAGTAGGTTTTTGCCCAGAACTGAACTTTTTGGGTTTTTGGGGGTTCATCTGTCGAAAGTTCGATAGTTAAATTCTTAGTTTTTACTATTTCTCCTGCACTTGGACTAATTAGCCTTCCACCGGTTGAGTTGGCCTGGTCATTTAAAGCAGGTTTGCTGCGGCTAAGAAGTGGTTTGCCGATTAGGAAAACGGCAATTAGTGCAAAAATTATTAAGGCGACAACGCCCAAAGGATTAATCGGCCAGCCTTTTTCACCTTTTTCAATCGGACCTCTTTTTTCCGGTGCATCAGAAGAAGTCATAAAAGAAATTATATATCAATACGGGATCTTTTTCCTCTTTGCAAGACTTTCTGTGTAAGTTAGAATTACCCTATCTTCAAAGAGTAAATGCAGAAAATTTTGGGCTATGTTATCGGATTTTTAACCTGGTTTATCAGGCTGGTCACGTTTATTGGAGACGTAACGATTTGGTTTATTAAATTTTTTGTCCGTGGAATTTTGGGCTCTTTCAGAAAATTAAATCTAGACTTCAGAAAAACTGCGCCAGTTCGACAGGCTTACCAGGTTATACATAGTCCACTCATTTCTCAAGATAGAAGTTTTAAGGTTGGTATTGCCATGATCTTGGCCATATTGGTGGGTGTTTGGTATATGACCCGGGATTTACCAAGCCCAAAGGCGCTTGAAGACAGGCAGGTTCCTCAAACGACCAAAATTTACGACAGGGGAGGAAAATTGCTTTTCAATGTTTATACAGACGAAAATAGAACCTTGGTTCCTCTTTCTGAGATTCCCGATAATTTAAAACACGCAACGATTGCCATTGAAGATAAGGATTTTTACAAGCATAAGGGGTTTGATATTTACGGAATTGTAAGGGCTGCAAAAGTAAACGTTCTTGGCGGAAGTCTACAAGGTGGTTCAACAATTACCCAGCAGCTTGTTAAAAGCGCGTTTTTAACTCCCGATAGAACTGTGACAAGAAAAGTTAAGGAGCTTTATTTGGCGTTCCGTGTAGAAATGGCATTTTCAAAAGACAGAATACTTGAAATGTACCTAAATCAAGTTCCTTATGGAGGTACAGCGTGGGGTGTATCCGCTGCAGCTGAACAATATTTTGGCAAGAGCGTTAAAGACTTAACATTAGCAGAAGCGGCACTTTTGGCAGGACTTCCGCAGGCACCAAGCTATTATTCTCCGTTTGGCCAGGATCCGCAGAGGGCAAAGGATAGACAAAAAACTGTTCTGGCTCGAATGGTTGACAGCCATTACATTACGCGTGATCAGGCAGAACAAGCTGCAGCTGAAGACATAAAATTCCAAGCTTCAATAGTTGATATCAGAGCTGCGCATTTTGTGATGTATGTTCGCGAATATCTGGCAGAAAAGTATGGCGAGTCGATTGCAGCACAGGGCGGTTTAAAGGTTACTACAACTTTGGATTTGGATATTCAGGAAGATGCCCAAAAAATTGTGGCCGACAACATTGCGAAGCTTAAACCATTGAATGTAGGTAATGGTGCTGCTGTTGTCACAAAACCAAAAACCGGGGAGATTTTGGCTATGGTTGGTTCGAAGGATTTTTTCGATGTCGAAGGCGACGGCAATGTCAATGTCACAATCGCACTTAGGCAACCGGGTTCTTCTATCAAACCGATTAACTATGCAACGGCACTAGAACATAAGCTAATTACGGCTGCAACTGTAATTATGGATGCGCCGACAACATTTTCCGGCGGTCCAAAACCTTATAGACCGGTCAATTACGACGGTCGATTCCACGGACCGGTGCAAGTTAGATATGCACTTGGGAATTCTTTTAATATTCCTGCTGTTAAGGTTCTTGCTTTAAACGGTGTTGTCGAAATGATCAAAATGGCACGGGAAATGGGAATAACATCTTTTCAGGATGAATCGCGTTACGGACTTTCCTTAACTCTGGGTGGAGGAGAGGTAAAAATGACAGAAATGGCAATCGCGTTTGGTGTATTTGCAAACGAAGGTGTGAGGATAGATTTGACTCCTGTTTTGAAAGTAGAAGATTCAAAAGGGAGAGTTCTTGAGGAGTTCAAACAAAAAACTGGCAAAAGAGTGCTGACACCTGAGACTAGCTTTTTGATTTCTTCGATTCTTTCCGATAACAGTGCAAGAACCGCTGCATTTGGTCCAAGCAGTCAGCTTGTTATTCGCGGCAAAAATGTGGCGGTTAAAACAGGGACTACAGATGACAAACGGGATAACTGGACGATTGGTTACACGCCAACTTACCTTGTTGCTTCTTGGGTTGGCAATAATGACAACAAACCAATGAATCAGAATCTTGCTTCCGGTGTTACGGGCGC
>JAUYIQ010000030.1 GCA_030688205.1 Candidatus Curtissbacteria bacterium | reverse complement strand
AAGATCTCCCTCCACAACCTCAACTCCCTCGCCGAAGCCCTGGAAATCAAGCTCTGGATTCTGGTGAAAGATGCCGAAGAGTAATTGGCCTAGAAGTTTGACGCCAGCCTGGGAAATCCCGGGCTATTTTTTTTAATTAGAGAGATGCCTTTTTCCCTAAAACCATTGACGGTTAATATTGTGTGTGTGTTTAGTTTGTTTATTTCATTTAATAGTTCTTTATTTGAATTAAATTTCTCATCGTAGATACAACCCATTCCGTCGACTAGGATTGCTCTTTTGTCTTTCACATACTGCATTAAAACATCGTTGCCTATTTCGACCCATCCTTTGTTTGTTGGATCAAATCTTTTTGGAGGGGCGTTTTTTTGAGACCAGTAAAATTGTTCCGTGTCTGGTCCACAAGGTCCGGTGTCTCCTGCTGGTCCCCACCAGTTGTCTTTTCTTCCTAAGAATGATATTCTTTCGTTAGAGATGCCTAGACCCTCCCATATTTTTGAGGATTCATTATCTTTACTTGCGTTTTTGTCTCCTTCGAAACAACTTACTGCATAGTGGCTTGTCGGAATTTTTAGAACTTTCGTGTGGAATTCAAATGTTAGTTCTATAGCTTCTTTTTTCCAGTAATCTCCAAGCGACCAATTTCCAAGCATTTCGAAAAATGTATTGTGTACTGCATCCCCTACTTCGTCGATATCATCTGTTCGCAAGCATCTTTGGACATTAGTAAGGCGTTTGCCTTGGGGATGTGGTTGGCCGATTAAATACGGAACAAGCGGGTGCATGCCAGCCGTTGTAAAAAGCACTCTTTGGGTTCCGGAAAGCTCTGTGGTTTCCGAAGGAATTAGGGATGCGGAAGGGATAATTTTGTGTCCCCTATCCTCGAAAAACTTTAAATATTTTTGTCTAAGCTCAACAGATGTCATAGCCGAATTAAATTAAATTCACTCCGTTCATGTAATTTATTCTAAATTATACTCGCTTCGCTCGTGTAATTTCTTGTGAAATTATAGCAAGTTGATTAAGAATTGGGGTTATAATTTGAGTATGAAGAAAGTTTTGTTTCTTTTGTTTTTGGTGGCAGTTTTAGGATTTGGCTTTACAACCTACGCTGGAGGTTATTTTGCAAACGGAGAGTTTTTCTCAAGATCGGTTTGTGATAAACCGCTTGCCTACAGTATTGGCAATATTGATAAACGCTTCAACTTCAGCACCGAGAAAGTAAAGGCTGATTTGGCGCAAGCGGAAGCAATTTGGGAAAACCCCGCAAGGAAAAATTTATTTCAATACGACCCTGCAGCTGTGCTTAAAGTGAATTTTACCTACGACAGTAAACAAGCGTTAAATACTCAGATTAATCAGCTTGAAGAGAAGCTCGATTCCGATTCGCAAAGTCTGGAAGCAAAAAAGGCTGATTTTGAAAAAGGGGTAAATGATTTTAATAAGCAACTGGCAGATCTTAACGGTGAGATTGATCGCTGGAACAGTCGGGGTGGTGCTCCTGGAGATGAATTTAACAAACTTATAGCAAGACAGGCTGAACTCCAACAGTTGTCAGAAAAACTTAGCCAAGAAGCAAAAAACTTGAATCTCTCGACACGTGAATTTAACTTAAACGTTGGTAATATAAATTCGAAAATTTCAGAATTTAATGTGAATCTTTCACAAAGGCCGGAAGAAGGATTTTATGACGGCCCGATAAAAACAATCAGCATATTTTTTGTGCCAAGCCAAAAAGAGCTTGAGCATACACTTGCTCACGAGCTGGGTCATGCTTTGGGACTCTCACATACTGAGGACAACCAAAAATCGATAATGTTCCCATACGCTTCGGAAACGTTATTAGCATCGCCATCTGACATTGCTGCTTTAGGTGAAATTTGTGCTCCAAGAAGTTTGCCGAATATCGTTTTAACAAACGCTTCTTTGTTGCTCCAAAATTATTTTAATTCTGAGAATTAGGATGCTTGCGCATCCTGCGGTCCTCGCCGAGTAAAACTCGGTTGCGGGCCTTAGGATTCCGGGCCGCCACGGCGGAAAAAGAAACGTCGGCCCTTCTTTTGGATCTGTTCGATATGCTGAGGGATCTCATCTGCGGCTTCTACCACCTTCTCCGCAACAGCTTTTGTGCCTTCTTCTAACTTTTCTTCAATCTCGTCCTTTTCTTCCAGAATTTCTTCTTCGAGATTTGAAATTTTCTCTCCGATATCTTCAAGTAGTCCTTGACCTTCAGTTAAAAGTCTGTCTTTTATTTTCTGGCCTCTTTTTGTTGTGAACAAATATGTTAAGGCGGCGCCGATTGCTACACCAAGAATTAATGTCGATAGATTGCTGTTTTTCTCATCACTCATTTTTTGCTCCTTTTGATCCTTTTGCTCCTCTTTTTAATAAATGAGCAATACCAGCACCTGCTGTAAGCGCTGAAACAAAATTTCCTGCAGACTCTACTGGTTTTTTAACCTGAGTAATCAAACTGTTGGCGTCATCAAAAAGCATGTTCATGCGGGTTAGTGTTTTGCGAAGATCTTTTAGAACAAAAAACACTTGAAATCCAAGAGCCACTAAAAAGATTGCTAGGACAATTATTATTGCAAGAAGAATGGTTTGTGTAATATCCATGGACAGCTTCCGCCAGCTGGCGGATTACTGTTTTACAAGTTACTTTAAAGCGGAGCTTTTGTCAATTATCGAATCAGGCGAATTAGTCTTGTTTCTTTGGATTTGGGAGATAATTTCTTTGATGCAATTATTTCTATGATATTTTGGCCTTCTTGTAGTTTTATCTGATGACGAAAGTTGCCGGATGGATCTACAGCTACAAGTTCGCCATCTATAGAAACGGTCGCTTCTTTTTCGGTGTTACCAGAAATTTCTATAACACTTGCTGTTGTATTTGAGTCGTCTTGGGGCGTGTAGACTTGCAGCTTTGGCGCTTTTAGAACTGACGTGTATTGAATTGCCAGATACACCAGAAAGACTAAAGTTACTAAAATAAATGCCAGAGGTGCTAATTTATTTGGAGTGAACATTAGTCGCTTTTTGCCTTTGAACGGGGAGGCTTTGTGGGGAAATTTATTTTCGTCATATTCAGCACGGTACAGAGCAAGTAGACGATTGCTATCAAGACTTAGAAGGTTGGCGTAATTTTTTATAAAGCCACGAACATAAGCCGGTTCCGGAAGTGAGTGCCACTCGCCTGCTTCTAATGCTTCCAAAATTTCCGTCTTTAAAAGAAGATCGGCGGCGGCTTTTTTGATTGAAATATTTTTAGCCGTTCTGGCTTCTTGAAAAATTTCTCCAACCTTTTGCATGGACTTTATTCTTGCGGAATGTTTTCGGAATTACGGGATCCGAAGTAGTCTTCCGGGTTTTTGACAAGAACGTCTCTAGGTTTTGATCCTTCTCCGGGACCCACTATTCCTTCCATTTCCAGCTCGTCCAAAAGACGGGCCGCACGAGCGTAACCTATTCTCAGACGTCTTTGCAGAAGAGATGCTGACGCACGATCGTACTGACAAATTGTTCTGACAGCTTCTTCAAAGAATTCATCTTTGCTTCCGTCTAAACCGCCGCCGCCTGCCGAACCAATTTTCCCAATCGGCATAGTGGTTACTTCTTCCGTATATTCCGGAGCAAATCCGGATTGTTTCAAAAAGCCTATGAGATTTCTAATTTCAGCATCTGAGACGTAGACACCCTGAATTCTCATAGGTTTGGAGGCGTCTGGCGGCACATAAAGCATGTCTCCTTTTCCAATTAGTTTTTCGGCTCCCGGCTGATCAATAATGACCCTCGAGTCAACATTTGATGAAACGTTGAAGGCAATTCTTGCAGGAATATTAGCTTTGATAAGACCGGTAATTACATCCACTGATGGTCTTTGCGTTGCAACTACCAGGTGAATTCCAGTTGCTCTTGCCATAGATGCAATTCTTACTATAGAATTTTCAACTTCGACAGGAGCAAACTCCATAAGATTATGCAGCTCGTCTACTACAATTACGATGTAAGGAATTGCTTGGAAGCCGGAAAGTTCATTGTAGCCTGTAATGTTTCTAACTTGTGCTTCTCTGAAAAGCTTGTACCTTCTGTCCATTTCGTTCATTGCCCATTTAAGTGCAGATAGAATTTTGTCCGGTTCAACGATAACCGGAGTTAAAAGATGGGGGATGTCATTGTATTCGGAAAGTTCAACACGCTTAGGGTCAACCAGAATAAGCTTAACTTCCTGCGGACTTGCACGAAACAAAAGTGTAGCTATTAGTGCGTTCATAAGCACCGACTTTCCGGAACCTGTAGTTCCGGCAATTAAAACATGGGGCATTTTGCCAATATCTGAGATAACAGTGTTACCCGAAGCGTCAAGTCCAAGACCTATTGCTAGTTTTGATTTATTAGATCGCATCGCATCGTCGGAAAGAATATTCTTGAGGTTGACGAATTCCGGCGAAATATTTGGTATTTCTACACCAACAAGAGATTTGCCGGGAATGGGGGCTTCGATTCTTACATTTCCTGTCGTTGTAGCAAGGGCTAGAGCAAGGTCGTTTTGAAGCGACAGAATTTTGGAAAGCTTGATACCAGATGGAATTTGCAGTGCGTACCGAGTAAATGATGGACCCTCATTTACTTCAACAACTTTAGCAACAATGCCGAAAGCCTCCAAAGTCTTTTCGATAGTTTGAGCGTTTTGCTTTAAATTACCACGATTTGCAGCAGCCCCATGAGTTTCATTTAAAAGAGAAAGTGGGGGATACTGCCAGACTTGTGTTTGCCCTGGTGAGTTTACAACAATATTTTGGCCAAGACCATTCTCATCTCTATCTTTCGTCTGGCTACCTCTGGGCTTATAACTACCTTCATTGACTGCCTTCGTTATAAATTTTGATCTCGGCTTAAAAATTTTAGATTTGATCGCTTTTGCGGCGCTAGCAATTTTTGTGTAAAGCGCAGCTACTGCTGCTATTGCCTGATCCGGACTTGTGTTTAGCGTAATGATTATGGAGGTAATAAGCGCAAATAACAAAACAAAAAACGCACCAGGTGCGGTTACTACTCCTTTAAAAACAGACCACAGCGTCGATCCAAAAAGACCGCCATTTGTGCTTTCGAAACCTGCGGCAAGACCGGAGATTGAAAGCAGAGCGCTTGTGAGCCCTAAAAGAATATTAAATTTTGTGAATTTGTTTTTGATAGATAAAAACGGCAAACTTATAAGAAAAATTAGAAACGGTATAAAGATTGTGCTTACGCCAAATAATTTGTAAACATTCTCCTTTAGGTTTACTAATGCTGCTGTAGTCGTGAAGAATGAAAGAATAAGTAAAATAGCTCCTGTTATAAGCGAGAATCCAATAATAGATGCGACTGTTTTTTTCTCAAGAGCGATTGGGGGAGTTTTAGATCTGCGGGTATATCTTCTGGGCATTTTTTAATTATATACGATTTTAACTAGATTTACAACTATAGGACCTTTACAACACTTGTAAGTTTCACTTAATTTTTATAAGTTTTTTAAAAATAAAAGAGACATTAATAAAATTTGTCCGGTCCTGCGGTCCTCGTCAAATAAATTTGACTGCGGGCCTAGGGTCTTTTACCACGTTGGCAAATATTCTTTTAGATTAGCTCCGGTCAATTGTATAGATGTTATTTTTCCTTCAAGCTTTAGTTTGGCTATTTTGCGACAGATGCCGTTTATGGTTCTGTCCAGCGTTCTCATGCCGGCATCGAAGCCCAGAGGTCTGACTATTTGTGACCAAACATCTTCGTCAAAGTGAATATCGTCAGTTTTAAGACCCGTTGATGTAATTGCTTTTTGCAGTAAGTAATTTTTGCCAATTATTATTTTTTCCTTATCTGTGTAGCTTGGCATTTCCATAACTTCCAAGCGATCAATAACTGCTGTTGCGATGCCAGCAGTATTATTGGCTGTCGCTATGAAAAGCACTTCTGAAAGATCTATTGGAAAATCAATAAAATGGTCCAGGAAATTATTGTTTTGTTCAGGGTCTAAAAGTTCAACCAAAACACCCATTATGTCCGCCTTGGCTTCATCTGTAACCCTATCGATTTCGTCAAGAAGAATAACCGGATTTTTGGTACCGACACGTCGGAGAACTTTAACAATTTGCCCGGGTTCTGAATCCGGGTAAGATCTGGATTTACCTCTAAGTTGCAAGGCGTCGCCCATGCCTCCCATTGGAATTCTGCCAAACTTGCGGCCAAGAGCTTCTGCAATTGAATAAGCCATGGTTGTTTTGCCTGTTCCAACAAGACCAAGAAAAAGGAGGGCGGGAGCTTTTTGAGAAGATACTTGCTGGTTTGCTTTAAGGTTGACTACGGCAATATACTCTAAAATACGTTCTTTTATTTTATCCAAGCCATAGTGATTGCTATCTAAAACTTTTTTGGCATTTTCCAGAGAAAGGTTGTCCGGGCTTTTTTTGTTCCAGGGAATGGACATCACCCAATCCAGATATCTGGAAACAGAATCGTACTCTTGTGAGAAACTTGCGCTTTGGGATATTCTCAGCAGCCTGTCTATCAGTGCTTTGGCCTTCTTGTGTAATTCCGGAGGGATTTGGGTTGACGTGAGTTTTTCTTCAAGAAGTCTTATCTCGTCAAACTGGGCAGCTTGTGGATCCATATTTATATTATATCTCTACTACGCCGTGGAATTGTTTGCCACTTAGGTAGAAACTTGCTGTTTTTACTTTTTCCAGATAGTTTGTCGCTTTTTGTTCGTCTCCAACTAAAAACTTTAGGGCATTTTCAGCTTTGTTGTCCGGCGAACTTTTAATAACAAATGCAAATGTAACTTTTGAGGTGCTGTTGAGAAATGAAGTTTTTGGTAATTCATCTTTTTGAATCTTTGCAAGTTCTTTCGCAGTATCAAGAGATGATGTGACAAATATTAAATCATCCATTTGGAAAAAAGTGAAGAATTGGGTCAGATGAAAATTGGTATCATCTTGAGTTTCTTCTCTATATGCTCCCTCTGTTGTTTTTAAAGTTTTGAGCTTTTCGAAATCCGGCTGAGAATCTTTTTTAAATATAAGTGCAAAATCAGGCTGGTCGCCGAAAAGGGCTAAATACTGACCAGATGAGCTTTTAAGATTTTCGCTTGTCCATGTTTCAAAATCTTGTCCAAGGGTTACCTTTTTTTTGATAAAAGGCACCAAATCCTGCCCAAAGATGACAATATTTGAACTTTGGGGCAATTTGAAATTTTCCTGGATTTCGTAAGTATC
>JAUYIQ010000028.1 GCA_030688205.1 Candidatus Curtissbacteria bacterium | reverse complement strand
TGAAAGGGCATTTTTGATTATGTCCTCTTTGTCAGATGGATTTTTGGGATCTGCTGTCTGTCCACTATTTTCTGCCGTTTGCCGGATACCGTCTGCTTTTTCTTCCGTATCACCTTTTACATCTCCTACCGTCTTTAACTGATTCTGGGAAGCATAAGAGTTGGATACGGGTATAAACGGTGCAAAAAGACTCATTGCAATGGTGATGACAATTATCAGCCCTAAGGTAAGATTGCCAATGTACCTGACGTGCCTTGGCCTGATTTTGAACGATTCAGCCTTGATAGGACTAAAAGCGAAACCAAACCCCACCTCAGGCGGATTTATTGTTTCACTCATAGTTTCAACAGCAGCCCGACCGCTAAATATATTCCCGAAGAACTTGCCGAACCCAGATCTGTCAAAAGTGTCTGTAACTGTTCCGGTCTTGGGAGTCCTAAACCATGGCCCTTCCGAGCTCTGCACAAAACCCTTGATGGCCGCATAAGCCTGAAATGGCACTACGATATAAGAGAGTGCTATAAATGAAAGTATTCCAGTATAATCACGTTCATCCGACTCTTCCAAAAATAAACCGATGATATTCATCAGTGGCAGAGCCAGCATATTGGTGAAAACAAGCGACCAGCCGAAGGCTGCGGTCCAAAAAGGCAATCTTGCACCTAAAACAGCTTCAGAGATAAACCAGGCAAAAGTTCCTACGACAAAAAATGCCGCCTGCAGGTAGTATGGCGCAAGATAGGCAAATTCGAACTTCTCGGCACGGGTTAAATTTGGTGAGCCTAACATGCGCCCGAACATTATCTTAACGTTAAATGAGGCTCCTTCTGCCCATCTCATTCTTTGCCTTATAAGCTTCTTTATAGTTGAAACTGCTTCGGCCGGTGTCTGAATGTAAGGGGTAAAGACTACCTTATACCCCTTCTCGTAAAGCCTTAAAGTAAGCTCAAAATCTTCTGTTATCGATTTCCCCCATCCAAACTCCCTTAAAACATCCGCTCTTATGCAGTAGACGGAACCTGCAATTTGTTTTAGTCCCCCGTAAATTTCTTCTCCGGAACGCTCAATAACGTAACTGCCGGCGTATTCTGCTCTCACTCCGCGTGTGACCCAAGTCTGGGATTTGTTAAGTACGTGCCACTGATATCCTTGAACCGCAGCTATATTGCTTTTTGTGACCTGATCAAGTCCACCGCAAACTTCCTGAAAGCTCTTCATAAATTGCTCAATTGTATCGGGGTATGGCACAAAATCCGCGTCAAAAACAGAAATGTACTGTGCGCGCGAATCAGTGTTCTCCAAAGCTCTTTGCAGTGCAGCTCCCTTAAAGCCTGATCTTGAGAATCTGTGGATTAGCTTGACAGTCGGTTTACCGGATCCAACCGGCGGCGATGAAACGTAAATCTCCATTTCGGAGTCAAAGTGTGTCCTGTCTAAAATCCTTCCATCGGCAGACAATATCTGCTTGGCAATCGCGGTTGTCTCGTCTGTCGAATCATCGGCAATAACAACCTCGTAATTCGCTAACCGCTTACTGCTATCTGCTGTCTGCTGTGAGCTGTCTGCAAACCATTCCTGGCTCTCGCAGGCCCTGATGAGCCTTTCGACTACTCTCTTCTCGTTGTAAAGAGCAACATGAATTGAAACAAATGGCCGCGAGTGTAGATGGACTTCGTTAAGATTTACCAAAAGCGGGTTTTTTGCGCCTGCCGATCTCCAACTTGTCATCGAAGCAAACTTTGCAAAAATACTCTCCAGTCTATTTCTCTTTTTCTCAGTTTCTCTTGCAGGCTCAGGAAGACTGCCGGCTGTTTGTGCTAACCTCAAAACCATCAGAACCGAAATATAATATTTCATGCTGTAGAGAAGAAACAAAAGCCCGAATGTAATCGAAATCGATGCGAAAAATGTACCTACCGGCGATCCTTGGGGAGAAGAAACAATATATGAAAGCATTTTGTAGACATAGAAAGTTGAAAACAGAATAAATACGAGGAAAATCTGACCGCGGGTGAAGAGAGAAACTAATCGCGGGACAGTCAGGAAAGGCGCAATTAACTGCCTCAGCCTATACATCGGCATTTCAGGAACATAAAGAGGTGCAACGTTGACACCTTCAGGAGTAACTTTCTGTGCAAACCTAAGCCGGGAAGCCAATTTGCTTAAACCTTCGCGCCTAAAAATATTAAAGATCCCGTGATTACCTGCAACCGGATTGTTATTTACCCGCGGTACTGTTGCGTAAATTTTGTGTACAGAATATTCGGGATGTTCTCGAACTATATTTAATATTAAATCTCTAACATTCTCACCCAAGCTTCTGTGATGTTCATAACCTCTTTTATAGTGCCTTGCAAGAGCGGAAATAACATCCGGCTCTTCTCCTTCCAATACTGCAACTTCTTTATATCGCTTGAGCCAAGAGTAAAAAGTGGGACGGGAAATATTCCAGATTCTGCAAATTTCCGCAATATGTTTCCCCCCGGACAAATACTCTTCGATTATTTTGACCCGACTGGCTGGAGAGATTGCTGCCCCAAATACCGTTTTGACGGGATGGTTAAGGCTGAACCTGTGCCTTAACTCTTTTGTCTGCAACCCATACCGCAGAAGTATGTTGTAAATTCCATGGTGAGCTATTTTGAAACCAAGCTCTTTTAATTTTTCTTCGAGGCCGTCAATTCCCAAATCAGGATATTTCACCACCAAATCCAAAACGTGTTTCTCAACCTTCCATGAAATTTTTCTTGGGTGTTTTGCACCTCTAACCCACTTACCGGACAAGCTTTTCTCACCGTGTTGGGGATTTTTCTTATATTTTTGGACCCAAAGGTAGAGTGATTGCCGGCAACAACCCAACTTTGAAGCAATAGAGGAAATGCTTTTTCCACGCTCAACAACCTGGCGAACAGCCCACAGTTTTTGGGAAAGTTTAATCTTAGATAGCATGACTGAAACTCGTAGCCTATCTTCATGTTAAAAACCATGGGAACAAATTGTCAAATAGAAACTAGAGGAATTTTGAAGCTAAACAGGCCGTAAATATCACTTAAAAAGCCCCCAATTAAGCTATTTATTATATCCTATAAGAGAATATTTATTTGTGAGTTTACACGGTATAATTTTTAAATCTGCATCCCATAATTATAAGGCCAAAAATCATGCCTGAAAAACCACCCAAAACATACCAATCCGACACACCAACAAAAAAAGGCATAGAGGTTAATACTGCAGACTAAACTGTATTTTACTGTCACCCCAAATACCTGAGTGCCAGTCAAAAGGCATAATTTGCTAAAGTCTCCAGGCATAACCCCTAAAAGCAGTTCCCATAAATCTTTACACATTAAAAATCGCCACAATAGTCATAAATTCAGCATTTTTTGATTGAAAATTAAAACAAACAGGCGTTTTTTACCTGGAGTCAAATTTAAAAGTTTAAATATTTAAGACAAAACGAAAATAACCCGAAGTCTCGGGTCCAAAAATTACCCAATCTCTTTTTGTCAGTTACTCGCCCCGAGCATCGAGGGGTCAGTTATACTTTCCCCTTTATTCTTTTATTAACAATTTAGCAATCTAACAATTAAACAATGTCGTTTCCAATCACTAATCACTATCTATTTCCCCTCTTGCTTTCCAAATTTACACGCAATAAGATACGTTTCCTGCCTGCAGTCTTGCTAATTTTTTCTGTCCAAAAATTCAAGAAGAAATCCGAACAACCATGCTTCTATACTGGGGAATGTTTACAACCGGTTTTTTGTTTGGGGCAATTATTGCCTTCGTAACATTTGCCCCTAAAAGACCACAGGACGACCCGGAATATCAAAGTTTACCGGAAACGACTTTTAAATCAGGAAACTTTCTTTTTAAAAGGAGTCTGCAGATTAAAAAATCTCTTAATGATAAAGCCAATGGTAACAAGGGTAATCAAATACCCAACGTAAACACCGATTGGCTTGGTGTAAACTAACTCAATTTCAAAGCTTCCCGGATTCTTTGGCACCAGAATCATAAAATCAAAAGAGTCCTTAAACTTACTCCACCCTCCACCTTGGCCTAATCCGGCTTTGACGGACCAACCGGAATCATAAGTTTGCTGCACCAAAACTCCCTCCCCTTCGCCAACCTCACCCGCAATCTTATATCTGCTATCTGTAATTTTCTCAAAACTAATCTTCTTATCAGCCCCCTTTTCAATTGCGGAAACATATTGGTAAATTGGCCCGCTATCTATTGCATTTTTAGGTTTTTTTATTGATTTGATTTCAGCAAGATCGACTACTTTGGCTAAAGAATCATTTTTCAAAGGCGAGGAATAATAAACATCGCCGCGTTCTTCAAAAACCTTAGTCATTGTGGAACTGAATTTATTCTCGCCAACTTTATAGTCCTTATAAGGTTCGGCGGAACCGCCGGTTGTATAAATAATCTTACCGACATTAGCAATTTT
>JAUYIQ010000015.1 GCA_030688205.1 Candidatus Curtissbacteria bacterium | reverse complement strand
GGATTGATAGTTGTCGGGAAAGAACAGGCAACGGTTATAATTTCATCGCCGGGTTTTATCTGACGCTTTCCAAGCTTGGGGGAAGTAAGAGCGTAAAATGCAGCGAGATTTGCACTTGAGCCGGAATTAACAAGTGTTGCGTATCTGATACCCAGGAAACTTGTTAGTTTCTTGCAAAATTCTTCTGCAAAATGTCCTTCGGTTAACCAAAATTCCAATGATGCCTCAACAGCTTTTTCAATTTCTCGCTCGTCAAATACACGACCTGAAACTCGGACAGAAGTAACTCCCGGGATAAACATTTGCTTTTTATGATTTTCCTGGTAGTACTTTTTTATTATCGACTTGAGCCCAGTTGTCATTTTTTGCAAACAGAGGCCAATATTATAAGGGATTATGTTATATTTGTAACCGATGAAAAAATTAATTAGCGTCGTTATTCCTTTTTACAACGAAGAAGAAAACATAAGCGAGCTTTATAAAAGAATAAATCAACTAACCAAAAAAGAAAAAAAATATGATTTCGAAATAATTGCGGTAGAACATGGTTCAGTTGATGCCACTTTTGTCAAACTCCTGTCGTTAAACAGAAAAGATAAAAGATTAAAAATTCTGCAGCTATCAAAAAACTTTGGAAACGCCGATGCAGGCATAACCGCCGGACTTGCTTTTGCCAAAGGTGATGCAACAGTCATTACAATGGCAGATCTTCAGGAACCACCGGAAATCATTTCAGAATTTCTTAAAAAATGGGAAGAAGGTTACGAAGTGGTCTACGGTATAGTGAAAAACAGAGCAGACGCAACACTTTCCAGAAAAGTTATGTCAAATTTATTTTACAAAATCCTGAATCTAATGACGGGAAATATTTTCCCGGACAATGTATCCGATTTTAGATTAATAGATAAAAAAGTATGCGAAGTAATTAACTCGATGCCGGAAAGAAATAAATATTTGAGAGGTCTTACAATCTGGAGCGGTTTTAAGCAAACAGGAGTTCCTTTCAAAAGATCTGCCCGATTTGCAGGCGAGACAAAAGCGGACTTTTTTACTGTATTAAAAGTAGCAGCCAATGGGATTTTTTCCTTCTCTTACACACCTTTGAAGATGGTGACAATTTTAGGTTTCATACTTTCTTTCACTTCTTTTTCAATGATCATATTCCAAATAGGGCTCTATCTAATTTACGGCAGGGGAGCACCGGGTGTATCTACCATTGTAGTTTTAATGAGCTTTCTTTTCGGAATGCTTTTTTTAATTCTTGGAGTAATAGGGGAGTATCTTTCCAGAATTTATGATGAGGTTAAAGGCAGGCCTAATTATATTGTCAAAAATAAAATTGGACTCTAGTTGAAGTGATCATCTAAAAAATCTTTTTTTCTCAGCCTTCCCTTTTGTGCATAGTACCAACCATAGAGTTCTTCAATCGCACTGTCTATATCAGTAAATTTGAAACTTCCAAGTTCTGCCTTTAATCTTTTGATATCACATGTGTATTCATTCGAAAAGCCTTTAAGTGAAATAACGATTGGTAATTTCTTTCTCGAAATTCTATTCGCAGAAAAGCTTTGCTTATTCGCAGAAAAGCTTTTCTTATTAATCTTATCTGCAATTGTTTTCAAACCGATTCTTTTTTCAGAGCCAACATTGTATGAACGATACTTAGCTTTATGATTCAAAAAATAATCCACAATCTTTACAAAATCAGGAGTATACAGATAGTCAAAATAAACATTTTGGTGAACAGTAATTGGCATACCCAGAATAGATTTACAAATGGCGTTTGAGATGAATCTGATTGTTGCATCCTCGTATTTTCCAAATATTCCAAAAAGTCTCAAGTTTATTATGTTATCTGTCGTCTCGACGTACTTACCGCAAAGATACTTATAAAAACCGAAATTATCCTTCGGTACAAACTTATCAAAATCAACCTCTTTTACTTTTTTCAACGGTCGCTCTTTTCCGTACTCGATTCCTGATCCCAGATGAATCATTTTCCCGAAATATTTATCACAACGAGCGACATTGAAAAACATTTTTAAATTAGTGGTTGCGATCTCAGCGGTGTTTGGAATTTTTCTATTTCCTCCAACAATGGCAGTATGAATTACGTAGTCGAAGTACTTGTTTTTACCAAAAAAATTTTCAACTGCTGACGAATTTGTAAGATCCAGTTGTTTGTGGGACGGTGCAACAAATCTGTATTTGTTGCCTAGTTCCTCCAAAATATTTCTGCCTAAAAAGCCACCAGCACCGGTTAAAAATATCTTTGGTTTCATAGCAATCAAGGTTTATTGGGGGAATCGGACACCATGTTAGATTTTAATTCATCATCACTTAAAAATGGAAAAAGATCTTCATACGGTCTGGAAACCATTGTTCCATCCGCCTGTCTCGAGGATGAAATTCTTGGAATGATTAACTGCCATTGTGGTGATTTCACATCGCAGATCACAGGACCAGGGTGAGACAAAGCCTGTTTAATTTTCCTATCAACCTCAGAAGAGTTATTTATGCTCACACTATAAATTCCATATGCTTTTGCAATCTTGCCAGAATCCGGACACCACAAACCGCTTTTAGGACTTTCACCCATGTATCTCCCTTCCATCCATGTTTTTTGCGTATGCCGAATAAGCAGATATCCATTGTTGTTTATCACAAAAACTTTTATGGGCAAGTTGTTTTGTTTGATTGTTGCAAATTCCTGAATATTCATTTGCAGACTTCCGTCTCCTGTAATTGCTATTGTTCTTCTCTTCCCGGACCCGAGGCATGCTCCGATTGCCGAAACCCAATAACCCATTGTCGAAATTCCTCCTGTTGTTAAAAATCTTTGACCACTTTTTAAATTCCATGTCTGGCATGAGACGTGGAAAACAGAACTGGTATCTACAATTATTACGTCATTCTCGCTGGCAAAATTTGATAGCCTTTGAGTAAGATAATATGAATTGACTAACTCTTCTTTCTTATATTGAGGCAATACCATGGGATATTTTTTCCGCCACTTCCGGCAGGTATCAATCCACACAGAATTGTTGGGTAATTCTTTCTCCACAACTTGCAGATTTAGTTCCTCCAGAAAACTTTTAGCATCTGCCATGATTCTTAAATCGATATCGATACCGGGTTTATTAAGCTCTTCAGGGTCTATATCGCAAACCACCTTTTTTGCATGCCTGCCCCAATCTTTTGAGTCGTATCCCACAATGCCGGTATCAAGTCTTGCACCGACTGCGATAATTAAATCAGCATTCTGTACGGCAAAGTTTGAGGGTCTGTCACCATACAGTCCCGGTCTTCCAACAAACAATTTACTATCGCTCTCAATTAGGTCTATGCCAAGCCTTGTCGTAATAACCGGAACATTTAATTTTTTGAAAATTTTTGAAACTAAATTATCTGCTCCTGCGGATCTGACGCCTTGGCCAACCAAAAGAAGCGGTCTTTTACTTTTGTATAAAAGAGCAAGTGTTTTTGAAACGTCCTGCCTGATGCTTCTTTCAATTTTCTTTTTCCCTGATGTGTGGGCAAGTTTTTTTGGAATTTCCATCCGTTGTACATCAAGAGGAACATCAATCCACGCGGGCCCGGGTCTTCCTTGAGTTGCTGCGCTGTATGCCTCTTCCATGTAAAGAGCAATTTTAGACGGATCATCAACTGTTTTAAAATACTTAGTAATAACGGAAGATATGGGTTCGATATTTATTCCCTGCAGTCCGAATTGTCTTATTTTTGATTTTTGCATGTACGAAATAATTGGAGAAGCCGATTGACCAGATATGACAATCATCGGAGATGAGTCAGCATAAGCTCCCAATACTCCGTTTAAAACATTGATTGCTCCCGGACCCGCAGTTACCATGGCAACTCCGAGCTTCCCAGAAATCCTTCCGTAAGCTTCAGCAGCCATACCTGCTGCCTGTTCATGGTGGGTGAAAACTGCTTTTATTTTTTTATTTCTAAAAACGGAATCGTTTAAAAACATAGCATGACCGCCGGTTATTATAAAAACGGTTTCAACGCCACGGTCTGTTAAAAATTTAACAATATAGTCTGCGACGGTCATAGCAACGCCTCGATAGAATAATCTTCCTTTTTCGCTTTCTTCTTATTTCTAAGATTCATGGCAACATCGATAATAATATCTTCCTGACCGGCAACAACCTTCCTTTTCTTCAGTTCAATAAGTATATCTCGAGCGTCAACACCGAATTTACGAGACGCTTTTTTTATATGGGGCGCAAAGCCGGAAAACACTCCTGCCAGGCCACTGGTCAAACTTGTAGAACCGATAACCTGCCCTTGTCCGATTTTAGAAATTATTTTTTCACTATTGTCCATAAGCTTGAAAAAATCCAAATCCAGCTTATACCCCATCTTTAAAAGTACCGCGACAATTACTTCAAGCTGGCAATTTCCGGCTCCGGCCCCGAGTCCTCTTGATGTGCAATCAAGAATTTTTGCACCTGCCTTAACAGCTGCAACGGAATTTGCAATCGCCATGCCTAAATTATTATGTGCATGGAAACCGACATCAACAGAAAGGCCGGATACCAGGGTTGCTATTTTTTGCGATACATCTTCCGGAAGATACGCGCCTGCGGAATCCATCAAAAGCACTCCACGTGCTCCGTATTCCTGTATTAATTTCGCCTGAGTTAAAAGTTCGCGGGCAGAAATCATGTGCGACATCATTAAAATGCCGTATGTCAAAAGCCCTCTTTTTGCACAATACTCAATGTGCTGACGCATAATATTTGCTTCTGTGCAGTGGCTGGCAACCATCATTGCCTCACAGCCGGCGGCAATAGCGGGATCAAGGTCATTTTTAATAGTTCCGAATCCTGGAATTAAGAAAGCACCAAGTTTGGTTTTCTTAAGCTCTTTTTTTGCTACCTTAAGCATCTTTGTATCTGAGAGAAGAGACATTCCAAGTTGCAGGGAAGAAGCTCCCAAACCGTTACCATGACCGACTACAAGAATAGGAATTCCAGCTCCTTCTGCTCCTTTTGCATAATCTGAGATATTTTTGGCAGTAAACTGATGTGCTATGGCATGAGAACCATCTCGAAGCGTTGAGTCTATAATTATCACGTTATTCACAGTAGTTTCCTCCTTGCATATTCTTCAGCAACCCGAACTGCAGCACAATTAATAATATCCAGATTACCTGCCCAAACGGGGAGAAAATCTCCAAGTCCGCGTACTTCGTTAATAACAGTCAGGCGGTTATTTTCAAAAACAGGTCCTGCTATTATTCTGAAACCCGGAACATATTGGCGGATTTTTGCAACTATCCTTTTCAGCTCCCCAGACAATTTTGCAATGTTTGGTTTATCGACTTTCGCATAAATTGTGTTGTGCATCACAATTGGGGGTTCTGACGGATTTAAAATTATAATTGCCTTTGCGTTTGGAACTTTAGTGAAGGCTTTTATACCCTCACTTGTTGTTTGAGTATATTCATCAATATTTTCGCGTGTTGCAATTCCTGCTGATTTTGATGCGATGCTGGAAACAATTTCTACATATTTCGTTTGGGGATGAATCTTCATTATGGCCCAAATCACGGGAACCGTATCCTGGCCACCGCAGGTTACCATATTTACATTTTGTGAATTCAGACACTCTTCCAAATTTAAAATCGGCACACACATTTTTCCAACACGGGAGGGCGTCATATCAATCGTGAATTTATTCAACTTTTTTAAAATAGGAGCATGAATCAAATGAGCTTGAGCCGACGTAGCATCGAAAACAATGTCACAAATCTCAGGGTTATCAACAATGGAATTTATTGATTTGTAAGAAGTATTAACCCCCATAGACCTTGCCATCTTTATACCTTCCGAATTGGGATTTTGGCCCGCAAAAATTCCACATTCCAGAACTTTTGACCGTTGCACTTTCACCAAAAGGTCACACCCGATATTGCCGGTTCCGATTATTCCGACTTTAATCTTTATTTTTTGCATATCTCGGGAAAACTATTTTACACCTTCGAAGTAAGACTTATACCATGCATACATTCCACTGATAGTTTTTTTAAAATTATTTTTAGGTTTCCAGCCCAAAGTTTTTCTTATTTTGCCAAAGTTCACAGATTGAGTTGGAATTTCATTAATCGCAATCGAAAGAATCTTGTATTCTATTTTTAAACTCAAAAGACTCTCCATTTTGCGGATAAGTTCAACAACTGAAAGATTTTCCAAAGATGAAATATTAAAAGCCTGACCGCGCACTTTTTTAATATTTGTAATAAGAGCAGTCATGGCATCGACTACGTCACCGACGTAAACGTAATCCCTGACGAATTTTCCGTTACTTCGAACACCAAGAGTTTCTCCTAAAATGGCAGACCTCATTATTCCTGGGACAATTCTGCTGAAGTTTAAATCACCTTCTCCGTAGACATTTCCAAATCTGCTAACGACAACCGGCATTTTATAAGTTTTAGCATAAGTAGTGGCAATCAAATCAGCAGCAGCTTTGGAACTCTCGTATGGATGATCACCGGCGATGAAGTTCTTCTCGCTAGCTTTTGGAATTTT
>JAUYIQ010000014.1 GCA_030688205.1 Candidatus Curtissbacteria bacterium | reverse complement strand
AAATCAACGCCAAAAATTACGGCCCAAGATTTTTTCCGTAAAAATCCATTGCCCTCGAAATCGCCAAATTCCAGCCTGTCGGGATTAAATTGTGATCCGCACCGGGATAAGTAAAATATTCTACGTCTTTATCAAGTTTCTCAAGCTCTGCAACCAACGAATCCGACCATTTTATGGGTACGGCATCATCGGCAGAACCCTGATGTACTTGCAAAGGCGCGTTAATTTCCATGAAAAAATTTGTGAGGTTATAAAGTTCTATATCGTAATCATCCTCAAAATCTGCAATCGCTTTTCTCAAAGCCTTCCCTCTGTCATCAAACTCATCAGTATAGTATAAAACCGAATACGGAAAAGGCTTTGAAACCGGCGCCCACAAAACCGAAGGGTATGGTTTTCCGGTAATCTCCAAAACAGTCAGGGCAATTTGTCCCCCGTTGCTATGCCCCCAAATTCCAACTTTTTCCGAAGATACTCTTGCCGCAATATTATTACTTAAAAAAGTAGCATTCAGATTGCCAACTGACTCCAAAACAGTTACGGCGGTTATATAAGCTTGGAACCTTTCTTCAATTGAATTTTCGCTAGGGTTATCCGACTCCCCATACCCTAAAAAGTCCGACGCAAGCGTCACAAAACCGTTTTTTGCAAAAACCTCGCCAGCCCGTTGCGTACCGACTCCCGACTGAAAAATCTCCTTATCCACATATCCCCTAAACATCATGACAACTGGATATACGCCCTCGCCTTTTGGCACATTCAAAAGACCGCTTACCCTTTTACCTTCAGCGTAAAAATAAAAAACGTAAGATGTAAAATTCTCCTCATCCGCCAAAACTTTCCCGAGTGTAATCTCGCTTGCATTTATTTTTGCTTTAGACAAATTTTCTATCTGGTATTTATCAAGAGGTTTTTCTTTAGGGGCAGTCTCACCGGCAAACGGATTAACAATATTTTTTTTATTTTTATATTGATTGGCAAAAAAAGCGCCGAAGCCTACCAAAACTAAAAAAAGTACGGCAAAGGCAAACTTCATGCTGCAATAAATATTATCATATTCAAAAATTTGAACTTATAACACCATAAGCAGTAGAATGCTCAAAATGAATGAGCGCGCGCTTTCAATAGACTTCGACGGAGTTATTTTTGCAAGAATCCCGTTCCAGTGGGGTGCAATTCCCCGTCTCATTAGTAAGAAACCTCTCGATTTTTCTCCTCCAGATGTTCCAAGAATCGAAAGAATGGTCGCCGCAAGAACGCTGACCTTAAAAGAAAAGCTTAACCTCAGTCGCCACCGACTGCCCATAAAAGAGGACGTTGCGGACGAGATCCCGTATTTTTCCAAGACTATGGACATTTACGGAAATACAGGAAGATTAAGTCATTTTCTCTGGACGGAAAAAACACGCCGTGCGCTTGAAAAAGCGGGTATACTTAAATACTTTGAAAACATTTTCTACAAACCCGACGGAGTTGAAACCGTAGCCAGCAAACTGGAAGCGGTCGGAAGATTACGGGAAACCTATCCGCAAGTAACCCATGTGGACGATAACCCCCGTGATGCTATACCCATTGCCCTACGTTTCCCCGACGTTCAAGTAGTAATTTTACAGGACAGATCAACCGGCCTCTTTGTTTCTATGAACGAATTACAGCAATATCCGAATGTCAGAAGAATATTAAAAATTGGCGAGTTACGCAAGCAAAGGTAATTGTTAGAATTCAGAAAATGAATATAATTCTCGTTTCCTTCCATATCTTTATTTTATACTAAGTTATTGATAACATAATTGTATGATAAGTATTCTCGCAAATTGGCTCCTATCAGCAATCGCTATTGTAGTAACCGCAGAGTTTGTTCCCGGATTTCAGGTCGACAGTTTCTCTACGGCTTTAATAGTCGCTCTCGGGCTGGGTGTCGTAAATGCAATCATCAAACCCGTTCTGTTATTACTTACTTTGCCAATAAACATACTCACACTGGGTCTTTTTACCTTTGTAATCAACGCCGTTTTAATTCTTTTGGTCGCCCAAGTTGTCAGCGGATTTACAGTAGTCGGCTTTGTTCCTGCACTAATCGCTGGCGTAATCTTATGGGCAATTAACCACTTGGTCAATTTCGTACTTTTCCCGGTTAAAGCTGTTTAAACTTGCACGAGTTTGATATAATCAGATACAGATTTCAATCTGCTCAATCTGCCCCGTAAGTTATGGATAACGCAAAAAGTTTAAAGTACGTAATTCCTATTGCGATTGCCTTCGTCTTGATAGTTTTCGGCGCCTATCAACTTTTCAAAAGCAAGCTGACAAAACCGGTTGTAGAGGTTTCTCCAGTAGTAATCTCGAGTCCAAACGGTTTCCAATTACTTCAATCTCCATCCCCCACACCTGACGTTCTTTCCGGCACAACGCCAAACATTCAACCGGCAGCAGGATCAGACACAGTAGAAATCAAAAATGTAGGAATTTATGTAGATGCACCTGTTGCAGACCAAAAAATAATCTCTCCTCTCAAAGTTAGTGGTCGTGCAAATGTTTTTGACGGCAACGTCCAAATTAGGGTTAAAGATGCAAACGGTACAATTTTAGGGTCAAGTTCTGCCATTGCATGTCTAGGAATAGATGCTTGTCCTTTCGAAACATCGGTCGCTTTCACAAAACCTAATACCACAGCAGGCTCTCTCGAACTTTATAGTCCAAATGCAACAGACGGCGCAGAAGACTACCTGCAAATAATTGCCATTCAATTCTAACCCCACATCCTGTTGTACAATAGCGGTATATGGCAACAGTCTTCGTAATTTTCGGAGCGACAGGTGATCTTTCAAAAAAAAGAATCTTCCCCGCGCTTTTTAAACTCTCAAAAAACAACCTGTTACCTGAAAAATTCAAAATTATTGCTTGTGCCAGAACAAAACACACCTCACAAGAGTTCAGGGAATATCTTCTGGAAAATCTAGAAATTGAAGACAAATCAACTTTTACTAACTTCTCAAAATTAATCGATTATCTTTCTTTAGATATTGCAGAAGATATCAATCTTTCCAATCTATCAAAGGCGATTGACAATTTTGAAAAACAAGCAAATTCATGTCCGCAAAAAATCTTTTATATGGCTGTTTCACCACAAATCCTAAAGAAATCTTTCGAAAACTTAGGCAAAAACGGCCTCCATATCAGCTGCAAAACTCATACCAACACACCAAGAATAATTATAGAAAAACCCTTCGGCAGTAATTTGAAATCTGCTCAAGATATAAATTCCACTCTTCAAAAATATTTTTCAGAAGAACAAATCTACAGAATAGATCATTATCTTGGCAAAGAAACCGTCCAAAACATTTTTGCATTCCGTTTCGCCAATGAGATTTTTGAACCGGTCTGGAACAACAAATACATCGACCACGTTCAAATTACAACATCGGAATACATAGGCGTTGAAAAACGCGGTGAATATTACGACAAAACAGGAGCCCTGAGAGACATTGTGCAAAATCACCTAATCCAACTGATGACATTGGTAACAATGGAAGCACCGAAAAGTTTTAATGCAGCACAAATAAAAAATAAAAAACTGGAAATTATAAAAAAGATTAAAAAACTTACACCCTTGGAGGTAGAAAACTCGACTGTTAGAGGACAGTATGATGGATATTTAGGTGAAGAAAAAATTAATCCTACTTCACAAACAGAATCATATGCGCTTGTTAAATTAGGAATTCAAAACAACAGATGGGATGGAGTCCCCTTTTATCTGCGAACCGGTAAAAAATTAACGGGAAAAGTTACGTCCATAATTATTCAATTTAAGGAAAAAGGCCACAAAATACCTAATCACATAACAATACAGATTCAACCCAATGAAGGAATAGGTATAGAACTTGCAGCCAAAAAACCCGGGCTTGCGACAGAACTTGAACCCGTAGATATGGAATTTTGCTATAAAACTTCTTTCGATTCAGACCAACCGGAAGCCTATGAAAGACTTCTTGTAGATGTAATTTTGGGCGATCAAAGTCTGTTTCTCTCGCAAGAAATAATTGAAGAGTCATGGAGAATAATAGACCCTATTGAAAAAGTCTGGCAAAGTGGTAAACCGAAACTAGCAACTTATAAACCCGGGACATGGGGGCCTATTGAGGCTGAAGATCTGATTGGAAAAGACGGCCGTAAGTGGCTTCAACCGCTTTTAACCATCTGCAAAATCTAATCGTTATTTTTAACTTTCTCACCTTTGGGAACTGAAGACCTCACTTCGTGTCTCCCAAAAGCATATCTCAAAGCAGCTATTATTCGGGCAGCATATGTACCTGAAACCGATTCGTCTTCCCGACTTTTTTCGCGAAATTGCAAACTTTTAGATATTATTTCAACTGGAACATTTTCTTCCTTCGCCTGTTCAATCGCCCAACGTGCCTCTCCCGAATCTTCAATATAGCCTGATATCCCCTCCAGTTTTGGGTCTTCGCTCAAAGATTCTACCGTCCTGTCCATCATAAAACCCGCAAGCAGTGTTTCTTTTTGATAGAGCTTGGCTACCTCCAAAAGATCTAAATTATATGGAGCTTTATCTAAAATTCCAAATCCTTCCCCAATTGACTGCATATAACCGTATTCAATTGCGTTGTGGACCATTTTTACAAAATGCCCTGCCCCTCCCTCGCCAAAATATTCATGTCCACCGTTTGGTTTTGCAAGTGAATCCAAAATAGGTTTTATGTTCTCATAAGCTTCCCGAGAACCGCCTACCATTAAGGGGTAACCATTCTCGTACGCAATCACTCCCCCGGAAACCCCAACTCCCAAATATAAAATTCCGTTCTTTTTCAAAATTTCATACCGCTTCTGAGTATCGCTAAAATGGGAATTAGCACCATCAATCAAAATATCGCCAGACTTAGCGTAACCACCAACAGTACCAATTAAAATCTCTTCTGTAACATCTCCTGCAGGAAGCATCGACCATACGACTCTCGGTTCATGCAATTTAAGAACCAAATTTTCGATTGAATCTGCAACATTTAGTCTTTTGGCACTTTCAGAATTTTCAATTTTCAATTTTAAATTTTCAATTTTATCTTCGCTCCTGTTCCAAACCACAACCTCGTGCCCTTCATCAAGAAGTTTCATTACCATCCTATTACCCATGCGGCCGAGACCGATAAATCCAAGTTTCATTTTTTAAAGGCTAATTACACATTTAGTATAACAATAATCTGCGAAGAGAAATTCATACCGCAATATCGGTAATTAAATAACTCTTAGCTTGCGCTTTTCTGTAAAAAACTGCCGGAAACTTTTGCATATCGTTTTCATTTTCGTCTAGCATTTTCTCGAGTGCTTCTTTTTTCTCTTTTCCAAAAACCAAAATCACAAAATATTGAAACCCTCCAAAAGCCTTTAAGGTTAAAGTCACTCTCTTGGGAAACTCATCATCAACTTCTTCACCAACTACAAAATTGGGTGAATGAGCAGCCACACTATTGGGGAAAATTCCCGCCGTATGCAAATTACTGCCGATTCCCATAACTCCGACTCTTTTTGGAAATCTTCCCAAAAGTTCGGCGATCAACTGATCGTAATCCTCAACTGTCTGCTCAAATCCTTTTCCGGACAATATCTTGTAGCTCTCCAGACATTTCCCGTCTGCACAATCTTTTACTCCCGCATTTTTCAAAAGCAATTCATTGCTATTTGCGTGAAACGGTTCCCCATACCTTTCGTCAACAATACAAATGCACCCCGGGTTAATATCCCCTCCTTCTACTATCATCTTTTGGTAGTCCGGTGAAGTACCACCGGAAAGAGCAAGAAGTGTTCTGCTATCTACAATTTTTTTTAAAATATCGTGGGCTTTTTTGTTTCCTTCGTTTTTATCCTTCACCAAAACTTTATCTATCATTTAATTCTTCTTCTTTATTTTCCACTTTGGACCTTCGGAAGTATCTTCAACCTCAACTCCCATTTCTAAAAGTTCCCGACGCATTTTATCTGACTCTTCAAAATTTCCACCCTTCCTCTCCAATTCTCTTTTTTCAATTAACTCTTCTGCTCCTCTAGGCAGCTCTGCTTTTGCTATCTTGTCCAAACCAAGTCCCAATACTTTATTCATAACCAAAACAGATTGATGCTTTGCAGAATCTGGATAATCACTTTTAACCATCTCCCACATCACGGAAAGTCCCTTCGGTATATCCAGATCATTGTCGATGGAATCTTTAAATCTTTGCTCAAACTCCGAACAACCAATTACTGCTTCCTGATAGCCGGCAACTATTTCCCTAAGATTATTCAGCGCATTCTGCGCCGCCCCCAAAGATTTCCATGTGAAGTTTAATTTTGACCTGTAATGAGCAGTGAGAAAAAGATAACGGAGAGCCAAAGGGTCAAAACCCCCTTTAACAATATCTTCAAGCGTGTATACATTCCCCAGACTTTTTGACATCTTTTCCTCTTCAACCAAAAGGTGTTCTCCCTCCATCCAAAAGTTGACAAACTTTTTGCCTGTTGCCGCTTCACTTTGCGCGATTTCGTTTTCGTGATGCGGAAATAATAAATCTACACCACCTGTGTGAATATCAAAAGAATCTCCAAGTTCCGCAATCGACATTGCAGAACATTCAATATGCCACCCCGGTCGACCTTCTCCAAATGGAGAGGGCCAACTCGGCTCTCCTCCTTTTGGAAACTTCCACAATGCAAAATCGCTCCAATTTTCCTTATCATATTGGTCATCGTTAACACGCGCACCCTTTTTTAACTCACGCTTTTCTAAGCCTGATAATTTCCCGTAATCTTTGAATTTTTCTACCGCAAAATAAATTCCGTCATCTCCCTTATACGCAACTCCTTTGTCTAAAAGTTTTTGGATAAGGTCAATCATTTGTTGGATATAACTCGTCGCTCTTGTATATTTTTCTGCCGGAAGAATATTCAGTTTTTTAAGGTCCACAAAAAAAACACCTTCATATTTTTTTGTGATCTCCTTGAAGTCCACTTTCTCGTCATTGGCTTTTTTGATAATCTTGTCATCAATATCCGTAATGTTCATGACGTGAGAAACATTTAGTCCGTTGAATTCCAAGACACGTTTCAAAACGTCTTCAAAAATAAATGTCCGCCAGTTACCAATGTGCACGTAGTTATACGCTGTCGGACCACAAGTATATAAACCAACCTCTCCGTTTTTAATCGGCTTAAATTCCTCGATTTTTTTGGAAAGAAAATTATAAAGTTTAAGAGACATTTTGAGACAAACTGTTGAGATAGTCTTCTGTATCGTTCCTGATGCTTGTCATCAGTTTAGTTAACCCCGGATTTAATGCTGACACTTCAAAAGTTCTTTCAAAAAGTTTTCTTGCTAAAAAAGTCTTAAACAGATCCGGATTTTCATCTCCATAAGTTTTGTCAACAACGTCCGTATATTCATCGTCCTTCGAGCCCCAATCCACCAAGTAAGGCAAACCGGCCTTTTTAAAAATATAGTCACAAAGAAGTCTCGCAGTCCTACCATTTCCATCGATAAAAGGATGCATTTTGATCAGTTCAAAATGAGACCAAGCAGATGTATCAAGAACTTCAGAGACAGGGGTTGAACCGTTAATCAAGTCTGTTTTATTTTTCAGTTGAGTGGAAAAATTCTCGAACATATCCGGAAGGTCTTTGGGATGAACAGGTATGAATTTTGCCTCGCGATATTCCCCTCGAACTGTCGAGCCGATCTTCACAATTACCTTTCTTAACCTGCCGGAAAAATGAGGATTAAAAGGATCATTTAATACATATCCGTGTATGGCCAAAACGTCACCACCGTCAAATCCGTGCATTTCACTGTCTGCTTTTTTCTGTACTAACCTTATGGCCCGCAACAAACCAACAGCCTCCCTCTGCCAGGGTTCTAGTTCTATGTCTGGGTTAAATTCAGCCGGAGGAATGGCGCCTTCGTGTTGGTCTTGCATTTTTGAGTCGCTGTATAAACCCTTTGATTCTTGCATATGGCGGTTTTGTTACTCCATCAATTAAAAGCGATTCATGAATCCTTTTGGCGGTCACATCATCGCTGTTATCTATTTGATTAAGTTTTTTTCTACTCTCTTCTCGTTCCACAATGCCTTCAGTTAATGTTTTTTATATTATAAAACAAATCTACTCTGCTCCATAGTTCTTGATCTCAGGACGGGTTTTTTGAATTGCTGCATTTGTTTCTTCTTTTTTAATTTCTTTCTTCTGCTCTACCTTCATTTCTTCTTTTTGTTTTTCTACCATCTCCTCCTGCTTTTCCTCATGGGCGGATTTGGCTGCATACTGGGCATAAATCTGCTTAATTTTAGCAGCCACAGCAGCTGATTCCTTTTTTGAAAAGGCATCATCCGATTTTGCCATAGCCCGCACATCTCCTTCGGAAATTGGCGGCTCATGACCCGATACCTGGGATGTTGCCGACTGACCGAATTTTTTAAGCTCACCGAACAGGGAATAATCGTAATCTGAATGTTTGCCCTTAGTCCCGGAAGAATTATCATCCGAAGGTTGCGAACCTGTAACCTGGGACGTTACTGATTGGCCGAACTTTTTAAACTGTGTCAAAACGGAAGTGTCATCCGAAGAGTTTGAAGCTTGCCCACCTTTTGAACCGGTAACTTGAGACGAAGCCGACGAACCGAATTTCTTCAGCTCATCACCGGCAGCACCAACAACATCAGAAAAAATATCACCTATTCCCCCACCATCA
>JAUYIQ010000003.1 GCA_030688205.1 Candidatus Curtissbacteria bacterium | reverse complement strand
AAAAGCGGTTATGTCAAGGTTTATTCTGTTTCCAGAAGCGGTGAACAATTAACCCTAATAATTTTCAAACCCGGAGATATTTTCCCCGTTTCCTGGGCAATTAACAGTACCAAAAACGAATATTTTGCGGAAACTATGACACCGTCGGTTCTTTGGAGAACCTCGGTAGAAGAATTTTTGGGTTTTATTTCAAACAAGCCTAAAGTTTTATTTGAGCTTAACCGTAGAATAATGGAACGGTTTTTAGGACTAATGAGGCGTATAGAATATATGGTTTTTGGAAACGCTATGGATAAAGTTTCCTCGATTCTTTTAATTTGCGCCGAGAGATTTGGTGAAGCGAGTCGTGGAAAAGTAATTATTGATGTTGGGCTTACCCATAATGAAATAGCCAATTTAGTGGGGATGAGCAGAGAAACAGTAAGTATTGAAATGAAAAAACTGGAGAAAAAGGGACTCATTGTCTATCGGGGGAGACGGATAGTGATAAACAACGAAAGAAGATTAAGAAAAGAATCTCAGCCGGACTTTGCAAAGTAGCAAGAAAAGAAGTGTGTGCTACAATGCAAAAAACTCCTCTTAAATTTTGTGAAACCGATTGTTTTAAAAGCTGCGCTTGTTTCTGTTTCCATACTTTTTGCGATTTTACTTTTTGAATTATTTCTGCGTCTTTTTGTTCCAAAACCGGAAAATCTTGCTAAACTTCAGTCCTCTTCTGCATTTTTGTATGAGAACAAGCCAAGCGCAGATTTTCGCTATAACAGCCTAGAATTCGACAATAATATTCACATAAATGCGGATGGTTTTCGGGACAATGAGTTTAGTCTAAAAAAAGATGAAGGAGAGTTTAGGATTGCAGTGCTTGGAGATTCACAGGAGGAAGCTTTGCAGGTTGCTCTTTCTGATACCTGGCAGAAAGTAATGGCTGCGAAATTATCAAGTGATTTAGGCAAAAAGATCGAAACTTTCAATTTTGGAATATCAGGATATGGTACAGATCAGCAGTGGTTGACTCTAACGCAAAAAATATGGAAGTTTTCCCCGGATATGATTCTTCTGGCTTTTTCGCCAAATGACGTGGGGGATACATATAAGAACAAGCTTGTTTTTGTAAATGATGACAAAATTGAAGTGGTTAGCGCCAAAGAGCGGGCAGGCGGAAACTTTTTAGGAAAAGCGGTACGGGAAACTTACATCTACCATATGGTAATTAAGGCTTCTGCCGGCAATGCATATCTTAAGCGACTTGTCGATAAAGTTAGAGTCAAAATACTGGGATTTCCAAAAGAGGATAGGCTTTTTCTTTCAGATGCCCAACTGATACAAGGTCCTTTTGAAGTATTTGCTTCTCAGAAGAATCTGCCCCCCGAAGTTGATCAGACGTGGAATGTCATTCGTGCATTACTTTTTGACATAGAAAAACAAGCTAAAGAACACAACGCAGAATTTTTAGTGACTGTAAATATTCCCAGAGCTCAAGTCGATCCAGCCAGCTGGGAGTATGTTAGGAATCAATACCATCTGGATGAAAACACATCTTCTCCTTATCAAATTAACGAAAAAATGGGTGAAATTACGGGGGAATTGGGAATAGATTTTTACGACCCTCGTCTTGAAGGAATTGACTGGTATAAGAAAAATGGTATTTTGCACTGGCCAGGTGATGCGCATTTTAATATCAATGGGAACTTGTTTATGGGGACAAAAGTTGCGGAGTATATTGAGAAAAAAAGTTTGTTAGGTAGTTTTTGATCTATTTATTCAGTCTTGACAGCCACGCTTTAGGTTTGCAAAGATGGAGTTAGATCCGGATAATTCAGGGTCTAGCCCTTTCAGTTAAAGGTACTGGCTAGTATTTAAAAGATCCCTCGTAGCTACAGGGATCTTTTTTTCGGCGAAATTTTCCTGTTTACACTTCGCTCGGTCCACATTTTGAAAAAACGTTCGACCTAATTTATAAATTAATCTCGTATAAATATAATCGGTCTCACTCAGGCATTCGCTCGCCATCAGCGTTTGTGTAGTTCGTATGTCATATTGGGCTTGCTTCGTCATGTTTTTCAAAATGCTACCCTCGCGAAGTTTACTTTCGCCAAGCCTGTTGGTAAAATTTACAGTTAATCATGGCTAATAAAGCTGATACGGTTCCACAAGTTTTTACAAGTCCTACATATGGCCAGGTCGATTGGGAAGAGGCTCTTGCCAAAATGGCCTGGTTTATGGGTGTAGACACTACGGCTTCTTACGAAATTATCATCGGTACAGATTCTGAAGCACAAAATGGTACTGCCGATTATGTTTCTGCTCTTATTGTTCATAAAAAAGGAAAGGGAGGAATTTATTTTTGGAGCAGGCAAAAAGTTGAAAAGATCTTTTCGATGAAGCAGAGAATCTGGCAGGAAGCGTTGATGTCTCTTGGGATTGCAGAGAAGTTGGTTGGTGATTTTGCAGGAATGGGACTTGTGGATTTGAACCTTGAAATTCACGTTGATGTAGGGCCAAATGGGCCGACAAGAGAGTTGATTGCAGATATAGTTGGAATGATTAAAGCAAACGGCTTCAGAGTTGCTACAAAGCCCTCTTCCTGGGGTGCTTCACACGTTGCAGACCGCCACGTATAGACTTTCCGTCACGAATTTTTAATTGTGAGTTTCGTCGGCTGTTGAACTATACAGTGCCATGCGGTCCTCGTCCTTCGGACTGCGGGCCTAAGTTCCAAAAAATTTCAGGGCCCTCGGAAATTCTACAACGGTTGCGTTTCCTGTTTCCCTAAAATGTTTTGGAAAGTTCAAAGACGCCGACTACACAAACAACAAAAAATTATGACTGGAAATTCTATTCAATGTACCTTCTCCAAAACAAAGGCCTACGAGGTTTAGTATAAAGCCTATCAGCTGGGACGCCAGTTATGTTGCAGACCGCCACGTCTGAGGGCTAAAGCAGATATTTCTTCTTTTATTCTTTGAGAATTTTCTTTTTTTGTTCGGCCAGCCGTAAAAAACGGCTTACCAATGAAAACCCGGACTAGATGTGGTTCCCAGGTGTGACAACCATCGAGATAAACGGGAATGATTGGAAGAGTGAAAGATTGCGCGATGTGGGCTGCACCAATATTAAAAGGTTTCGAAGGGTCAAAATCTGCATATTTGTGTCCCTGAGGGAAGACCAAAATAGGGTTATTTGCCATAACCTCTTTTTCTACTGTTTTAAGCATTGCTTTATGTGAACTGAACCCCTCCCTTTTTAAGGGGATAAAGCCTATGCTTTCCAGAATTCCTCTTGTGACGGGGTAAATAACTTTATCTCTTAATTGGGTGGGGAGAGGTATATTAAAAATAGAATCAATTTGGGAGAGACTTATTGCTGTTAATTGTTTTCCGGTTAATTCTTTAATAACTTTTTCCAAAACCAGAGCGTCCGGTGAAAGACCCGACTGGATATCTTTGTTTCTGCCCTCGGGCTGTACGTGGTTGGCAACAATGACAAAAGACCGGTCTGCCAATTCTGTTAGATGTTCTTCACCTATCGTTTGTATCCGGAAGCGATTTACTCTTAGTCTTTCAAAATCCAACCCGTATCTGATTAAATTTTTACCGACAATGTTTCCTACAATTCTTAATGCATTTGGTCTTTCTGACATAATGATGGAAATTATACTTTTTTGCTTCCCCCCTGCCAAATCTTACTTTTCGCCTTTTTACTATTATTCATAGACGGCTCAAATTGCGATTTTGGCGGGCAAGCAAAACAAAAGCCCACGTCAAACGCGATGGGCTTCTGTTTTTATCTGTTAAATTGTTAAGTTACTTCCGAGCCTTTTTTCTCGACGTTTTCTTTTTAACGGATTTCGGTTTTTGTGATGCTTCTGGCATCTCATCTTCTTCTTTGGTGTACCACCATGCGGCAACGATTACTAATGCAACTACTACTAAGATTACAAGTGCGGTATTTTTGTCGAATCCGGAAGTTACTGCAGGTGACGGACTGGCAGTTGGTGCGCTTTTGAACTTTATTGTTACAACGACCGAAGGTGTAAGAGAAGCGTGATTATTGCCAACCAACTCTGCACGGAGTGTGTGTTCGCCATAAGGGACATCACTGTAGGTAGTGTTATCTTCTATAACTTTTCTTGCAGAATCTTTGGTGGGACTGCTTTCGTCTAACCATACATGAATGTGCCCTTGCCCTTTAGCAGCTGCTGTTGTTTTTTGGAAGTCAGTTAATTGAAGGTTTTCGACTGCAAAAAGTATTGGGATTTTATTTCCATATATGGTTTGGTTTTCGCCTGGTGTTATGACTTTTATGGTAGGTGTGGTGCCTGTAGTTTGAGCAGATACGCTACTTGCAGAAAAAATAGCGATTGTTGCGGCAACTGCCAAAATGCGACTTAAACTGTTCATGCTTTCAAACAGGAGTCATTCTATGCTACTGACTGTAAATACTGTCAATAGTGATTTATATTTACCCAAATGAAGCTAATTTCGGGGTACAAATCGTGTTCGTTTGGCAGTCTGTTATAATAAAGTGCTAATTTTAGAAAAAATTTCGTTTTTAAAATTTTAATTGTTTTATTGCTTTATTGTTGAATTGTTGGAAAAACAATTTATCAATTTAACAATCTAACAATTCTTAGAAGTATGATTTCCTGTTTTAACAATTATTCGGCTCGGATATAATAGTAGATACATTAAATATGTCTGAAGAAATTCGTAACGTAATTATAATTGGTTCCGGGCCTGCCGGTTTTTCTGCCGGGCTTTATACTGCGCGGGCTAATTTGAAACCGCTTTTATTTTCCGGAAGCAAATGGGGTGGGCAGTTAATGCTTACAACTGATGTTGAAAATTATCCCGGATTTCCTGAAGGAATTCAGGGTCCTGAGTTGATGAAAAAATTTAGGGATCAGGCAGTGCGATTTGGATGTGAGATTATCGACGAGGAAGTGAGTGCAGTTGATTTCAAGAAAAAACCTTTTGAAGTTTTTGTTGGAAGCCCGCTTCCGCAGGGCTCCGGCGAGGTCTATAAGACAAAATCTGTAATTATTGCAACCGGTGCCGAGACTAACTGGTTGGGTCTTTCCAATGAGCAAAGGTTAATTGGCAGGGGAATTTCTTCTTGTGCACCATGCGATGCGTTTTTCTTCAAAGATAAAAAGGTGATAGTTGTTGGAGGCGGAGATAGCGCAATGGAGGAGGCATTGACACTGACGAAGTTTGCCAGTGAGGTAACGATTATTCACAGAAGGGGTGAGTTTAGGGCTTCCAAGATAATGCTGGACCGGGCGCAGAAAAATCCGAAGATTAAGTTTATGGTAAATACCATAATTATGGATGTGATGGGTAATGATAAGGTGGAAGGAGTGAGGATCAAGGATAAGCGGAGCTTTTCTGCGAATAAGAGTGATGAGTCGGAAAGGGAGATAGCAGTAGATGGATTGTTTGTGGCAATTGGGCATCATCCGGTAACGGATATTTTTAAAGGGCAAGTTGAGCTGGATGAAAAAGGGTATGTTATTCGAAAGCCTCAGGGCAGCGAACCAACTTCGTTGCAAATGACGACTTCGGTTGAAGGTGTTTTTGTGGCAGGAGATGTGCATGATCTTCATTTTAAGCAAGCAGTTACTGCTGCAGGGTATGGTTGTGCTGCTGCGCTTGAAGCAGAACGTTGGCTAGAGGCGCAGGATTGACTTAGCTTCAATTTTCCTTTAAACTGCCACTACTTTACTATTAGTTATGTTTAGGCTTACGACTAAATCCGACTACGGATTGATTCTTCTTTCCAATTTATCGAGGTCAAAAAAACTGGTTTCAATTTCTTCAGTTGCCAAGAAGAACAAGATTTCTCCCAAATTTCTTTCCCAAATTGCCCAAGAGTTGAAAAAAGCAGGCTATATATCTTCAAAAGAAGGCGCACGTGGCGGATATAGACTTGCTAAACCCGCACAAGATATTAAAATTCTGGACGTTTTAAAAACCCTTGACGGAGAAATTGTGCGCGGTGAATGTTTTGAAGATGATCACGAGTGTCATTGTGGAGGAAAAAAGATGTTTGCTCAGATGAAAAAAGAAATAGAGGCAACAATGGCTAAAAAAACAGTAGCAGACCTGGTGAGTTAAACAAATTAAAAAAATTGTCAATGAGCGAAAGATTATTCGGAGAAATTGTTTTGGATCCTGAATACTTGAATGATTATTTGGTTGTTAAGGCAACTAGAATTGATAATCGACTAACAGGGCTTGTCCTTTTTAGAGAGCAAGTTGCTGATGAAGC
The DNA here is from genome assembly GCA_030688205.1 of Candidatus Curtissbacteria bacterium. Classification (GTDB taxonomy): domain Bacteria; phylum Patescibacteriota; class Microgenomatia; order Curtissbacterales; family GWA2-41-24; genus 2-01-FULL-41-11. Next base: position 5,814 of record JAUYIQ010000003.1, on the reverse strand, counting down.
TTTTGCCAAGTTTAATAAGTTGGTTCAAGAGGATCCCGAAGGCATTTATCACCTTTTCCCTCCTACAGATAATCTAGAGAATAGAAGATCCTTGACTAAGGGAGGTGAATTAATTTGAGAAGAATAACTACAAGATCGGCGTTTCAGAGACATATGGCACGAATGAGAATTGGAATAGATGCTGAATGGGCTCCCATACGAGAGGCGGCAGAAGTTCCAGGGACTAAAGCAAATTTTGATAAGGGTTTAACAGAAGAACCGCGTAGGCTCCCTTTCGGGAATATTGGAAAGGAAAGATAAATGACTGACAGATATCACAGATCTCAAATTTACGAAGAGGATGCTAGACACCCTGCTTTTTTCCGTTTTCTTCAAGAAATGACCGAGAAGGTTGAGATAACGGTAGACCGAAGGCATCATGGGTTAAAAAGAGCTAGTCCGCAGCCGGTAAGCGATGAGCAATTAAAAGTTTTTTTCGGAGAAAAATATTCACGATTTACGAATTTTGCCGAGTGGTTAGTACACGAAAGAAAATGGGATAAACTTTGTGTTTCTTTAACTACAGAAACCGATAAAGAAACAGACCGGAATCTTCTCTACTTTCAAATCTTAGAGGGAGAGCGTGGGTATACGAGATATATATTTTTAGGCAAGGGAGAGCAGGTTTGCTCTTCGATTGTGTGTGGTTATGCAGCAATAACGATGGGGTATGAATTTTTAGGATTGGGAGGAAGAAATGCTTAGTATTTCTGATCTTGCCGTTTCAATTGAAGGGAAGGAAATCTTAAAGGGTGTTGATCTTAAAATCGGTAAGGGTGAGGTTCATGTTTTGATGGGTCCGAACGGAAGCGGGAAGAGTACGCTAGCGCAGGTGGTTGCGGGTGCACCGCAGTTCAAAGTTCAAAGTTCAAAGTTCAAATTTGAAAATAAAGATTTAACAAAGCTTACTCCAGATAAACGTGCAAAGCTGGGAATATTTTTGGGTTTTCAGAACCCTGTGGAGATTTCTGGGGTTAGCGTTTTTAACTTTTTGAGAAGAGCAAAACAAAGTGTTGCGGGTCCTGTCATCAGTATCCCTCCCGCCAGTGCTCGCTCGCGAAGAAGTTCGAAACTTGATAAAAAATCGATTGGCTTGCTGCGCGCTGTCGGGAGCCCTTCCTCTGATGCCACCCGCAACCTTTCGATGTTTCGTCAGGAGCTATTGGAGTATGCGTCTTTTTTGAAACTAGGAGAAGATTTCTTGAGGCGTGCAGTTAATGAAGGATTTAGCGGAGGAGAGAAGAAAAGAAACGAGATTTTGCAGATGATGGCTCTTTCGCCAAAACTGGTTATTTTGGACGAGATTGATTCCGGTTTGGATGTAGATGGTTTAAAGCTTGTCGCAAAAGCCATAAAGCAGTTCAGGCTTAACGATACGGGATCGTCATTGATTCTGATTACTCATTACGCCAGAATTCTCAAATACATCAAGCCGGATTTTGTGCATGTGATGGTGGAGGGAAAGATTGTTAAATCAGGGAAAATGAATTTGGCTAAGGAGATCGAGGAGAAGGGATACAGATTATGGCAAACGGTATAGTTATTCCGAACGATTACAAATACGGGTTTTCAAAGCCGGAGAACTATGTGTTTAAGGCCAAAAAGGGCTTGTCTAAAGACTTGGTTGAGCAGATTAGCGAAATGAAAAATGAGCCGGAGTGGATGAGGGAACAGAGATTGAGGGCGCTCGAGATTTTTCTTGCCAAGAAAATGCCGAAATGGGGAGCGGATCTTTCAAATATCGATTTTGATGATATTTTCTATTACATAAAACCTATTGATTCACAAAAAAATTCCTGGAACGATTTGCCCAAAGAAATAAAAGAAACTTATGATGCCATCGGGATTCCGGAAGCGGAGAGAAAACTTTTGGCGGGAGTGACAGCTCAATACGAATCGGAGTCTGACTATCATACATTTAAGAAAAAGTGGGAAGACCGTGGAGTTATTTTTTGTGACATGGATACGGGGTTGAGAGAACATGGTGATTTTGTGAGGGAATATTTCGGAAAAGCTATTCCGCCGGCAGACAACAAATTCGCTGCCCTAAATTCGGCTGCCTGGTCGGGAGGTTCCTTTATATATGTGCCTAAAGGTGTTTCTGTTGATATTCCACTCCAGGCATATTTTAGGATTAATGCCGCAAACATGGGGCAGTTTGAAAGGACTCTGATAATTGTTGATGAAGGTGCGTATGTGCATTATGTTGAGGGGTGCTTCATCGCAGGCGCGAGAGTAAGAACCGATGTTGGAGAGAAGCAAATTGAGGACATTGCGGTTGGAGATAAAGTCCTTACACATAAAGGAAGATATAGGTCAGTATATCGAACTATGAAGCGACCATATAAAGGTAAAGTTTTTTCCATTAAATATTGGGGTGATAGTAAATCTACTTTGCAGGTAACTGAGGAGCACCCTCTACTTGTTTGTAGGAGAGAAGTAAAAGAGTATCGAAATATCAATTTTACCCCTGAATGGTTAAGAGCAGACCAGGTAGAAGAAGGGGACTATTTAGTTTACCCGATTCATAAAAAGGAAACCGAGAAAGAGATTATAGAAAAGGAGACTGTCAAAACTGTTCTTCTTCGTGATGAAAAACCGTTTATTTATAACTACAAACCTAGTGTTAGTCTTCAAATCCCGTTTGGTAACGGTATTCATGTTACTCAAAGAAGTCTTGATATATCTCTCGACTCTGATTTTTATCGGTTAGTTGGTTATTACCTAGCGGAAGGGCATGTGGACAATGATCATTATTTGACATTTACATTCAATATTAAAGAGAAAAACTTATTAAACGATGTAAAAGTGCTATTAATCAGATATTTTGGGAAGGAAGCTTTGGAGGGAAAAGTACGAAACAGTGGGCAAACTCTTACACTTTGCTCAACTCTTGCTGCAAGGTTTTTTAGACGAGAGTTCGGTTCGACAAATAGAACAAAGCATATACCAGGTTGGATGCTTGAAAGCCCGAAACCCCACTTAAAAGAATTGATCAAAGGTTTATGGCTAGGTGATGGAAGTTATGACGTAAAAGCGAATATGTTTAGGTATAACTCAGTTACAAGACCATTAGTGTACGGATTTAGAGATACTTTATTAAAGCTTGGAGTTGTTGTGTCAATTAATTCGCAGAAGAGATTGCCGCCTAAGAAGATTATGTACACTGTCATTATTTCTCGCACGTCTAACACGTTATTTGGTCAGATTGTTGGTAAAAGTGCTACTGACGGACGTAAAGAAGGCTCGCCGTTTTATATAGACGAGAATTATGTTTATCTTCCGATTAAGTCTATTAAAGTGGAAGATTTAAATACTGATGTATATAACTTCAGTGTCGAAGAAGATGAATCGTACGTTGCTGAAGGAGTCGTTTCACATAATTGTACAGCGCCGGTTTATACGACTGATTCTTTGCATGCAGCGGTTGTGGAGATCTTTGTTAAGCGTGGAGCAAGATGCAGGTATACCACGATCCAGAACTGGTCAAACAACGTTTATAACCTTGTGACAAAAAGAGCATTTGTTGATGAAGACGGGACTATGGAATGGGTCGACGGAAATTTGGGGTCAAAAATTACAATGAAGTATCCAAGCTGCTATTTGCGCGGTAAGGGGGCAAGAGGAGAAATTTTATCGCTGGCGCTGGCAGGAGACGGACAGATTCAGGATGCCGGAGGGAAATTAGTTTTTTTGGCGTCAGATACATCGGGAGAAATTATTTCCAAGTCTATTTCGCATAAAGGCGGAAGGACATCTTATCGGGGGCTGGTGAAGGTTATTAAAGGGGCCCAGCGGGTAAAATGCAATGTGCGCTGTGATGCGTTGATTCTGGATGATAAATCGCGGAGTGATACTTATCCGACTATGAAAGTTGATGAGGATAATGTGCGAATGAGTCACGAGGCGAGTGTTTCCAAAATAGATGCTGATAAACTTTTCTATTTAATGAGCCGAGGCCTTTCCGAAGTTGAAGCAACCTCTTTGATTGTTAACGGTTTTATTGAACCGATTGTCAAAGAACTGCCGTTGGAATATGCGGTCGAGTTGAATCGGTTAATTCAGCTGAATATGGAAGGAGCGGTGGGATGAGCGAGGAGAGGAAACCTTTGATCCCGAGAGGTTTGGAATAAGTCTTTGGAGAAAAGAAAGCGAGGCAGTTAAGAAGTAGAGGTTCCAGTGGTTTGGTTCCTTTAAGTGAGCTTTGCGAAACCGGAGACATTAAAGCGATTGCTGAAAAAAAAGGTTGTGTCATTACAACTGCTCAATGGGTAAGAGGTGGGGTAAAAGTAGTAAATATTATACCCCGGTCTGGCGGGCCTCTCGTTCTTTTTACAAGTAAACAGGATAAAGGAGAATTCCCCGAGTCGTTTATTTTGGATAATGATTTAGATAGATTTAGAGAAATATTTGGAGGAGCGGTAGGATGAAGACTATTAAACAGGAAGTACATTTTGATGCCAGCCCGCGGGAAGTTTATGAGGCGTATGTTGATGCGAAGAAACACGCTGAGTTTAGCGGAGCAAATGTGAAGTTTGACGCCAAACGTAGTGGGAAGTTTGATATCTGGGACGGGAGTTTGACAGGAGAAAATGTAAAGTTGGTTCCAGGCAAAAAGATTGTCCAAAAATGGAGGGCAGACGATTGGTCGGAGGGACATTATTCCGATCTGAAAATTGAGCTTTTTGCTGACGGTGACGGAACGAGGCTGAAATTAACTCAGGAAAATGTGCCGGAGGACAAAATAGATGAGATTGACGAAGGATGGCGCCAATATTACTGGGAACCGATGAAAAAATATTTTAACCCTCTACGTAAGTAAAAAATGATTACCATAGGTAAAAATCAATCAAAGTTAATTCCGATAGAGCTTTTGGGAGATCAAAAACTGGAAGTAGTGTTGGTTGGGGAGAATGCGAGTGTGGAGATTGTTGGGTTGGTGATGGGAAAAGGGAACGATGATAAGTCTTTGGAAGCGTACATTACACATGCTGCGCCGAATACGAAGTCGAACGTGAACGTACGGGCGGTTTTGAGGGGAAAGTCGACATTTGCTTTTAAGGGAAATGTGAGGATAGAAAAGGGTGCGAAGGGTTCTGATGCATATTTAAGGTCCGATGCGCTTTTGTTTGATGAGGCAAAGATGGGAGACGATACTCCGGCTTTGGAGATTTTGGAGCCTGACGTTAAAGCCGGGCATGCGGCGACAGTTGGTAAAGTGGACGAGCAGATGCTGTTTTATTTGATGTCGAGAGGATTATCGAAATCTCAAGCGGAGAAAATATTGATTGAGGGTTTTATCAATCCAATTTTGGAAAAATTAAGATCGAGAGGAGGGAATAATGGCCAAAGTTAAGGTTGCAAAAGTTAGTGAAGTGCCGGAAGGTGAGCTTAAGAAGGTTATGGTTGGCAAAGAACCTGACGCGCTATTCTATGTTGGCGGGCAGATTTATGCCACGACAAAAATTTGTACACATGCGCAGTGTGATCTGGACCAAAATCATCTGATGCATGGTGAAGAGGTGGAGTGCACTTGCCACGGATCGCAATTCAATGTCAAAACAGGAAAAAATACTGCTCCTCCTGCCTCCGAGCCTCTAAAAACTTTCGACGTAAGTGTTGAAGGAGACGAGGTGTTTGTCGAAGTACAATGAATGAAATAGCTAAAGAAGAACAAGAAAAAGTTGCACTATTTGAAAGGCTTGATGGCGTGCGCAATAGTCTGCTGGAAGCTGTTAATCCTTTATGGGAATTGGCCGAAAAAAGGGCGCTAAG
>JAUYIQ010000001.1 GCA_030688205.1 Candidatus Curtissbacteria bacterium | reverse complement strand
TTAGCCAGTCTAAGGATGCAACACTATGCTTAAGATTCACGGCGATCAACATCTCTCAAAATGGTTCATATTGCTCCTTTTTTTGTGGGCTCTGTTTGTTGGGGAAATTTTTCCGGTTTGGATACAGACCATCGAAGGTATCTCCTCTGACGCTCCCGGCGCGAAAGAGTCAATGTTTGCAAGTTGGTCAATGTTTATCCCAACAGTCATTATTTATACACTGCTCTCTATTATGTTTTGGTGGCTTTTTCGTAAACTTCACTGGCTGGTTGTGGTAATAATTGCCATGGTACTTGGCACGGCAATGGAATTTTTTCTTTTTAAACCTCAAGAAATTAATGGTCCAAATGTGAGCGAAGACCCACTGGGTTCCTTAATCTTTTTTCTTATCATCTGGCCTATTTTACTGGTGACGCCTTACTGGCTGTTTCGGGCGGGCCGCTGGTTCCGTACGCGATTTTTAGGAATGCCTGAAATGCCTTAGCCAGATCAAGGATGTTAAGTGTCGAGAAAACTAACCGAGAGTAAGCAGAAACTAGTCGAGAGTTAGTTTTTTTTGGGGGGGTAATGAGGGGTTGACAATATATTACCAAAGTATATACTTGGGTATATATGGAGAAAACAATTCTTACCATTAAAACAGACAAAAAAGTAAAGCAAGAGGCGCAAGAAGCGGCGCGCGAACTTGGCTTGCCGCTCGGTACCATAATAAACGCTTATCTCCGCGAGCTCGCGCGCGAAAAACGGGTGGTTTTTTCCTCGCCCCCTACACCCAATCCGCAAACTCAAAAGTTATTGCGGCAGATTGAGCGTGACATAAAAGCAAAGAAAAATATAATAGGTCCTTTTAGTTCGGAGGAAGCCATCAAATATCTCGATACTTTATGAGGGTTGGCTTCCATCGGCAGTTTGCGAAAAGTTTTAAACGCTGTCCAGCGCAAGTTCAAAAACAGTTCAAAAAACGATTTAGGTTATTTCTGGCATACCCTCATCATCCTCTGTTGGGCAATCACGCACTTCACGGAGAGTGGAAAGACCATCGAAGTATTAATATCACCGGTGATTATCGCGCCCTCTATTGCCATTTAGACAGCGACCTTGTGGAATTTTTTATTATTGACACTCATAGCAACCTGTACGGCTAGTACAAGAGAAAACTAACCGAGAGAAAGAGAAAACTATTTATGGAAGAACAAAATCTTAAAAAAGCGAAAGAATACAGCAATGCGGCATTGTTTAGTTCGATTCTGTTGGTTGTTTTTGGGTTTGGTTTTGGATTCGTGAATATGGCATTCTTCTTGATAGCAATCGCTACGTCTATTTTTGGTTTAGTGAGAAACAAAGCAGGTATTAAAAGTGTTAAAATCAAGTGTATTTCCGCGATTGTAATTGTTTTGGTAACAGTTGTCCTTACTTTTGTGGGATTTACCGGACTCATTGATATTTTTGTTTAGCAGTCCTTTACTCTTAAAGATTTATGGAAAACGAAGTTTTGGATTGGGGGATGACTCCAATAGAACAACGAGAAAGAAACCAAAAGATTTTATTATTTCTTCTGTTTCTATTACCTATTTTTGTTGGAATAATTATGGCGGCAATATCCGCTCCAGAAGTAGCATTTTCTAATAAAGAGCGTCTAAGCGCGATCCCTTTTAGCATATCTATCATTGTAGGAATCATTATATTATCCCTTATAATTAACAAGCTCGTTCCTTATAAGAAAAGAGCATACAACCTAGATAGCCAGGGCATAACAATATCTAGGGGCGACAAGAAAAAGCATTACTTATGGAGCGATTTTGAATGTTTTTACTTATATGTTGGCCGGCGTGGTTCTGCGAAATTGTCTAAATATCCCAATAAATATATTGGGAGAGAAGATATAAAAATGATTGATAGAGTAGGAGAAGAAATTCAGGGACAGATTTTTTATCTTAGGAAAAAATCATCAAACGTACTATCTAAAATTTTCAAAAGTTTTGTTGTTATTTACACTAATCCCGATAATTCTAGAGCTGTAAAAAATTTTCTAAGCGAATATGTGCAAGAAAAAGAAATGGAAGCAGGTACTGATTTAGGGATAGTTATTTATGAATTCAAATAGCAACCTATACGACTGATGTATGTTGAAAGATATAAAACTAAAAATTAAAACCTTCCAAACGGTTCTGGAAAAAATACCCGAACTGCGATATGCGGGCGAATCTATCTTGCGTGAAGCCACAATCCCTACAACATTGGAAGAAGGTGTGTCTCTCGCAAAAAAGTTAGAGGAGGTATTGTTGAAGTATCGAGAAATTACAGGATTGGGTCGTGGCTTGGCCGCTCCACAAATCGGCAAGAACAAGTCAGTTTTTATTGCTTACATAGATAATCAAACAGAAATATTTATAAACCCAAAAATTGTAGAAAAATCCAACAAAACAAATTTCTATAGGGAATTATGCATGAGTGCCGGAATTGTTGCGGCCGATGTAGAACGGCCCGTTTGGATTGTTATGGAATGGACAGACAAAGACGGTAACCGGAAATCAGAAAAATTTGATGGACTAAAGGCACGACTGTATCAGCACGAAGAAGCGCACCTACGTGGTCGTCTCAACCTGGATGATGCCGTTTCCGGTGGAATTCAATTTGCGACCTTTGATCCGCTCAAGGAGCAACTTAGAAACAAAAAATCTTAGTATAAGAAACATGGACACAATCTCTTTTAAAGATTTCAAAAAGCTGGATATCCGCATTGGAAAAATTATTACAGCCGAGAGAATCCCAAATTCAGACAAGCTTTTGCGGCTTGTGTTTGACTTGGGAACAGAACAGAGACAGGTTCTGGCGGGCATAGCCGAGTTTGTGACAGATCCCGCGGAACTTGTGGGAAAAGAAATGCCCGTTGTAGTAAATCT
>JAUYIQ010000100.1 GCA_030688205.1 Candidatus Curtissbacteria bacterium | reverse complement strand
ATTCAAACTCCACCTTCTCAGCAGTCCAAACATTATCACCGGAGATAAGTTCTCCAATGATAAACTTGGAAACACGAAACGTTAAAACAGGGCTGTGACCGTCAAGCCATTCTCTCAAATCTTGAGGCAAATCGTTCAATGCTTCGCCAACAGGAGTAAATCCAAATTTTACCTTGCGATCCGCACTCATATTAATGGGAAATTGTAAGCCTATTTCAAGCTAAATTCAATTGGGGTCAAAGCACTCTGCCATGTTTTTATAATGTGCTATTTCAGGTGGAGGAGCATATGCAGCCGCAGCAAACACAGCCAGTAGCCTGTAAGTAGCTGCTAAATCGCTGTCTCCAATTCTAAAACGGAATTGTTGCGAATCGGAAGGAATATCAAAAAAAACATTCCCATCTGCATCTGCAAGTAGACGAGCTCTTACAGCTTCTTTTAAAACCAAACTGAATGCTTCACCTAAACAATTGTGCCAACCAACGGTTCGAGCAACAGCTGTTTCCATTTGAGAACTATAAAAATGTTTGCTGGTTTTAACTATCAGCCAATTTGGCTCTTTAGTCTTCGGCATAATAAACCTGAAGACGTTGTACGCCCTTCCAACTACCACCTTAGGTTCAAGACATAAACCAAGTTCAACAGGAATTTCCTTATAAAGAAACTCTCTCGTCTCAAACTCAACATCCATGTGCCAAATTTTATGCCTAATTCAACCTAAATTCAAATCGCAAAAACAATTGTAAAACATTGATCCGATGCCATCAATCTTTTTTCCTTTCCATATCGTAAAATAACAATAAGATGATTGTTGTCCGAAAAGTTAAATTCAGGAATCTAGCTCGTTATTGTGCTGTATGCGATAAAAATCTGACTATAATCGTTCATCCAGACAAAACTTATAAAGGTGGGCACTTCTTTTTCAAAGTAGATGTCGGTCGAAAGAAAAAAGCCGAGTATTGGGAATGTAATCAATGTTACGTTAACAACTAAAATATGGTTTGGCAATCGGCCCTATCGGAATTATTCATTAACCTATCAGCTGGTTGGTTCGGTGCAGCGTTGATACTTCCTATGACTACCGGAAAATTTAGGATTAACTGGAAGTTATTGATGTTAAATGTAATTTCTGGTATGGTGGCATTACTTGGTGCAGTATTATTAAGAAGCTAATATGGCCAAACAAGAAAGCAAAATTAATATCGAGGACGTAAATCTTAAAGCTGTAATTGCATTTGCTCTTTTAATGATTTGTTTCCTTCTGCTTTATATCGCCTTCGTTAAGTAATTTTCCCCCAGAATTCTGTCGCGGATGTAAATCCCCTTTTGTCCTTACAAAACATGCACCGATCGTCCAACAAAATGAAATTTAAGAAGACGTTTAAATGCCTACAGTTCTGACATAAACTCACCCACACCAAGTGTGTGCTAGGTAGACACATCGGGATTTTATTACCTCACCTTTTCTTATTTTCTTCTTTTGGAAAAAATGAATTGTAAAGTACGAATTAGGAAAACCAAAACTGTTACTGGCCAAATTATAAAAAGTATAGACATCCACAATGTATCACCTGGGTCAAACAGTAGACCTTCTGATATAAGTAGGAAAGCAAAATAAGACAAAATGAAAATTGAAACAAGCGAAGCTAAATTTACCAAATGTTTGTTGGCGTTCTTAAGTAAGAAAGTTAGAATTAAGAAAATCGCATATACTAATAAAAATGCTACTACATAAAAAGGCAACAATAATAAAAACATTTTTTATAAACGTCTCCCAACTCCACCATTCACCCAAGCCGGGCTTGTGGTAGGTAGACAAGCCAGAATTTTACAAAGATTTTCCTATCTTTATTACTTGCTCTATAAGCCGATTCGAGTAACCGTATTCGTTTATTAAATCGTAGCCCTTACACGACAACGATCAGTGTAAGAGGCGAAGATTTAGCAACGAATTTGGTATATTCAAAATTGAACTTAGGAATTTCCTACAGAAATTACTTGTTCAATTAGCCTATTTGAATATCCAAATTCGTTATCATACCAAGCGAACACCTTGACCATATCTCCATCCACAACTTGGGTTAAGGAAAGATCCACAATCGAAGATTCACTTCGACCAATAATGTCCGAAGAAACCAAAGGCTCTGTAGAAGCAGCCATGATACCGTTAGATTTCGAAGCTGCATCGGCAAGAACCTGGTTTATTTCCTCAACACTAACTTTCTTACCCAAAAGAAATGTCACATCGGAAATCGAACCGCAAATGACAGGTACCCTCAAAGCCACACCGTCAAATTTATTCTTCAACTGAGGAATCGCCTCTGTTGTTGCAATTGCTGCACCGGTTGTTGTGGGAATTATATTCGTATAAGCAGCCCTCGCCCGCCTCAAATCATTTGCTTTCCCGCCCGGTGGAGGCCCGTCAATAAGATTCTGCTCGGCAGTAACAGCGTGGATAGTCGTCATCATCGCCTTTTTAATTCCAAAGGCTTCATTTATCACCTTGGCAATAGGTGCAATGCAGTTTGTGGTGCAAGAAGCATTATTTATAACAGTCTGACCTTTGTAAGTTTCCTCATTTACCCCCAAAAGCACGGTCGGCGTTTCTTTCGCCGGCGCGCTTACCACAACTTTTTTTGCACCCGCAGTTATATGCTTACTCGCCTCTTCAAGTTTTGTAAACCTCCCCGTAGACTCAATAACAACATCCACTCCCAAATCTTTCCAGGGCAAAGACGATGGTTCGCGGGTTGCATACGTCGCAATTTCTACTGAATCTACTGTGATCTTTCCTGTTTGCTGACCATCCGGAGCATTTTTAATGTCTTCCGCAAAACTTTCTCCGGAAACCTGATGCCCCCATGTCCCATAAACAGAATCGTATTTCAATAAGTGTGCAAGTGTTTTAGCATCGACAAGGTCGTTAATTGCAACTACCTGCATCTCAGATGAATGCTTGTCAAACCAAACCTTAAAGGCCTGTCTGCCAATTCTCCCAAAACCATTAATGGCAACCTTGATCATATGCTTACAGCTAACCGCTTACTGCTTACCGCTTAAATTGTTAATAAGCTTATTTATTTTTGCAGAAAGAATATTAGCCTCTTCATATAGAGTATCAAATTTTTGCTGAGAAATGTAACCTTGATCGAGAGAAATATAAAGTGCTGTTACTACTTCCTCCAAAGAACCCATTGATAACCTTAGAAATCTTCTAAAATCAACGTCTGATTTTCTGTCAGAACCTTCAGCAATGTTAAGAGCAACAGAAACTGCCGCTCTCCTTAACTGGTCTATTAATCCAAATCGCTCGTCTTTGGGAAAACTTTTAGTTAGAGTGTAAATCTCACTTGCGAATTTCCTTGCATCTTGCCAAATTGTGAACTTTTCGAATCTAAAACTCATCTTCTCTTTATTCCATTACTAAAAGCTGTATGCTGTTTGCCGTAAGCCGTAAGCTACTCCAAGGCCACTATCCCCGGCAAGGTCTTGCCTGCCAAAAACTCCAGCATTGCCCCGCCCCCGGAAGAAACAAAAGAAAATTTATCCAAAAGATTTTTTGATTCCAAAAAGTCTGAGGTCTCTCCACCGCCAACCACACTAAACCCTGCACATTCAATCAAAGCCTGAGCAACAGCTAAAGTTCCTTTTTCAAAACCTTCCTCATACAACCCCATCGGCCCGTTCCAAACTACAGTTTTCGCATCTTTGATTACATCACTAAACTTTTTAACAGACGCCTCATCAATATCCTTTTTGTCACCACCGAGTGTTGCAATAAGCACATTTTTTGGCAAACTCAATCCTTCTTTTTCAATCTCAAGAGGCAAATACCCGCCGACAAGAACTTCGTCTGCAACTTTACTTAGATTTTCTATTACCGGGATTTTAGTTTCAATTTTTGCTCCTCCGACAATTGCCACAAACGGCCTTTGGGGCTTTTCCAAAAGCTTGGACAAAGTTTCCACTTCTTCCTGTAAATGTAACCCTGCCGCATGGGGTAAAAGTGCAGGAACACCCACCATCGAAGCATGTGTTCGATGACAAACAGCAAAAGCATCATTTACATAAATATCAGCAATTCCTGCCAACTTTTTGGCAAATTCCTCATCATTTGTCTCCTCACCCGGCCAAAAACGTAAATTCTCAAGAAGAATAAGCTGTGCCATTGAAGACAG
>JAUYIQ010000095.1 GCA_030688205.1 Candidatus Curtissbacteria bacterium | reverse complement strand
GATATGTTTGGCAAGATTGTTTTGAGTAAAGTACCTAAGAGGAGGTTGTTTCGGTAATACAATGATTACTGGATTAAATTTGTATTTAGGAGGTGATGATTGATGTCAGTGGATGCAGGTTTGGAATTTGAAGAATGGCTTTGCCACACTTTACCATGGCAACTAAATGTTTCATCTTCTAAAGAGGTGGCAATTAAAACAAAATTTGGCCCATTTGCAGACTACGTTAGGCCTATTGTTCGAAAGGCCCCAAAGGAGTTTGAGGTTTTCTTTTTGGAGTTAAAGAAAAGAATCAAAGAGGTTTCTGACTGGAAAGCACCAAGAGGCTACATTGTTATACCAGAAATCTATAAAGGTGAGTTTGAAAAATTTCCTAACGGGAGATTAAGACATAGGCTCTCTAAAAAAATTTAACAAAGCAGCTATCGAAAACTAAAAAGCTCAACTGGCAATTCTTGAAGTAAAATACGTGACTATCTTGCGATAAGACTTTGGAGCAGCTGAGCTAGCTGATATTCGAGTTTCAGCTGATAATATAATATCACAACTTAAAATTGATATTGTTTCTGGATAAAGTAGTTTTTATTGAATCTAACGTAGATAGTCTGGACTTTTTACATCAACGCAACCTTCGATTTTTGATATACTCTGGATCAGATTTATGAAGCTGTTAATTGCAAGCAACATTTGGCGTTTTCGATATCTGCTTCTATTGTTAGTCTGGCGAGACGTTAAAAGCCGTTATAAACAAGCACTTTTCGGCTTTTCTTGGGCCATTTTGACACCCGCATTTCAAGCTTTAGTATATTGGCTTGTCTTTGGCCTAGTATTCAAAATACCAACAGGGAACATTCCATATTTACCTTTGGTTTTTTCCGGTTTTATTTTCTGGAACTTCTTCTCTCAATCAGTATCCAGCGCTACTTTATCGATTACGAGTAATTCTAACTTAGTGACAAAAATTGCCTTCCCAAAGGAGATTTTGATCTTCTCTTCCATATTGGGGAGGATCCCAGACCTTATTGCTTCACTTGCAGTGCTTATTATTATTCTTATCTTCTATCAAATAAACCCATCTGTTCATATTTTATGGGTGATTCCACTACTTTTAATTGAAATGGTTATGGCTTCGGCGGTTGGTATGTTTTTTGCTTCACTCAACGTTTATTTTAGGGACATCACCGCAGTTGTCCCGATACTTTTAATGGCCTGGCTTTTTCTCACCCCGGTTATATATCCACTCGAGTCTATACCGCAACAGTATCAACTGTATGCTAAATTAAATCCCATGACGGGTATTTTGGAGGGTTTGCGCAACGCGGTACTTGTAGGAGCCCCACCAGACAATTTTTCTATGCTACTTTCAATCATCATTACCTTTATTTTTGTCATCTTTAGTTATTTATTATTTAAAAAATTAGAGAAAGGTTTCTCTGATGTCGTCTAATTAAATGGAAAACGCCATTGTCATTAATAACCTCTGGAAAAAATACAAAATCGGTCAACCTAAGAAGCTGGGGGATGTATTGCCTTTATTCTTATTTAGGCAGAAACTTAAAGAATTTTGGGCGCTTAAAAACATTAACCTGTCCATCAAAAAAGGGGAAAGATTAGGCATTATTGGTCCCAACGGTTCCGGAAAGTCCACGCTGCTGAAAATAATTTCAGGTGTGACTGCTCCGTCTCTGGGAAATTTTACAATAACAGGTAAAGTCGCTGCTCTTCTGGAAGTAGGAACAGGATTTCATCCTGATTTCACAGGTAGAGAAAATATTTATTTGTACGGAACTATAATGGGAATGGAGCTCTCCGAAATAAAACATAGATTTGATGAAATAGTCAGGTTTTCCGGGATTAAAAAATTCCTGGACACTCCAGTCAAATATTATTCTTCCGGAATGTACGTAAGACTCGCATTTTCCGTAGCAGTCCATCTTGATTGGGATGTTCTACTAGTAGATGAAGTATTAGCTGTTGGTGATGTAGACTTTCAAAAAAAATGCCTTTCAAAAATTGAACAATCTCTAGGCTCTAAAAAAACATTGATATTAGTCAGTCACAATTTTGATGTAATTAGAAAATTCTCAAGTAAAGTTTTGTTCATTAAAGATGGAAAGATTCAAAAAATTGGTAAAGCGGATTCTGTCATCAATTATTATTTAAAGCATGTCTAACAAGAATTTCGGAACAAAACCACTGGTGTCAATTGTAACTCCATCCTACAACAGTGGTCGTTTTATCGAAGAATGTATAAAAAGCATTTTGGATCAAGACTATTCAAATATAGAACACATCATCCAAGATGGAGGCTCGACAGATCAAACAAAAAGAATTTTAAAGAAATATCAAAAACCACAATATAGAAGCAGAATAAAAATTTTCATTGAGAAAGATAATGGCCAATCCGATGGATTAAACCGTGCAATCCAAAAAACAAAAGGTGAGATTATTCTAGTTTTAAATGCCGATGACATGTTAATGTCTCATGCTATTACCTGGGGTGTAGAGCAACTAACGAAATATCCAAAAGTTGGTGTCATATATGGCGATACCTACATCATCAATGAGGATGGAGAAATTATCGATATCTATAAAGCTCGGGAGTACGACTTTGAAAGGCTTTTGTGTGTAGAATTTGTTCCCCCTGCGCAAGCGGCTTTTATCCGCCGATCTGCTTTAGAAAAAGTAGGTTTTTGGGCAGATGCAACTTTGGATACATGTCCCGATTATGAAATGTGGGTGAGAATGGCTCAAAAATTTCCTATGAAACATGTATGGGGAGTAATCACAAAATATCGTCATTACGAGAGTCCGCAATTGGATAGCAAAATGCCAAGAGTAACCAGACGGTTCGTGATAGCCAAAAAAGAAGTAATGGATAGATTGTTTAATTCATCCAAGACTCCTAAAAAAATTAAAAAAATAAGACGGCGTGCTTATGCCAGCCTAGATCTCTGGGCCTCCCAGGTAGCTTTCGATATGAAAGATCCAAAAGGAGGAGTTTATTATTTGCTGAGAAGTTTTATTCGAAGACCTACAGTCAATACTTTAAACAGGATTTACCGGACTTTTAGAATGTTTACCTATTTTGCATTCTTGAGAATTATCAAATTATTGAAATCATAATGGCTTTTGAAAATGTTTCGATTGAAAAAATAAAGGGTTTTTGGGATAGGCGTCCTTGCAACATTCGCCATTCCGAAGCAAAAGTTGGCACCAAAAAGTATTTTGATCAAGTCGAAGAAAGAAAATACTTCGTCGAGCCCCATATTCCTGATTTCGCACGGTTTTCAAAATGGAAAGGGAAAAAAGTATTAGAGATAGGTTGTGGTATCGGAACCGATACAATCAACTTTGCTCGAGCAGGTGCCAAAGTCACAGCCATAGAAATTTCGCAAAAATCATTAGATCTTGCCAAAAAACGAGCCAAAATTTTTGGACTACAAAATAAAATTAAGTTTTATCTTGCTAATGCGGAGGAGTTATCAAAAATCGTTCCAATCGAGCCTTACGAATTCATTTATTCGTTTGGTGTTATTCACCATACACCTCATCCCGAAAAAGTTATTAAAGAGGTTAAAAAATACTGCAACCAGAATACAACTGTTAAAATAATGATTTATTATCGCTATGCCTGGAAAGTCCTGTGGATACTATTGAAATTCGGGGAAAGTGCCTTTTGGAATCTCGACCGGTTGATAGCTAAACACTCGGAAGCGGCAACAGGGTCTCCTGTCACTTATGTATATTCCAAAGATCAAGCCCGAAAGCTACTTAAAGGGTTTAAAATTTTAGATATGCGTATTGATCATATCTTTCCGTACAGTATTCCCGAGTATAAACGATATCAGTATAAAAAGGTTTGGTATTTTCGCTATCTGCCAAAAGAATTTTTTAGACGGCTAGAAACCCATTTCGGCTGGCATCTTCTAATTACCGCCGAATACAAATGAGGATTTCAAATCACCGAATGAACAACCTTGAAGAAGATCAATGTTATAATCACATACATGTTTGATTGGGCAAGGGGATCAGTTTTAAAAAGAATGATAGAAGCAAAAATACCCTTTGCAAGTTACGAGCCTTGGTTAAAAGGCTGGGCAGCAGCTTGGCCACTTTCTATTTTAAAAATTCCAAAAGATACTAAAGTTTTAGATGTCGGTTCCGGTAATAATCCTTACTATGCTCATTATTTTTATGATATGGGCTGTGAAGCGCACGTGCTTGAACGGAAGTTTATGCCTAGAAAAAATGCGGCAGGTTGGGGAATATCGAAGGAAATAATTGAAAAAAATCCAGAAATAATTTTCCATATGGGTTTGGCTGGGGAGAATAAAGGCCCTAAACGTTTCTTTGATCTGATTACCTGTATATCGGTCATGGAACACGTTTACGACTCTTCATTTGTAATGGATCCCAAAAATCCCTTACGGCATATTAACGCGCTAACCGACATGATCAGAATGCTAAAACCCGGGGGTGTTTTAGTTTTAACATATGATTTCTTTCTAAATGATATGCCACACTGGCGTGGTTGGGATTATCTTGCTGATATCCAATTGTTACAACTTTGCGGCATTCCTTTACTTAGTCAAAATATACCTTTAAAAAGCAGGACCTATATTTACAATTATGAAGATACCTTGTTCATGGCGCCAGAGGGAATCCTGTCATTTGCAAACGAATTTTTACGCTCAACAAGTATTGGCATTATGTTCAGAAAACCGGGCGGACCTTCAAAAATTGAACTTTCGCCCCAACGCGGCTTTGAAGATTTGGTATTTGCCCAAATGCGGGACCAGTTTGAACAAATTTCAAACGAAAGATTAAAACGAATCCTACAAGTTAAAACCGGTGCGTTAATTAAAGATTACGTTAAAAAAATTAAGTCAGCAATTTAATCCGAAAGACCAAAACACTGACCGTCAATATAGCACCAGGTTCCGGTTAGCACCCTTGCCCTTCGAAGGATGTTTTGAGCATTGTTTTCGTCCGCCCCCCAAGCATTATATGGAAAAAGCTGCAGATAAAGAAGATTATTCGGGTATCCTTCTTTCATCAAAAATTCCCTTCCATTAATCTCATAATCTGGTAAGTTAAATTCTTCCAAGACTATCTTATTTCCGTTCTCGAATACTTTTTCGGGTATAAGTTCTTCTTCCAATCCGCTTGCGACTAATCTAGGTTTAAGTTTCTCTTTTCCATATTTAACGGTTATTAAATCAACCTGCCTATTTTTTAGGTAATTTAACATGTCAAAATATCCTATCGGTTTACCTTCTTTGGTAGTTAGAGTGTAATTTAAGTAGGCGTCTTGAACAGAATAAATCCTTTGCTCGTCGGATTTAATTCTCACCAGTGTTATAGAATGTGTTGCCTGAGGAAATTCGTGTATTATATCCCCAGAATCAATAACATAAGATTCGAATCCAAAAAGTCTATATATATCGGCTAAAGTGATAGCTGTAGCGGAACACCAAGCTCCAGCCTTTCCATTCCTAAAAATATAAAGCTTCTCTGCAGAGGGTATTTGATTTGCGGAAGAAACATTTAATAAATTTTCTATTCTTAGATTCTCATTGTAGAAGACCACAGGTACATTTTTAAAAACCCACTCTCTTAAAATAACGGCAATTTCAAACTCATTTAAATCCCCATCTTTTAACTTGGGGTTTTCGTCAACTATTATTTTAACAATTTCCCTATCAGATAATTTAGCTTCTTTGTTGTTTTCTGAGGATTTCATAAGGTGCGTTATAATTTGAGGGTTTTTTGCTATTTTATATCCAATAAACGATCCAAATAGTGAAGCCACGGAACCGTAAAGACCCAAAAGTAATAAAGCAAGTAGCACTATAAGTAGTTTTTTTCTTATTTTCATTTCCACAAAGTATATAATATGACAAATTCTATCCAATGAAAACAGCACTGCTTCAAATTAATACGGTTGGACAAATACAATGGTAAAAATGGGAAAGACAGAAGAGGTAAAATTTAGAGAAGCGGTCCGAAAATATTGGGAAGACCCGAGTACTATCTCTATTATTGACAAAAATCTGCATAAGCTAGAAATTGAAACGGTTTGCCGTTATCTTAAATCCACTGATGAATTGGTTGATATTGGCTGTGGTGACGGCGAGGCAACTGCCGTTTATAGCCAAAAAGTAAAAAAATGCACAGGCTATGAACTGTCCAGTTTTTTGAGAAAGAAAGCCGCCGAAACGATAAAAAGATCTGGCTTAAAAAATACTACTATCAAAGCCGGTGATATCCTAAAGATGAAAAAAATTCCTGAAAAGCCAGATGTCGTAGTTACACAAAGATTACTCATAAATCTAGCCAGCTGGAACGAACAAAAAGAAGCAATCGAAAATATTTACAGGATGCTAAAACCAGGCGGTTTGTACATCATGATAGAAAATACCAACGATGCTTATTTAGCTCTTAATGACATGCGACATCAAGTAGGACTACAGGCAATACCTATACATTGGCATAATTTATTTTTCGATTACGACGAACTCATGTCTTTTATAAAAGATAAATTTCAACTATTAAACTTTCACGACTTTGGTCTTTACTATTTTCTAACCAGGATTTATGCACCGATGTTTCTGTCATTTAGCGGTTTTGGAAAAAACGCAAAAAAAGACCCCCTTTTCGACTTATCCGATAAGGCAGCCATGGATGTTTATAATAAGTTTAAAGACCGTTTTCAAATTAATGGGAGCCGTGCCCTAGGTCCAATTCAGGTATTTGTATTAAAAAAATTAAATTAGAATGATAAAAAAAATACCTTGGTGGCAGCCTCAAACCGGTTCCAAAGAAAAGGAATACATTGAAAAAGTTTTGTTAAGTAACTATCCAAACGAGGGGGAGTTGACGTATCTATTTGAAAAGAAAATTGCAAAACTGGTCCATGCAAAATATGCAGTCGCTGTTCCCAGCGGTACTATCGCCCTATTTCTGGCACTTAAAGCTCTTGGAATCGGTAGGGGCGATGAAGTAATCGTTCCGGATTTATGTTTCATTGCTGCACCGAATGCGGTGGATTTAACCGGGGCAAAACCGGTTTTTTGCGATATTGATCCCAACACATTAAATATTGATCTTGAAAGCTTCAATAAGGTAATTAACAAAAATACAAAAGCTGTGATTCCTGTCCACGTTAGTGGACGTGGTGCAGATATAATTTCAATAGTTAAAATAGCCAATTCTAATAATATTTATGTGGTGGAAGACGCTTGTGAAGCCTTTATGTCAAAGCACAAAGGAAAGTTTTTGGGAACAATTGGTGATGCCGGCTGTTTTTCATTTTCCCCGGCCAAAACTATTACAACAGGCCAAGGCGGGGTAGTTGTTACAGACAACCTTCAACTTTACAACACACTGAAAGAGTTAAAAGATCAGGGGAGACTGGCCAGAGGAACCGGCGGAGATGACTTGCACAAAATTATTGGCTACAATTTCAAGTTTACAAACTTACAGGCCGCTTTTGGTCTAGGCCAGCTTACTTATCTTAAAAAAAGGATAGGACGTCTAAGAAGTAACCATCGGCTATATACTAAAAACTTAAGGGGAGTAGAAGGTATATCAATATTTGAAGCAAAGATTCAGGAAGGTGAGCTTCCCCTTTGGACCGATGCGTTCGTTGAAAAAAGAGATAAACTGGATCAATATTTGCGAGCCAACAACATAGATTGTCGTCGTTTCTGGTTTCCGATTCACACCCAAAAACCATATAGACAAACGGACAGGAATTTTCCCAACAGCACGAGACTTTCTCCTAAAGTATTATGGCTTCCGTCTGCATTTACTTTAACCGATTCTGACATTAATTACGTTTGTAAATGTATTAAATCTTTTTTACAAAATTCTAATGAATAAACATCCCTTAGTATCCTTAATTTTGGTTGTTGAAAATGGCATGCCCTATATTAAACAGGCAATTAGATCTGTCCAGCAGCAAACGTACGGGAATATCGAACTGATTGTTCAAGATGGAAAATCGACAGACGGAACGCTGGAATTTTTGCAGAGCTTGACTGGAATAAAAAATATTCAGATTAAGTCAGAGTCCGATAACAGTCAGGCTGACGGATGGAACCGAGCACTAAAAAGATGTAAAGGGCAGATAATAGGTTCAATCGATGCCGATAACATTTTAAAACAAGATGCACTAGAAATTATTACGAAGTTATTTAAAAAAAACCCTCGAACTGCCGCAATCTATGGCACAAGCAAGCTCATCGACAACTACGGAAAGGTTATTCAAAAAGGTAGAGGAAAAGAAGTGGTTAAACCATTTAATCTAATAAGGTTGATGCGTTGTGAACTAGTACCACCCTTTGCCTCTTCATTTTTTGACGCAATACTTTGCAAAGAAAAACTATACTGTGACGAAAGAATGGAAACATGTTGGGACTTTGATTTATGGTTGAGGTTAAGCGATTTACCAATTACTGCGACAGGATCTGTGCTTTCATACACTCGCAGACACCAAAATAGTTCGACCTGTCGACCGGAAAACTACGAAAAGTTTTGCCTAAATAAAATATACGCGTTAAAAAAATATTTATCTCGCTTCCCGCAGGACAAGCCACTTATGGCACTCTACCAATTTTCGGTTGCTGGAATATACACATGGGCGGCTGAGTCGATTTACGGTCTTGAGGGTACGTCTAGAAGATTTAATTACTTCGGCAAAAAGGCTCTATTCTTCGATGCCTACAGCGAGAGAATTAGTCAGCTAAAGTTATATGCGCAAAATAATGCTCCGCTTTGAGTGTCCATGAAAATAGCTCTGTTACAATTTAATGCAATTGTCGGGGATCTAAAGGGTAACGCGGCCAAAATCAAAAGATTGGCAACTATTGCCAAATCTAAAGGGGCAAAACTTTGTGTCACTCCAGAACTTGCCCTTTTGGGCTATCCACCACGAGATCTGTTACTTCGGCCTGGTTTTATTGCAGCTGCATCGGACTTGCTACAAACGCTTGCTAAAGATACAAAATTCCTTCCACCAATTATAGTTGGCACTGCCATTGCCAACAAAAATAAAAGTGGTAGGCCGCTTTTCAACTGTGCTGCTTTTTTAAAAGATGGAAAAGTTCAGGAACTTTTCCATAAATCGCTTCTTCCGACGTATGACGTTTTTGATGAAGATCGCTATTTTGAACCGGCCACACAATCACAACTTTTAAGGTTCGGTGGTAAAAAGATTGGTATTTCAATTTGTGAAGATCTTTGGAATGATCGGGATTTCTGGCATAGGCCGCGTTACCATTTTGATCCAATCGAAAAGTTGGCACTAGAAAAGGTAGATTTTATTATTAACCTTTCATCATCACCGTTTACTGCCGATAAACAAAAATTAAGAGAATCAATGATTTCGGCCTCCAGCAAAAAATACAAAATGCCTATTGTTTATGTGAATCAGGTAGGAGGCAACGATGATTTGATATTTGACGGGGCGAGCTTGGTGTTTGACGGCCAAGGTAAACTGCTGGCAAGGGCAAAAGCCTTTGAGGATGACTTACTTGTTATTAATCTTAATTCAAAATCTACGGTTATAAATGATTATCCGGAAAATAAAGAGGCGCTTATTTTTGAAGCCCTAACTCTGGGGGTTGGTGATTATCTTTCGAAGTGCGGATTCGGGCAAGCTTTAATCGGAATCTCCGGCGGAATCGACTCTGCTGTGGTAGCCGCCATTACGAGTCATGCCCTTGGCCCCAAAAATGTCACAGGAGTCTTGATGCCTTCACCGTACACTTCCCATCAAAGCATAGCTGATGCCCAAAGGTTAGCTAAAAATCTTGGCATCAAAACTGTGACTATTGAAATTGCCGGTCTGATGAAAACTTATGAGAATGCCCTCAAGAGTGCGCTTTATGGGTTCAAAAAAGATATAACCGAAGAAAATATTCAGGCAAGAATTAGGGGGAATCTTTTAATGGCGCTTTCCAATAAGTACAAAGCCCTGGTTCTTTCTACCGGCAATAAATCGGAGCTGACTGTTGGTTATACTACACTTTATGGAGATCTGGCAGGGGGTATTGCGATAATAGGTGATCTTTCAAAAACCCAAGTTTATAAGTTAGCAGGATGGATCAACCGCGAAGATGAACTGATACCAAAAAGCATTATTAAAAGGGCACCATCTGCCGAGTTAAGGCCAAACCAAAAAGATCAAGACAGTTTGCCAACTTATGACATTCTTGATAAGATCCTTACTCTATACATAGAAAACCACGAGGGGCCAGAACAGATAGTTTCAAAAGGTTTTGATAAAAACTTGGTTAAGAAAGTTTTGTCAATGGTAGTTAGTGCTGAATTTAAAAGGCGACAATCGCCCCCGACTCTAAAAGTTACAAGCCGTGCTTTTGGGTCTGGATGGCGCATGCCCATTGCCGCTAGAAATAAATTTTTAAAATAGCTATGCAAACAATTTCAGTCGTTGGTCTTGGTAAATTAGGCAGTCCTTTTTTGGCTACATGTGCCTCGCGTGGGTTTAATGTTATTGGTTTGGATGTAAATCGGTCTGTTGTAGATCTTATAAATAGGACAGTACCACCGGTAGATGAACCAGGACTACCACAGCTTATCAAGAAGAATCGCGCAAGGATCAGGGCAACGACAGACTATTCAGAAGCGATTAACGGGTCAGATATTACCTTTATTATAGTTCCGACTCCTAGTACTAAAGACGGTGCTTTTTCCAACAAATATGTCCTATCTGCTATCCAAAGTATTGGGAAAATACTTACCTACAAGAAAAAATTTCACTTAATTGTAGTCACTTCAACAATCATGCCTGGTTCAATGGATAATGAAATTGTGCCACTTTTGGAAAAAATCTCTGGTAAAAAAGTTGGCTATGACATTGGTCTTTGTTACAATCCCGAGTTTATTGCACTGGGGTCTGTTATCCAAAATCTCTTGAATCCCGACTTTGTTATGATTGGCCAGTCAGATGATAAATCAGGAGAGATTCTCGAAAATTTTTATCGAAAGTTTTGTCAAAATAAATCTCCAGTTGTCCGAATGAACTTTATCAATGCGGAAATTACCAAAATTGCTCTCAATAGTTACATCACTACCAAAATTTCATTTGCTAATACCTTGGCTCAAATCTGCGAGAAAATACCCGGTGGTGATGTTGACCAAGTTACCAAAGCCCTGGGGCTTGACTCGCGCATCGGCAACAAATACCTTAAAGGTGCTCTTCCTTATGGAGGCCCTTGTTTCCCGCGTGACAATCGGGCATTCATTCACTTTGCTAAAAAACTTAAAGTCTCCTCGCCGATAGCCGTTGCTACAGACAAAGTTAATAATGATTTGGCATATAAATTAGCAGAAAAAATAAACTCGCAAGTTCCGCCTGGTGGCAAAGTTGCTATTCTAGGGCTATCATATAAAAAAGATACAGACGTTGCAGAAGAATCGGCTGGAGTTAAAATTGCTAACTTACTTTCCCAAAAGCGTAATCACATTTACGCTTGGGATCCAAAAGCAACGAACACGGCAAAACCCCTTCTTTCTTCAAAAGTGACCCTTGCTAAATCTATGAAGGATTGTTTAGCGCAAGCTGATGTCATAGTAATAGCTTCCGACTGGCAAGAATTTAAAGACATTAAGCCCGGTGATCTAGCTAGTGATAATAAAAGACCGATTTTGATGGATTGCTGGCGCGTGCTTGATCCGCTAAAATATAAAAATGTAGCCCAATACTGGGCTATTGGTTTAGAAAGTACCAAACTAGAAAGTGAATAAGACTTTTTGGAAAAACAAAAAAATACTAGTTACCGGTGGAGCTTCTTTCATTGGATCTCATTTAGTCGATGCACTTGTTTCTCAAAATCTAGACGTGCGCATTGTAGATGACCTTTCCTCTGGTACACTCGAAAACATCAAAGATCATGTAAATAAAAAATCAATTAAGTTTATCAAAGGCGATCTTCGCAAAACGAGTGTTGCTAAAAAGGCAGTTAGTGGAATCAATCTTATTTTCCATCTGGCTGGTGATCATGGCGGCCGAGGTTATGTCGACTCGCACCAAGCAGGTCCAGCTACAAACATGGCATTAGATGGCAATTTATTTTGGCAGGCTCGTAGAGCTAACGTTGAAAAAATTGTCTTTGCCTCTTCTGGTTGTGTTTATCCAAATTTTTTGCAAGAAAATACACAAGAAAAGCTCTATTTGAAAGAAAACCAAGTTGGGCCACCTTACGATGCAGATAATATGTACGGCTGGGCAAAGTTGATGGCTGAAATGACACTGAGAGCATATCACAAAGATTGGGGGATGAAAGCGGCATCGTGCCGATTCTTCGTTGTTTATGGTCCAAGAGGCAAGGAAGATCATGCGGTTATGGCTATGATTGCCAAAGCATTTATTAAACAAAACCCGTTTATTGTCTGGGGAAACGGTAGACAAATCAGAAACTGGACCTATGTAGATGACATAATTGATGGCTTGATTCTTGCTGCCGAGAAAATAGATGATGTTACAAGTATTAATCTTGGTAATATGGAACGTCTTAGCGTTCTTGACACAGCCAAAATGATTCTTGAATATTCCGGTCACCGAGCCAAGATTGAGCTTCACCCGGAAATGCCCACAGGTCCTGCCAATAGAGTTGCCGATGCAGGACTTGCCCAAAAATTACTAGGATGGAAACCCAAAGTGAAATTTGCTGAGGGTCTTAAAAAAACCATTGATTGGTATTTTGCCACTAAAGACCCCAAAGAAGTCGCCAGAATTTTAGACATTGCTTTGATTGAGCGAAAAGTAAAAGTAAAATTTTCCCCGGGTTATAAAAATAAATATGCTGGGGGGGGGAATACTTATCGACGGTCTAAGTGGTTAGTAAATAGTCAAGTTCTGCAAGAAATAACTCCAACCTAACTTTAACATCTCTTCTTAACTGTTTCTGTCTAAAACATTATCATGATATTATAATAATCCCTTTGCTATGTTAACGATTTTCACTACACCCAAAGCTTTCAAGGGACACGTCGCAATTATTCAAGAGAATGCGATTGCTAGTTGGTGTAAGCTTCGTCCTAAATGCCAAATTATTCTCTTGGGTCAAGATTACAACGTCTCGCGAATTGCCAAAAAATATAAAATAATGCATATTCCTAATATTGCAACCAATGAATTTGGGACACCGCTTTTGTCAAATATTTTCAAAAAAGCTTACGCTGCTGCCAAATTCGAAAAGCTTGCTTACGTAAACTGCGATATTATCTTGACAGATGATTTTGTAAAAGCCATAAAGGAGATTGCACTTTCCCGTTTCTTCATGACTGGTAAACGCTGGAATATTGACCTTAATACAAAACTCGATTTTACAAGAGATTGGCAGAGGGAACTCAAGACTAAAGTTTTGGCGGAAGGAAAACTTGGAAGATATGGTGCCAATGACTATTTTATTTTTACCCCAAAAATTGATTTTCGAATTCCAGACTTTGCCGTTGGCCGCACTTCTTGGGACAATTGGTTAGTTTTTAAAGCGAAATTCTTAAAACTTCCTGTTATCGACGCTACAAAAGTAGTTTGGGCAATCCATCAAAATCATGATTATACACACGGAGGTGGCTACGATCAAGTTTGGCATGGTCCGGAAAGTCGAAGGAATCAAGAGTTAATCGGCGATAGACGCAAACTTTTTAATGTTAAAGACGCCGATTATATATTAACCAAAGACGGTCTTAAGAAACCGAAAGTAACATTTTCAAGGGTCATCCGAAAGATAGAAAACATGCCCGTTTTAACGCCTAAAATTGCACCAGTGGTTTTTCCTCTAATTTTTTTGATTAAATCTTTCAAGTTTATACGTGATAAAGTCAAACATCTTTGATGAAGATTCTTTTAATTAACAAATGGGTGGCCGGTGCTACCAGGGGCCCGTTTTACTATCCAGGTACTTGGAGAGACACTTTTGAGCTTGCCTGTGCATTATGCGATCTTGGGAATAGAGTTGAGATTTTAACTACGAAAGTACAAGAGCACCATTTTAAAAGATATCAAAAAGAATTTGGCAAAATTCTTACGCAAAAAGGTATCAAACATCATTTTGCAAATACTTACGTATCTTTTGGCAAAAATTTTGGCAACTTTCGTCTTAGAATGTTTCTTGATGAGTTTTCGGTGATTAGAAATTCAAAGCCTGATATTATTCAGTATATGCAATTTGGCCCATCGTTAATTTACCCACTTGTTAGGAAAACTCCCATCATTTTTTATAGTTGTGATCAATTTAATCATTACCCAAAGGAAGAGGAAGATAGCCAAAATGCCCTTAAGAGTTGGGGTAATCTTGGCGGGTTCATACCCTGGACAATTTTCCAAAACTTACTTTTTATTTCTCTTGCCAAATTATGGGGAAGTCTAGGGTTAAAAGATGCTCTTATAAGAAACGCAATTTTTATTTTAATGCATCCCAAAGGATATAAAAATTTAAAGAAAAAATTTGGTTCCAGATCGAAGATATTCTTTGTCCCAAAGGGGGTCAATAAGAATATTGCCCAATCTATCCAGCAAAGAGGAAACGATCAGATCAGAGTTCTTTTTGTAGGAACAACAATAAACCGCAAGGGAATATTTGATTTATTAGAAGCGGTAAAGATTGTTCAAAATAAGAATCCAAATGTTGAACTACTGATTGCTGGGACAGGTCCTGGTATTGCAGTCGCGAAGCTTAAAAGACAGATTGCAGATTTAAATCTTAATGCCAGATATTTAGGTCCAATAAGTTTTACTAAAAGGTGGTCAATACTTGGAAAATCAGATATATTTTGCTTACCATCTTATCAGGATGCTTACCCATCAGCAATTTTGGAAGCGATGGCTTCTGGTGTGCCAGTTATTTCGACAAGAGAAATTGATTCGCCAATTATTGATGGAGTGTCTGGAATATTAGTAAAAGCTGGAGATGCGAAATCACTTGCCGCGGCCATCGAAAAACTCATTAATGATCCAAACCTAAGAGAAAGGATTGGCCAATCCGGCAAAAAGGCTGTTGAAAGCCTTGCTTGGTCCAAGCAAGCACCGAAGCTTATTAATTTATACGAAAGTTTCTTGTCCATTGAATCGGAACTTATTAAATGAATCTATTTCAATTTCCAGTTCGTTTAACTTTAATTTTCGCCATTTTTTTTAACCTTTTGGCTTGGCAAATTATAGTCCCAATATGGCATTTTCCAGATGAACAAGCTCATTTTGGTCAAGTTGCATTTAGGGCCGAACACGGTAGATCTCAGGCTTACCATGAATTATCAACGAATAGTGAAATTGCTATCTCAGAGGAGCTTTTAAAAACAAAACGCGATGCTTTTGGAAATAATAGTTTTACGTATCATCCCGAATTTAAAATAGAATACTCCCCGACTTTTATTGGCCCTTATGAGACTCAGATTGAGTCGCTTAATAATGTAGAGTATAGAAAGAAAGAGATTCAGGAAGAGTCAACTCGGTATCCTCCTCTTTACTATTTTTTGGCAAGCAATATTTATAATCTTTTTGGGGAAAGCGATTTATTTGCTAGAGTTTATGCTGTCCGTTTCTTGTCAGTATTGATATTTACAGCAATTAGTTTGGCTGTGTTTCTTGTTTCCAAACAAATATTTCCCAAAAGCCGTTTTTTGCAAATAAGCCTAATTAGCATGATTGTTTTTATGCCAATGTTTGTCTTTTCAGTCTCAGGAGTAACCTCGGACGGCCTCTTCATCCTTTTGTTTATGTTGAGTCTGTATTTGATCGCCAAACCTCTTTACACAAAATTAGGAACAAAAGATTCTTTTCTATTATTGGCTCTTATCATTGCTGGAATTTCTACAAAATTCCAATTTCAAATAATTTGGCTGCCACTTTTTTATGTCATTTTTGTTTTATTCATAAAAATGGAAACTAGAAAAAAATTATTTCTTTTTGCCAAAACCGTGATTGTATTACCGCTTTTTTTAATTGCTGTAAACTTTCTTTATTATTATGTAAATGGTTATGGAAATCCCAACCTCAAACAGCTTTTAAGATTACCAATTATACCTGATATAACAGAAGTATCAGACGTACAAATCAATCTAACCTTTATTGATTATTTGCAAAACACTTTTGCACGCATGATTAGAGAAGTTTTACCTTGGTATTTTGGCGTATTTAAATGGCTTTCTCTAACACTTCCTCCTATCTTTTACAAAATAATAAATCGGTTATTAATCTTGTCATTTATCGGTTTACTAATTTGGCTAGTGAAACTAGTTCGCCAAAAAAAACCGAAATTAGGCCAGGAAGTGAAGCTAATTTCATTTCATGCATTCACCTCTGCCGCTTATTTTTCAGCCCTTGTAATTTTTGATTGGTTTTTTATTAATAAACACGGTTTCCCTTTTGGTATTCAGGGAAGATATTTTTTCCCAACAATTATTGCTCATGTTGGATTAGTATTTGTGGGCTTACTCGTACTTTTTCCGAAATCTTTTAAAAAATGGGCTGCTGCAGTGTTGGTTATTGGTGTTGTAGTTTTTAATTACTTTTCTCTTTTCTGGGTTGCCTCACACTACTATGATTTGGGTTCTTTCAATACATTCATTACTCAGGCTAGTCAATACAAACCAGAAATATTCAAAGGGACGGCTATACTATTAATTCTATCAATGTCCCTTCTTTCGAGTGCTTTTTATATTTCTAAATATCTAATAGTAGTCTTAAGAACGAACCAAGTTGAAGTTTGATTTGTTAATATCTAATTTATTGTAAAATATGTTCACTGCCCGCTGCTTTGCACGGGCTTTTTTAAAGAAAAGATTAAGATGGAGTATTCTTTGAACACTTTCTTGTTATAATCCAAAAATGCTCAAAGTTGGAATAGTCGGACTTCTAAATGTGGTCTCTCATTCTGTTCGAGATAAAGTATTAAAATCTTCTTTTTGCTAAACTATCACTTATGAATTTAAGTTGTGGGATAGTTGGTCTTCCAAACGTGGGGAAGAGCACATTGTTTAATGCGCTACTTAAAAAGCAGGTGGCGGACGCGCAGAATTATCCGTTTAC
>JAUYIQ010000087.1 GCA_030688205.1 Candidatus Curtissbacteria bacterium | reverse complement strand
CATCAAAGGAACCCCAAAGTTTTTATTCTGCTTGTCCATTTTTTAAACAAAGTAACCACAGAAGACGACTTTGATCTTGTCTCCAGTGTTTTTAAAATAAAACTCCTGTCAACTCTGGGTTTTTTCTCAACCATAACACTTGCAGACTCCTCCACAAAAAGAGTCCTGCAAACATTCGAAGAAGAAGATTTTGAAACAGCTAAAAGCAGATTTAGGCTTTCACCACAGGCATATTTGAAACTTTTGTCTTTTCTTGATAGCATGGTGGAAAACCTTACTGAAAGAAAACTTTCAACAGTAAGGTTTCTTTCATAGTTAACCTATGGATAACACGATTACCAAACAGAATAAAAACAAATATATTTTTGCAGGCGCAAGTCTTATCGTCATTGCCCTCGTAGTTTATTTCCTTTTCATCTTTCATAGAGGACCAAAAGATATAAACCCGGAAGAGTCGACAGGAGAAGTTAAAACCTTGACAGACATTGAAGTTGCCAAACGTCCTTACGTCACCCTAACGCCCACAACAGACGGTGCAGAAATTATCTTCTCAATAGAAAACATGGCAGAGTTTGACAGAGTTGAGTATGAACTTACTTATCAAGCAGACATACCAGGCTCCGCTGGAGGAAAAATTCAAAGAGGTTCAACAGGTTCGGATGTTAACCCTAAAGATGAAATATACAAAAAGTCTATTCTACTAGGTACTGCATCAAAAGGAGTAAGAAGTCCGGATAGGGGAGTAGCAGACGGAAAACTTACACTGCATCTTTTCAAAGGGGAAGATGAATACGTAACAGATGCCCCTTGGGAACTCATTGAAGCTGAAGGTGCCACATCGCTAAAAGATGCTGCAGGCAATTTTAAGATGGAAGTGCCATCTCTGCCAAAGAGCTACTGGGCAATAGTTGCAGACACCGTGGGCTTGCCTAAAAATACCGAAAATATCGATACCAAAAAAGTGTCATTGCCCACCTATGGTGTATTTTCAATTGCACCGGATTTTACAAAGTCCGCAAAACTCTCAATTAAACTTACAGATAGTGCCCAAAGTCCAAAGCTTTACACCTACAACCACGCCGACTCTAAATGGCAGCAAGTGGAAAGCACCTATGATTCTGCAGGCAAAACTGTAAGTGCAACAGTTTCCAATTTCGCCACCTTTGTTGTAGTCAGTCAGTAATTTGTCTCCCAAGCACCAGCTTGATACAATCTAATTAACCTAATTAATTAGAAATTAGAAATTTTCTATGGTCTCATTAGACAAGATCGTATCTTTAGCCAAAAGACGTGGATTCAAGCCCTTATGGAGTCGTTATGGGATTTGCAAATTCCCATAACAGCGCAATAAGGCGCAAAACCGATGAGACTTAAATATTATGACTAGTAACAACACACAAACCAAATTAGAAAAGATAGTAGCTTTAAGTAAACGTAGAGGTTTTATATATCCCGGCTCGGAAATTTATGGCGGTCTCGCAGGTACTTGGGATTACGGCCCTTTGGGTGTTGAGCTCAAAAACAACATCAAAAGGGAATTTTGGAAATCTATGGTTTATAACCGCCAGGATGTCGTGGGTCTGGATGCTGCAATTCTTATGAACCCAAAAGTCTGGGAAGCCTCCGGCCACGTCGCAGCTTTTACCGACCCGCTCGTTGAGTGTAAAATATGCAATGAAAGATTCCGCGCAGATCACAAAGAAGAGCTAACAGAACACGAGACCTCTCATAAGGGTAAAAAGGTAGATTGGACAGAGCCTAAAAAGTTTAACCTTTTAGTAGAAGCCAAACTTGGTGTCGTTGAAGATGCAAAGCAAAAAGTCTATCTCCGTGGGGAAATAACACAAGGTGTTCATGTTAACTTTAAAAATGTCCTCAGTTCCACAAGGCAGCAAATTCCATTCGGTATCGCACAAATTGGCAAAGCCTTCAGAAATGAAATAACTCCGGGTAACTTCACATTTCGTTCACGTGAATTTGAACAAATGGAGCTTCAGTATTATGTAAAGCCGGAAGAAGCTGAAAAATTATATAAATATTGGAAAGAAGAAAGAATGAAATGGTACATGTCGCTTGGAATGACCAAAGAAAAGCTTAGATTTCGTCAGCATGAAGAAAATGAAAGGGCTCATTACGCAAAAGATGCATGGGATATTGAATATGACTCTCCTTTCGGCTGGAAAGAATTTGAAGGTATTCACAATAGGGGAGACTGGGATCTCTCCCAGCACCAAAAGCATTCGGGGCAAGATTTGACTTACTTCGACCAGCAAGAAGACAAAAAATATCTACCATACATTATCGAAACTTCAGGAGGCGTCGATAGGGCAACCTTGTTTTTCCTAATCGATGCTTACGCTGAAGACGGAGACAGGGTTGTTTTAAAGCTAAATCCCAAGCTGGCCCCTTATAAAGCTGCCGTTTTCCCGCTCCTAGCCAATAAGCCGGATCTGGTTGCTAAGGCAAAGGAAGTCTATGAAAATCTAAAATCTACCATCCAGAATCCAATTTCCTGGGACGATCGCGGCAACATCGGCAAACGTTACCTCTCCCAAGACGAAATTGGCACGCCTGTCTGCATCACCATTGACTTCCAAACACTGCAAGACGATACAGTTACCATCCGCGACAGGGATACAACCAAACAAAACAGAGTAAAAATTAAAGATGTATCCTCACAAATAGAAGAAAAATTAAACTAACTCGCTCATAGCAAAAAATTGTGTTAAAATAAACCAAGTAAGAGGACCAGTCAGCTCCTCTTTTTGTCTTTGTGACAGATTACACGGCTCTTCCTGATAAACCACATGATCACTGCGGTCTCGCAGGCTCTCTTGCGCAGCCGGACAACAATGTTTCTAACGTGGTTGTCGAGATGGGCAAAGCCCTCCAACATCGTGGTCAAAATGGTGGCGGATTAGCCGTCAAAGCTCTCGGCAAAACACTGAAGGTGTATAAGGAAGCAAGAGCTTTTAACGAAGTATTTCATTCCACAGAAGTTATCGAAGACAATTCCCTGCGTGGTGAGATTGCTGTTGCTCACTTGAGGTATCCCACTGAAGGCAAATTTAGGCGCAATTGTGACTGCGGTCCGTTTTATGCATCCCATAAAGGTTGGGGCCTGGCTCTTGCTCACAACGGAAGCATAGTCGATCTCAAAAAACATAAAGATAAATTGCAAAAATTTGGCATTAAACTGGAATCTGATTCTGATTCTGAAATCATTGCTTGGCTAATCGTAACTTCACCGGGCGCAAGCTGGCGGCAAAAAATCACAAATGCCCTGAAAGATGTAAAAGGTGCGTACTCACTTGTAATTGTTACGGAAGATGACAAGCTAATAGCACTTCGGGATCCCTGGGGAGTAAGGCCACTGGTTTGGAGTCAGGATAACGGCCACGTGTTTGTTGCATCCGAAACCTGCGCGTTGGATAGAATTGATGTCCACCACAGCCAAAAAATTGAACCTGGTCAGTTATTAATTGCAGACAAATCGGGTGTTTCAACCTCCAAATTCCAGGAAGCCCAAAAAGCAAGCTTTTGCGTATTTGAAAAACTTTACTTCTCTCACGAAACATCCCTTTGGGACGGGCCGGTCGGTGAAAATCGGGAAAGTCTTGGAGAACAGCTGGGAGCTGAAGAAGTAAGAAGAGTAGAGGAAGGGAAAATAGACAAAAAAATTCTGGAAGGGATAGATTACGTTGTGTCTGTTCCGGACACCGCAATTCCAGGAGCTTATGCATTTTATGAGGTACTTCGAAATAGATTTCCCAAGCTTAAACTAAGATACAAAAGAGGACTCGTTAAAGAAAGGTATGACTATGCTAAGCGTACCTTTATAGAAGACGACCCATACCTGCGCCAAAAAGACATTGAAAAGAAATTCTTTATCTCACCAAGTTTGATTGGTCATTCCATTTATCTTGTAGACGACACAGCTGTTCGTCTCAATACTTTCAGCATACTGGTTGCCCATCTGCTTAGAGTTGGAGTCAAGAGCGTTCACTGCAGATTTCTTGCCCCGCGTTTTGTTAATCCATGCTTTTTAGGCGTTAACATTGGCTCACGGGAAGAACTTGGTGCAGTTAAAAAAGATAAAGGGGGTAAATTCCAGGTCTTGACTGAAGAAGAAATTAAGCGCAAGCTTAAAGTAGATAGCCTGCATTATCTGTCGATTAGTGGTATGGCCAAGTCTTTGGGAATGTCCACAGAACAAATGCGAGTTACACATTGCACAGGCTGTCTAGATTACAATAATCCATTTGACATGAGACCATACGATCCTGAATACCCGCAAACACCGTACGCAAACTTTCATAAGATAAAAGCATGACAGATCTGACAAAACAGGCTCTTACACTTGGTGCAATTCTCCTTGCTTTGTTAATTGGAATATCACTTCTGATTTTTAAAATCACCCTCTAAGTCCGCAGACTGAACCAAAAACTTTGAACCGTAAACTGTATACCAACTTGCCCTCTTGACACCGCAAGTATAAATGGTGAAAAATGGTAATAGATGGTGAGAGATGGTGAATCACCATCAAATTACTCCTGAAAGCCACTGAATGCTGCCTGGGAGTAATAAAGGCGTAAGGGATAAATGTTTCTGGGCAGCTACGAACCTTCTTTCGACGAAAATTCTCGAAGACTTGCTTTACCTAAAAAAATACGTGCCTATCTTGCGACAAGTGAAATCATACTTTCTTACGGTTTCGAAAAGTGCATTTTTGGCTTCGACACGAAATCCTGGGAAACAGAATCACAAAAGCAGCTTACAGGTTCTCTTACCGATCGAACTGCACGCAATACTCGTCGATTCTTTTTCTCCTCAGCAGAGCGTATCACTCTCGATGCTCAAGGTAGGATTGTTATCCCTGGGGATTTACTTAACTGGGCGAAAGTTAAAAAACCAGTTGTTATTGGCGCAGGAGACCATTTTGAAATCTGGGACAGCGCAACTTGGCAGGAGGAGAAACTTAAGATATCGCAATGAAGGCAAATGTGTATCACACACCCGTTCTTCTTGGGGAAGTTATTGAGTTTTTAGTTCCGGGACGAGGTAAATCGTATATAGACGCAACAGTCGGGGGAGGAGGTCACACAAACGCTCTTTTAAAAAGAGGTGCAAGGGTACTGGCAATAGATAGGGATCAGGCGGCAATAGATGAGGTTAGAAAAGAACTGGAAACTGGAAACTGGAAACTGGAAACAAATGAAAGTTTACATTTGGTAAGAGGGAATTTTGCAGATATTGGCAAGATTGCAATTGAAAATGGGTTCGACGCGGTAGACGGGGTAATTTTCGATCTTGGTGTTTCAAGTCATCAGCTGGAAACAGCAGAAAGAGGCTTTAGTTTTTCAAAAGGCGGTCCACTCGACATGAGAATGGACCAGACCTTACCGATAAGGGCTTGGGATATTGTTAATAATTTTGAAGAAAGGAGGCTAAATGAAATCTTTCAAACGTTTGGTCAAGAAAAGTTTAGTAGGCGCATTGCTAGCTCTATTTGTAGCGCCCGTCAAATAAGACCAATCGAAAAAACTGACGAGCTAGCTAAAATTATCGATGATTCGGTACCAAGAGGTGTAAGAGGGAACTTTAAAAAGAACATAAATACAGCGACAAAAGTTTTTCAGGCGATACGAATAGTAGTAAATAGCGAACTATTAAATTTGGAAGAAGCTTTACCGCAGACAGTGAATTTACTAAAGTCGCACGGCCGATTGGCAATAATAAGTTTTCATTCACTTGAGGACTCACTAGTCAAACGATTCCTTAAGGGGGAAACGAGGTTAAGAATATTAACCGCCAAGCCAATCGGCCCCAAAAGCAGCGAAATTGAGACAAATCCAAGATCACGAAGCGCTAAGCTCCGTATTGCGGAAAGGATATGAAAACTAAAGTCAAATAATATGACTAGAGATTTTAAAATTGAACGAAA
The DNA here is from genome assembly GCA_030688205.1 of Candidatus Curtissbacteria bacterium. Classification (GTDB taxonomy): domain Bacteria; phylum Patescibacteriota; class Microgenomatia; order Curtissbacterales; family GWA2-41-24; genus 2-01-FULL-41-11. Next base: position 5,901 of record JAUYIQ010000087.1, on the reverse strand, counting down.
AGAACCCAACTTTAACCTTGTCGGCAAGATAAAGGTTAAAGTACTGGTGGCATTTACTGTTTTTGCCCTCGCCTTAATATTTACCCAACTAGTATTTGCCAACAATCTGGCAACGGATGGCAATAAACTTTCAAACACCAACGAAGAGATAACTAAGCTTGAAAGAGATAACACTACCTTAAAAGCCCAAATAGCGCAGGAATCCTCCCTAACAGTTCTTTCTCAAAAGGCGAAGGAATCCGGTTTTGAAAAACCCACAAAAGTCATAATTCCCTAATTTTGTTAAACTAATATGGCTAGTCGCAAGTGACTATACCAATGACTCGCCTTAAAATCCTTCAAACTGTTATTTTTATCACAGCATTTCTAATAGTTTTAAGACTTTTCTACTGGCAGTTCGTCGCAAAAATAAATGATGTTTCACAGACTCTAAGCCAAGACGAAATACCGGCATCCCGCGGTGAGATTTATACTTCTGACAACTTTCCAATTGTAGCCAATCAAGAAGCATTTCTGTTTTATGGTAAGCCTAAAGAGATCACGAGTGTCAAAGAAACTGCAAGTAAGCTTGCCCCTCTTCTAATTTCCGAAAAATACGCAACCCGTGAAGCTCAGCTTTCGGACGATGAAAAAAAACAAAAAGAGGAAGAAATAAAAAAGCAAGAAGAGTCTCTTTTTTCCAAATTGTCCAGCAAGAGCTTATTTTGGGTCCAGCTTGCAAGAAAGGTTCCCCTTGCGACAAAACAAAAAATAGAAGCACTCGAAATTAGCGGTTTCGGTTTTGAAAACGACGAAAAACGGTTTTATCCGGAAGCTTCGATGGGTGCGCAATTTCTGGGGTTTGTAGGTTCAGATAAGCTCGGACGAGACACGGGCTATTTTGGGCTTGAAGGAAACTATGATAGCAAACTCAGAGGGAAACCCGGAAGACTGGGACAAGACACCGACCCTTTCGGCCTGCCAATACTTGTGCGGGAGTTTAGACCACTTTCCCCACAAAAAGGAGCATCACTTCATCTTTCGATAAACAGATCTATCCAATTTATTGTTGAGGATAAACTAAAAGCAGCTGTAGAAAAATATGGGGCAAAAGACGGCACCGTAATAATTTCCGACCCCAAAAGCGGCAAAATCATAGCACTTGCTACTTATCCTTCTTACAATCCGGCAAACTGGCAGGAGTATGAAGAAAACTTATATAAAAACAAGGCAGTTGCAGACACTTATGAACCCGGTTCAACCTTTAAGTTAATTACAATGTCGGCAGCACTTGATCTTGGGATGGTAAAACCAAACACCAAATGCGATGTATGCAGCGGTCCAAGGCAAATAGGCGGCTTCGAGATCTCTACTTGGAACAAAAAATACTTCCCCGATTCAACCATGACTGAAGTTATACAACATTCCGACAACATAGGCATGACGTATGTTGCAGATAAATTAGGAGTAGACAATTTTTATGAATACATCAACAGGTTCGGATTTGGCAAATCGACGAACGTCGATTTACAAGAGGAATCGCCGGGTGGAATAAGAGAAAAAGAAGAGTGGAGACCAATTGATTTGGCAACAGCGTCATTCGGACAGGGAATAGCGGTGACGCCAATTCAAATGATTCAGGCAGTCGGAGCTATCGCCAATGGAGGAAAACTAATTTCTCCTAAGATAGTTGATAAGATAGAAGCAAACGGCAAAGAAGAAATAATCAAAGTAGATGATACAAAACAGGTCATATCGCCTCAGACAGCGGCCCAAATTACAGAAATGATGGTAAATGCAGTTGAGAAGGGCGAAGCGAAAGCATTTGCGCCAAAAGGCTATAGAATAGCCGGCAAAACCGGTACAGCTCAGATTCCAGTTTCCGGCCACTATGACCCGAACAAAACTATCGCGTCTTTTATTGGGTTTGCCCCCGCAAACGACCCGAAGTTTGTAATGTTAGTTCGTTTCACAGAACCATCCTCTTCCGTTTTCGGTTCTGAAACAGCTGCACCCACATTTTTTTCTATTTCCAAAGAAATTTTTAATTACTACGGGATTGGCCCGACAGAAAAATAATGGTAAAATGCCAACATGAACTTATCTGATTTTCAAAATTTAAACCAAGGCATCGTTCCAAACATAATATTTTTTCTAGTTTTTCTTTGGTCAACGGCATGGAAAGGGTTTGCGCTTTGGCATGCGGCTGCTGCAAAGGAAAGAAACTGGTTTATCGCAATTTTATTTATAAACACAATAGGTCTTTTGGAAATTGCCTACCTATTTTTCTTTGCAAAAGACAAACTTACTCCAAAAGAAGCTGTCTCAAACCTTCGGGGGATATTTAGCAAATAATCCATTTTCTCTAGTTGTAATCTAATCTTTTTAGTGTTATTTTTAAATCAAGCCCCGCCCCGCTGCGTAGTAGTGGTATTTTTAAAAATCGAATATAAGTTATTCTTAAATATTAATTTAGCCTCAAATCCAATAGCGAGGAAGTCAAAATATATTCCTACTTTAGCCTAACTAAATGGTCCAAAACAGTCTTGATAACCTTCTGGCACAGTTTCAGCTCTTCTGCTAAATTTAAATTCCGGCTCAAATTTTGACTTTTACAGGTGAAGTGATAAGATTAGCTTACGTATTGAGATAAAACAAACCGTCTTCACATATAGGGACGGTTTTTTGTTTGACAAAAATGAAAGAAACACAAAAATTATTGGTAATAACAGTCGTAGTTTATTATCAAGCGATCAGGAACACCGAGCACTTCAAAGATCCTAGAGTTCAGTCTATTTATAAACAAGCAGTTTTAAGTGTTTTACCATTATACTTTCCCGAAGATAAATAAAGACCATAAACAGTATAATTATCTGGGAAATTATGTGGCAAAAGATTAAAAACATCTATCACGCGGCCCAAGCCTTTTTAGCTGCTTTCTATTTCCAATTTCCATCAAAAAAGATAATCGTTATAGGCGTAACCGGTACAGACGGTAAGTCTACGACTGTTAACATGATTTATCATATTTTAAACTCAGTCGGCTTAAAAGTTTCTATGATTTCTTCTCTCAGAGCACAAATTGGAGAAAAGTCATACGATACCGGGTTTCACGTTTCAACGCCAACGTCCTCACAAGTTCAAAAATATCTAAATGGGGCAGTTGAAGCAGGTAGCGATTATTTCGTGTTGGAAGCGACATCTCACGGGCTTGACCAAAATCGGCTGGCTTTCGTTGATTTTGAAATAGGCATAGTTACGAATATCACCCACGAACACTTGGATTACCACAAGACGTTGGAAAATTATGTGAGGGCAAAATCAAAACTTTTCAGAAACTCTAAAATCTCAATACTTAACGCAGACGACCAGTCGTTCCAAGTCTTAAAATCAAATTCAACCGGGAGAATTGTTACATATGGAATTAAAAACCGATCCGACTTTAATCTCAAAAATTCAGAAATAAAATTAAAAATAGCGGGTGTTTATAATCAACTAAATGCCCTTGCTGCCCTTGCTGCCACTGTTTCTTTGGGTGTTATAAAAGAAAAAGCCCTGTTGGCGCTCGAGTCGTTCGAGGGGATTTCGGGGAGAATGGAAGAAATTGACTTGGGTCAGGATTTTAAAGTTTACATAGACTTTGCACATACCCCAAACGGACTAGAACAAGCACTTAAATCCTTGCGGTCAACGAAATTAATAGCAGTTTTCGGTGCAGCCGGTGAAAGAGACAAAACAAAAAGAGAAAAAATGGGGAGTGTGGCAGCAAAGTTTGCAGATCATGTCGTCATAACGTCAGAAGACCCGAGATCAGAAGATCCCAAAGCAATTTGTAAACAGATTTCAAAAGGTATGAAAGGCAAAAGAGAAGGAAAAGATTACGATATTATTTTAGACCGCCAAAAAGCAATTGAGTTTGCAGTAAATTTAGCCGGGAAAAATGATGTTGTGGGAATTTTCGGTAAAGGTCATGAAAAAAGTATGAACATTAAAGGTAAAGAACAACCGTGGGACGAGTATGAAGTTGCAAAATGTGCAATCGAAAGGAAACTAAATGGGTGAAATAACAGCCATTGTTCTGGCAGCAGGCGGAGGGACGCGAATGGCACCACTTGCGTCCGAAAAATCAAAAGTGATGTTATGGATTTTAGGTAAACCAACTTTAGAATATGTGCTTTCAAACATCAAAGAAGCACAAGTTAAAAAAGTAATCATCGTAGTTTTGGAAAAAACCGCGGATCAAATCATTAAATATTTCACAAAAAGTTGGAATGGATTGGATATTGATTACGTCCGTATAAAAAAAACACTCGGGCCGTCGTACGCCTTAAACGAAATAAAAGATCTAATAAATACACCCTATTTTTTAACTCAGTACGCAGATAGTATTACCAAAGAAAACTTGATCAAAAAAGTGCTTAATGTTTTTGAATCTAATAAAAAAGTCGACGGAGTTCTTGCTCTGCGTGAAGTAGACGACCCAACTCGCTATGGAATAGTCAAGTACAAAAACAACAAGATAGTAGGAGTAATTGATAAGCCGGGAGCAGATAATTCCCCCAGCAACCATGCAGTAATGGGTACTTTTATTCTGAATACAGAATTATTTAAAAAAGCCATTGATGGTAAGAAATTCATTTTTCTCAAACAACTCTTTCCTGCAGAATACATGCTAAAAAGAGGAGCAAAAATGAAAGAGTATTTCTTTGATGGAAAAAGAGTCGATGTTGGCAAACCCGAGGACTTATTTAACGCTTCGATGCTTTTGTCCAGCACTCCCACAAAGTGTGTCGTTTTTGATGCCGACAATACACTTTACAACACTCATCAAGTCTCAAACGTAGCAGACAAAGAGGCTCTCAAGATTTTGGCAAAAGAAGTAAACATTAACGTGAATGAGATTTACAACCAGTGGCAAACAATTGTAAACAAGGTTAAAAATTCTAAAATTCCCCAGAAAAGAACAAGAAAGTTTTCTTACGGAGTTATTCTGAAAAAATACAAAAGACAAAATCTTGAACAAAACATGTATCAAGTTTTTGAAAATACCCTATTACAAAAATTAGAACCAATAGGCAAAATTCAAGAAATTTTAACAAGAGTTCCCCAAGAAAAAATTCTTGTCACAGAAGATGAAAGAGAATTGGCACTTAAGAAACTAAAAGCCGTAAAACTCTTTGATTTTTTTGATCAAATCATAACTTCCACAGAAACTAAAACAATGAAACCCGCAGAAAAATTTTATGATGAGATTTTCAAGAAATACGAACCGGAAGAAGTTCTATTCGTAGGAGACGACTACAAAAAAGATTTGGAAATACCCTCGAAGATGGGTAGTAAAATCCTTTTCGTGGACGACGAAGACAGTTTACTCAAACTGAAAAATTTCTCTCAAAAAGAAATTAAAAAGATACACATTATGGGTGCAGCAGGTGCGGGTGCTTCAGCGGTTGCAGGTATTGCAAAAGCATTTGGTTATAATGTAACCGCATGCGATATTAATCCGGATTCCGCATACACAAAAAATCTAGAAATTAGAATAACAACCGGACATAATCCTTCTCATCTCAAAAACATTGATCTGCTGATAACTTCCCCGGCAGTTGAAAAAGTGGATTTTAAAAACCCCGAACTTCTGGAAGCAAAAAGATTAAACATCCCAACAATTTCGTGGCAACAGTTCCAGGGGGATTATTTACAAAAAGATAAATTCGTCATCACGGTTGCCGGTGCCTATGGGAAATCTACAACAACCTCAATGATCGCAAAAATTTTGATAGATGCAGGTTTGGATCCGACATGCGAGGTGGGCGCCGAGGTTCTGGAATGGCAAAATAACTTCCGAATAGGAAAATCAAGATATTACATTTGCGAATCCGACGAGTACAATAATAATTTTTTGAATTATCATCCTGACATTGC
>JAUYIQ010000077.1 GCA_030688205.1 Candidatus Curtissbacteria bacterium | reverse complement strand
CTGGGTATCAACAACTTCACGCAAATCAGAAATTTTGTCGAATTTAATTTCAATGCTCTCACCAGGAATCATTCTTGAAACCTGCGGAAGGCGAATTGATGCCATCGAATGAAGCGTACCACCGTTAATTAGATCAGGATTTTTAAGAATCTCGTCCGAAACTAGCCTACCGTTTGCATCACGAACCATCCCATATCCAATTGCTTCAATAGCATCAACCTTACCTGTCGTTGGGTTTACAAACTCATCAGGCAACCTGAAGTGACCATTTGTCTGATCTAAAAGAAGCGTATGACGTACTCCGGTTCCTTCGTCAATAAACTGCACAAAACCAACCAAATTCTCACTGTTTACCGGAGCATTGAAAACAAGTGCTGGGTCAGCATAAGATCCATACTGCTTGTAGACAAAAGGCGGGATTGCATGACCATCAAGACCTCTAGGACCAATAGACCAATCTACTCCGGTGTTTTGATACAAAGTCAACTCGTTGTATTCATGATGGCCCGGAGCCAAATACTGAGCGTGGCCGAAGGTAATGCCATAATTTCTGCCGCTAACTTCAGTTAGACCGTGCGCCTTTTGCCAGTCTGGCCTCAAAATATCAGACTGAATACTATGCGCTGGCAGATCAATATGATCATCAACCATACGTATATCACCAACCAAACCAGCAGCTGCAAGCGACTGATGAATCTGGTCAGTCGTCATTCCGGTCTGGTAAGGAATGTCAAAATGCCTGCCATCGGCATTCTCTATTTTTAAAACATGATTGATTGCATCATAGTGCTGGGTAAATCCCTCAGGAACATCTACCTGTAGTCCTTGATTGTTTCCAGCCGCATTAATAACAGTCTCAGTATGGCTTTGCCCCAAACTGACTTCGCTGTGGGTTGTACGATCGAGCAGCTGCTCAATCTTATCGCCTAACCATCCAGTAGCAAACCCGCCTGCAACTCCAACTCCAAATGCAAATAGACCGGTCCTTAAGGCTTGAACTGTTCTGTTTCCAGAAAAATTCCTGTCTGCTTGCCTTATTTGATCGGATAAATTTGCACTGATTCTTGCTGTTTCCTCTGAAAATAAACGGTCAAATTCAATTTGGCCTATTTCATCTATAAGCGCCCTTTGGACGGCAATCATAGATCCTATTAAATTGGCCTTGTCACGGTTTATTGTAGAAACACCACTAACCCTTAAGGTTCCATCGCTTTCTCTTTCTTGCCCAAACTGTATAAGACCCCTCTCTGTGTATTCCGAAAGGTTTAGTCTGACTCTGGTCTCAGCCACTCTTGCCAGGACATCATCTCTCCAAGCATTTGTAAGCTTAGTGGCATCACCTGCCGCAGCCAAAACGTCAAGTGTTTCTGTTTGCTCAAGTGCGGAAATCGGCTGGTAAGAATAATTCCGAAAATCGGTTCGTCCTACTGCCCACGAAAGCGCTCTTTCCACTCCTCCGCGATGAGGACCTAGCCCGTTCATCTCATAACCAATTTCCTCTTCCCTTATCTTCAGGTGTCGGTCTTTGTTTTCTTTTGAAGCTCTCCTGATTGCCGCAAATACCCCACCTGCAAAACCGCCAATAAATGGAACTGCTTTTGTAGGTACCCTAAGGGCTACAGCCCCAAGACTTGAACCAATACCAATAGTTAGTGGATTAATTAGCACTGATTTTACTCTTGAATTTTGCGCCCAATCAATTAACCTGTCAGCAAGATCACGCCTTTCCTGTGTATGAAACGCGCCTCCCGCAGCACCCAGATAAAAAGAGAGGTCGATATCTATTGTTGAAAGTCTGTCTTCGTGTGAAAGATAAGCATCGCGGGAAGCTTCGGCAACAAGCATCAAATCCGAGCCTATTGTAGATCTTGAAAATAATCCGGGGAATTCTGTTCGCAACCTTGTGGCAATATTGTTAACTTCAACGCTTAATTGAGCCTCATCAATATTTCCTACAGTAAATTCGGCAATAGCAGATCTGGCCATGTCAGGTATTTCCCGGCCAAGATCCGCCTGAGTTTCTTCATCTAAAAGAGTAAGATTATCTCTGTAAACAGTGCCCTCAGTAAAACGGGTTGCAACAGCCAAAGACCCTGCTTCTTCTGCTTCCCGAACTTTTAAATCCTCAACTGCCTGTCTCTCAACATTAAATGCAGCGTTTAAGGTGATATTTTCGTTGTTATCATGGATTCTTCTAAATCTGTCTCTTGTAACAAGCTGTTGATATCTTTCGGTTAACCCATGCCACATACGGCCCAGGAAATTCTGTTCGCCGGCTGTTGCCATAGTCGCCCGATCTGCGTGAATCTCGCGGTTTTTTCGCCTTGCTTCTTCAGTTTCCGAAATAAAGTGAGTGTCGGCTTCAAAACCGGCAAGTTTACCCTCACCATCATAAACAGGGTTTACCAATGTCGATTTTATTTTTTCTTGAATGTTAGGCATGTAAATAATTTTTCTTGAAATCCACCAGCGCTTGGGCGTAAACATCTGCAATATTAGGTACATTCTCACCCAAAAACCTGGTAAGTTTAGAAACAGGAGCATTTTTACTCAAAAGCTCTTCAAAAGTTCCAACCTCATAGTCAGGCAAAGCAGTAATGGCAGCCAACGTCAGCTTGGCATCAAGCCTTTTTGCAAGATCGACAAGCATCTTTTCTCGAACTTCTGGCGGAACAATAGACATACCAGCTTCCTCAAGTAATTCCCCTAGAAAGCTTCTTGCGTCTTTCGAAATAGGAAAATCCGTCTTTGTCATTTTAATATAGGGTTGAATTATATCAATATGTGAAGTAAAAGTCAAATACTCTAGGATATAAAATAGTTCTTTAAAAAACTAAAAATGGACCGTAAGCCTGCCCTACTTACGGTCCAATATATGTGCCCCGGGCAAATCAATGTCAGGGGCGAGAAACTTACGCGTCTAGTCTCTTACCACTTCGCTCTTTTACAAGTTCACTGGCAATGTCAGAATTATCCTCTTCGCGCTTCCCGGAAATAAGTCTTCCTCGACCGTAGCGAGATAAAGCTACTCCAAAAGGTGCAGCTGAGAACATACTTGCAAGTCCCAATATCCCAACACCAGTATCTGGCTGTTTTTTAGGAATAACCGTAGCCGCAGATAGTACTGCAGGCGCAGCCGGATTATTAACAGTCACATTCTGGGACTGACTGTTGCTGTTGTTGTTTGTGTTGTTATTGTTATTGTTAATAACAGTATCACCACCGGTCGCAGGCGATGGGCTTGGACTTGGTGAAACAACAGGTGTAGGTGACGGACTTGGTGAAGCTTGCGGAGCAATAACCTCGACCAAAAATGAGACCTGGATAATGTAATCGTTACATCCGGTCTGATCACCTAAGACTATACCATCCCCAACGATACCATCTCCGACTGTTCCATTTGTACAGTTGGCATTACTGTGACAGTTTACCCCTGTAGAACCTGGAACATACCTCAACTGTCCTCCACCATTAACGGTTAAGTTAACACTGTCAGAAACGCTAGAAGCGTTATCTGCAGAAACAGTAGCGGTAGTTGAACCGGATGAACTTGGAAGTGCGACCTTAACTTTTACGTTATTGGCGACAGACGGAACATTTGTATTGTGAATTTCCGCATACAACTGAACCATTTGGCCTTGATTTAAGGTTACATCATGATCAAAAGAATCGCTTGGGTCGTTGTTATTGTTCCCAAGATACGACACCGTTAGGTTTGGAGCGCCAGCTGAAGCTGGGTTAGTTGCTAAAAACAAACCAGCAAAAGCAATAGTTATTGAAACTAAAGTTGCGGCGCCTGCCTTAAAACCCAATTTTAATGCATTAATTGTGTTCATATTATGTATTTATGTCACCCCCCTTCAGGTTAAAATTTATGAGACGTAAATTGACTTACTTCTGTCTTTTCTTCTCTTAGCTTCGAGGGAAATAAGTGCTGCGGATGCTGCCAGAGTTACAGCGGCTGCTAAACCTTTTGCAGCATCTTCTCGAGAAACTTCGCCAAGTAAAGGAATGCTAATTACCTCAGGAACTGGAACTATTTCTGCAGTAATCAGGTATCTTCTTCCCGGGTTTAGTAAAGGATTAACTCCGGCTTCACAGGTTACAAAAGATGCTGAAGGATTATTCCCAATTGCGTTCAATCGAGCATCCAAATCATCAACAATTCCAGAAAAAGTTACTTTGTATTCACGAAATTCACCACTTATAACCAACCCCGCTGTGTCGCCTACCTTAACCTCAGAAAATTTTGCTCCGAGCGGTGTTACATCAGGTCTTGGATTTTCTCCCAAACTTTCATGAATTGCAAAAAGAAGTCTATTAGAATCTCCTGTGTCTATTTGTCCAAATATTTCAGGATCCTCGGGAAATGCATAAGTTTCTATACCTCTGGCAACTACTTGCCTATTCCATTTCAAATCGGATATAGCCGGAGGGGCCACCTGGACGTCTCCTCCAAAAAGTGGCATTCCATCTCTAAGAAAGTCGATAGTTGCTACTTCATTCTCTCTAGCAAGAGAGTTTGTTTCTTGCTGAGTAATTTGTAAGCTTTCACCAAATTTCAAACCAGTATAGATAATTCTGGTTACAATTTCTACTTTCGGTGTAGCAGTGGCTGTTGCCGTTGGAGTTGCTGTCTCAGGAACTCGTGTTCCCGTTGCAGTCGCAACAGGTGTCGCTGTATGCGGAACATCCGTTGGAGTAGCCTCTGGAGTTTGAGTACCTGGAACCGGTGTTACTGTATGGAAAGTTACTGTTGGCGTTGCTTCTCTGGTTGGTAAGGGTGTTTCAGACGGAACCGGTGTCACTGTATGGAAAGTTTCTGTTGGCGTTGCTTCTCTTACAACAGTAGGTGTGGCTTCAGTTGCTGTTACATTACGAGAACCACCAAAAATGGCAGCAAGTGCAAGTACAGGAGTACCCACCACAAAAGCAGATCTTCCAACACGTCTAACATCTTTGTTTTGGGAAATGCCTTTTATTGTATGAAGTATTTCTTTCATATTGGCAGTCGGCAATTATCTCTTTCAATAAATACTATAAGATAATTACAGACAGTTTATAAGATGTGTATACTAACACAATCGAAACGTTTTGTCAAGTACTCTAGGTCTTTTTATTTTGGCAGGAATTAAATCGTGATAGTGTTAGTCGAAACTAAGCACTATTTCGAGGGCAGAAGTTACTGTGTGGGAAATATACATCAGTATAATATACTTGTCAAGCTATAGGTTGTAAACAGGAAAAAGCGGCTTAGCTTTCGAAAGGTTGAGGAACGGTTTGGTCAACCTCAGGGTAATTTGCTCTGACATACATTGTTATTGCGTTTAAAGGAATGTCGCAAAATGGTGCAATTCTCGGATCCTCTCCTCCAAATGCTCTTCTTATTTCCTGAGCACGCATCATTCTTGAAAACCTGGCACTTGAAGTATTCTGCCCGTTTGCGTAAAGATCTGTATAGATATCAATAGCGTTGGCGTAAGCTCTCATTATTTTTCCGACAGTTCCTTCAAATGAAAGCATGGTTTCCGCAATTTTTTGGTAATCTTCGTGTGTAAGTTTCGCACCTAAGATTTCCACTACTGCCTTAGATCCGATTCGGACTTTGTTTAGATTAGGATCGATAACTACAGGCAGTTCCATTCTTACGGTATCTTTATCCGGTGATACGAACAATTTGCATACCCTGTCTCCGCTTATTTCCACCTCATAACCTTTTTCGAGTGAACGTTCCTGCACTTCTTTTGCTTTCCTTGTCTGAAGGCTTTTAAGCACGTTTGAAACTACTTCTTTTTCCTGTTCATAGAATGTCTCATCCCTTTGATCAACAGGAGTACTTATATGTCTCTCTGACAGCATCAACATTTCTTCTAAAAAGACCGTATCAATTTGATCGGTGATTTCATATGTTCTAATGATATTTGAGATTGTGGCTTGTTTTTGCGGAAGTTTCTCCAGCGCTTCTTGTGTTCGCAGCCTGAGCATTGCAAGACGGACAAAAGCATCATCAGGTGCTTGAAGAACAGTCAGGTTCTCGATTACTTCGATCTTTTCCCTCAAATCACGCGTCTTTTCAAATGTTAAAATACCAAGCTGTGAAATATTCAGTTCGACTAAATCGAGACGGGATGTTTCGCCTTCCTGTGGATTTGCCATGAAGAAGAATTATATTAAATCACCTTTTAATTGTCAAACTATAGGTTGTAACCGATTCTTCCTAAGTCGCACTTTCATCTTTTTCAAAGCTAAAAACCCGCCAAAGGACGATATAAGCGAGATAAGTGCTACGGTGTATATTTCTCCCCCATACATCAAATACCATCCAGCATATCTTCTAAAATAATTCTTCTATCTAACAAATATTTTCAGGATAAAGACTTTCAAAAAGTATTGCCAACAACTACCAAGTTGTCATACTCCTGCAACAAAAACCGTAATAAATTTTGCAGAATTTTAGTAAAAACCGGAGCAATACAATATTGCACAAACTATTTACTCAACCATTAGATCTCTGAATTGGAAAAACCGGCCAGATTTAGACTGTTGTAGCAACCCAATCAAATTTTTGATCAACTTACCTCTTGACAAGATTCTCGGAGTTGTTCTAATGTAAAAAAGGAAAGCAACTTAGCTGCCCTAAGTCGCTTCCCTTACACCTCAAAAGAGCATTGCTATTCGAGTTTCAGTCTGCGGTAGTGATGCTCTTTTCTTTTGGATTTTCATCTGCTCCCACTCTTTTTTCAAAGAGTAAAAGCAAACTTTTCTAAATTTCACCCCTTAATGAGCAAAACTTAGATATTTATGCTCCGATAGTTAAACCGGAGCAGAGTTTCAGCCTGCAATTTATTTGTAGCACCTCCTTATAATTCTTGTCAA
>JAUYIQ010000073.1 GCA_030688205.1 Candidatus Curtissbacteria bacterium | reverse complement strand
ATAAGCAATGCACTTGGCAAATCAATTGTTTCCCCTGCTGTAATCACTTGCGCATTGACTGTTTTAATCAACAATGTCCTGGGGCTTGCCCTTGTCAACCGCGACGCAAATCTGCTGGGAAAATACCCGCTATCTCAAGCTTCGGTTGCATATGCCAAAAAGCATAATATCAAGCAAACAAAAATTCAAATACTGTCAACGTGGGTTCTTCTGGGTATGATTACTATTTTTATCGGAGTCATGATTTGGCGCTCTCTTATGCGCTAACAGATCAAATATTATTTCTTCCTTGCAATCGACCTAATCATTTCAAGAAGTAAAAATCTACCGCCGGCGAAACTTTCTTTTGGAGTGCTTGCAACAAGCAAGACAGGCCGGGAATCGATAATCGCTGCAGTTCCAAAATAGTGACTCTCATCAATATCATACGCGAGCCACACACCTCTTATGTCACTAAATGCACCGTAGCCAGCCTCGATATTTTGCACGTTTGGAATTTCTTTAAGGCTTTGCTTTATTTTGTCCGCAGAAAAATCAGCAGCCGCATTCTCCTCATCGACAACAAAAGCATACAGCGTTTGTGATTTGTCTTCGTTTTCTACAACTCTGCCGCTTGAGTTTTTGTCTCCGCTTGCCCACAAAAACTTCTGCTTGTCATCCGATAAAAACGAGCGGTCTTTCCAGCCGTTTTGGTATGCAATCACCAAATTCTCAAACTGGGATTTCTCGCTCAAATCGAAGGCTTGTTTAAATCCTGCCTGAATAAAATCATCCCTGATCTTCTCGAGCCTGATCAGTTGTTTGTCGATAACGCAGGCTGACTCGTTGGTCTTAACACCCCTAAGATCAACAGTTACCTGCCCGTCTTCGAGAATTATTAAAACTTCCTGATCGAACTCACCTTGACTTGCGCATCTGACCATAGTGAAAAAATCGCTGTTTGAGCCGCTCTTACTAACCAAACGGGTTGGCGAAATCGAAATTACCTGCCATCCAAGACTTGCGGCATTCTTCATATACCAACTTTGAAGATCTGCCAGAGTCACATTTGCGTCTACCGTGTAGCCAAAACCGCATTTTGTACTGTCATCAAGCGGCTTTGTAGCCTTACGCTCATACGCCCCCAAATCAATTTCACAATCTCCGGAAGTAACAAAGCTGGTGGGAACGGTCGGCAGTTTGGGGGCAATGTTCGCTTCACTGACTATGCTAAAAGAGTTCGTAACATCCTGTGCAACTTTTACAAGTTCATCCGGCGTTCCTTTTTCGATATCAACAACAATATGGTATAACCTACCGCTTGCAATGGTAAGCAAAATCTCATTTCGCTGGATGCTGACGCCGTTGTCTTCTGTCGTACCGCTTATAATAGCGCCATCATTATTACCAATCAGGGTTTTATCCGATCGTGTAATCTGATAATTGGTATCACTCTTTCTGTCTGCAATTACCTTGTCCAGAAGTGCCTGTCTTGAACTGGCATCTTTTAAGCCTTCTATGTTTTGCACCCTGACGGCAACAGCAACTTTTTTGTCCGGTTCAACAAAGAAATCAAAATCCGTACTCTTCTGAAGGTTGTTGACAATCCAGTTCGGGGGGAAACTAATCCGGTAACCGTACTTGTAGCTTTCATATGTCTTCCAGTCGGCCATTTCATCTTTTTTCTCGGCTTCAGCTTTTCCAACTTCGGACTCTTGCGTAGGATCAACTTTAGCAGTCGTATCTGCTCCGGAATTTGGATCTTGCGATGTATCCGGCGACTTTCCGTTATACTGCGAAAATAACAGCAATGCACCAATTACGCCAAGTATTCCGACTACCGTAATAGTCGTCATTATGCGCTTCCGTTCATTCGGAAGTTTCCCCTTGCCCTGTGGTTTGCCTGATATAAAATATACAAAAGCGCCAACCACCAAAACGGTACCGACGACAACACCCGCTCTTATTGGTAACTCCCTGCTCGTTGAAACTCCCGCTACCTCACCTGTTTGCGGGTTGATGGTAACTTTAGGACTAATCGCAATGACTGAATCCAAACTTTGGGGAGAACCGTTTTCCAGCAAATACCCGTTTGCCGGCAAAAAGTCCTTACCGGCAGCAAAAGATGCTGAAACAAAAATAAACAGGCCGGCAATCAATGCAAAAACAGCTGGAATAGGCTTTTTGAACACTAACATCAGTTTAGAATTTGACATTATTATTTGCAAACTCAATAATAATATAAGTGAAACCATCTGCCCAAACCTCATTTAAACTCCGACGTGGAATTGTACCTGTTGTTTTAATCATCGTTGTTGCAGTAGCCGCCCTTATAGTAATCGGCATCGCCACCGGAGCCCTTAAAGGATCATTCACAGCTACCAAAAACGAATCTCAAACAAAAGAGGAAACACAAACCCCTGATAAGAAAACACCTTCACCCTCACCTACACCGCAAGCACCAACTTTATCAAAAACATACACAAACAGTAAGCTAAAGATACAGATTAACTACCCCCAAAATTGGACAGTCAATGAAGATAGCAAAGGAGCAAACATTTATGCGCCCGGAACAGATGTAACCTCCGCTGCCAAAAGTGATGCAGCCTTGATTATCACATCATCGCCACTTGGGACACTTAAAGGCCTTCAGCTTGCAACCATTGCCGATGTTCTAAAAAATCAAATTGGGGAAAGTTTTTTGCCGGGTGCAACTATCAAAAGTTCTTCGGCTACTACGGTTAGCGGGCAGGAAGCATACGTTTTCCGCCTCGATTATTATAATGAGGGTCAGAATTATCCCAGTGAATTTTATATATTAATTGACCAGGAAAATCTTTACGGAGTAATTACAAGTGTTTCGGAAACCAAAAAGAGCACTTATGAAGAAACCCTCAAAGCCGCAGTCGACACTTTCAAGATACTCTAAATTCGCTGCCCTTATTCCAATTGTCTTTCTTTTTTGGGCTCTCTCACTTTACTTGTCAAACAGCAAACCTGTTCCATCTCCAGCCCTAACTCCGAGTTCGCCAAATATAAACCTTGACGAAAAACGTGCTCTTGAACTAGTAAAAACCCGCAAAGACGTGCAGGATTACATGAATAAAATCCCCAATGCACAAATAGCAATCGACCACTTCGACGAGGAAACAAATTCATATGTCATTCATGTTTTTGAAGTCAAAAATGGCCACACTAACACTTTCAACTGGTACGATGTTAATAAGCTGACAGGAACAATAACAGCAGAATTCTAAACTGCGACTCCTAAGATGAATTCATAAATTCCTTATGTTAAAATTGGCTTCG
>JAUYIQ010000074.1 GCA_030688205.1 Candidatus Curtissbacteria bacterium | reverse complement strand
TAGAGCAAAAAAGATCCGGAAGATATTAATGAAAAACGTTCCTAAAATACCCAAAGTAGCAGCTTGAATAAGGCTGCTTTTGGTAAAATTACCCTGGAAACCGGCCTTTAAGCTAATTAAAAGTATAACAAAGGATTGCCAGCCAATACAATTCCGGGCAATGTAGATACCCTGTCGTATCCCATTGGAACAACCCAAAACAGCCAAATTATTTTTTAAATTGTTATAATAACAAAAAATATTCCAGAGGTACTGATACGCAGTTTGTCTCTTTATCTAAAACAAGGTTGGTTTGGGAAACGAGTAATCCATATTTCCCGTCTACCTTTAACAAAGTATTGGCTACTTGATTAAATCCTCTTTGTTTTTTCTTCCCCATGCCTACTTCTATAACTATTTTCCCTCCCTGGGGTTTTGTTTCTAAAATAAAATCTGCTCCGAGCTCTGCACTATCATAAGTTAAAGAGGTAATTCCTAATCTACTCCCAAACAAACTCATTAAATACATACCTATAACATCTTCTAGAAGCTTCCCTTTGTAATTCTCATACTGTTCAACACTTCCGACAAGGTTATAATACATGGCTCGATACGCGCTGGATGTAAACAAATATTTTGATGGTTTTTTAACTTGAGAATAGTGTGCGCCATATGGCGAAACACGAAGTAACACCTCTGTCTTTTCAAAGGCATCAAGTGCTTGGGTTACCGTTCTTGGATCAAGTCTTGTGATATCAGCTAATTTCACAACACTGACTATATCTGCTCCGGAGAGAGCATAAAGGAGCTGAGAAAGCTTTGGCAGTGTTTGTTTATCAAAAGTGTTAAGTTTGGCAACATCCTTATCAATGACTGCATCCATCACCTGACTTATTTGTTTATAGATCGTTGATTCGTTTTGTATGCGAATAGCAAATGGCAACGTACCAAACTTTAAATATCTATCTATTTCAAACCGCTCAATCCCTGTCCAAAATGCATTAACTAAAGTTGTCTCTTTTTGCAAAGCCTTGTATACATCTTCTGAAGTATCTGAAAAAAACAGTGCATTTTTGAGGCGTTCTGAGAGGTCTTCCGGCAATTCTTTTACAAACTTGGCGTGCGCATACTCAGCAAAACCAAGCGGATAGATTTTTTCAAGTACCATTCTTCTACTCACATCAGCGCTTGTTTGAAGAGATATTGCAGATGAACCGGTAGCAAGAATAAATACTTTGTTGGTTCTATCATAGATCGTTTTGGCGATTATTGCCCAGTTTTCTTGATACTGCACCTCATCTAATAAAAGAAGGATTGGGTTTTTAAGCATCTCTAAAGAAACACCTAAAAACTCTTCATAGGCTGCCAAAATTTCGATTAAGCTAAAACCAAGGTTAGTTGTTTGATCTAAGGAGAGATACAGCTTATGATTAGCCTCCCACTCACAATCAGTAAAAAGCTGCGCTAAAACCGTTGTCTTTCCTACTCCCCGAAGACCCGCGAGAGCTAGCCAGCGTGGTTCACTCTCCCCTTTTGCAAACTCCCCAATGTAGTTTTTAAGTGTATGATAAATATCTCTATACGGCAGTTTATTCCCTTGACCATCACAGGTAAGTTCTTTTAACCTTTGTCCTGATAGCGTCAGCTGGTTTCGAATGTAGGCTATAATTTGTGACTTCTTCTCCTCATCCATAGCTGTACTGTACTATAATACGTAAGAAATGTCAAGTTGTTCTACATTATGATGTATAAGAAACTATATCTTCTTTGGCAGTTCATTCCTTAATAAGATTTAGTTTTTCCTCCTTAGTTTCCAACACAAATTTATAGCTGAACCACCAGAAGAAGAGAAGAAAGATGATGGAGACAATGGCTGCCAGATACTCATGAAAAACTAATCTAAAAACAGGCATAAAGAAAGCTCCCAAAAGAATAATTAAACTGATCCTTAAAAGATTGATCCAAAAAAGTCCAAACAGACCTAAAATTATCACCTGGAATTTGGAAAAAGCGCTGTAAGAACCGTTTCTAAAACCAACCAGCAGGGTTATCAGAAATAAAACCAGCGATTGCCAACCCAGACAGTTCCAGGCAATAATCAAAGGCTCCCCGTTCACTATCATCCCGTTTTTATACAAAATACTATCCACACCAAACGGTTTGATAATCACACTAACTAAACTCACCTGTACAGGTACTACCATGTCTTGTAAAAACTTATATAATACAAATCTTTCTATTAGTTTTGTTAAGACATCTTCAAAAGCCAACATGAATGGTAATAGCATCATTAAAAATGCCAGGAAGATAAAAATTGTCCCAAAGATCTTCTTTTCACCATGCGGATTCATTTTTTACGCCTCCTTCCTTTAAATTTTAGAAGCAGGAATGAAATAAACGGCAAAGAACCAAAAAGCAGCCAGGGGTTCTCCGGAACGGGAGTGACTTGGACTAAGATCCTCGAAGCATCAATTTCCGTGCCCACAGTCACAATATCCGTATCCAGCATGTGAGCTGAGGTAGGCATATCAGTAATATTACTGCCAATTGTCTGATTAGCTCCCGTGATCGATGAATTGGTTAAAATAGCATTACTGTTATCAATATCTTTAAGCTGAGAGTTGGCTGTTGAACCAATTGCATCCTGGGCGTGTTTATAGGTATTTGTTACTCCCGACCATTCGCCAGGATCAAAAAGAGTATTAAAACTCTGTAATCCTGTAGCAGTAGATTTTGTATTTAAAAGAAGGTACTGGGGCTCAAGGAGGGTAGGGAGGCTATCAGAAGTATAAACATAAAATATTAAATCGTACCCTGAGTAAGAAGACCAACTTGAACTTGATAAGCTCGAGAGATTTCCTGAATGTGTTGGACTTGTTTCATCATCAAAAGCATATATGTAATTAGATATATCACCACCATTATATTCAATAGTAACGACATAATATGTTCCATTTTGCAAAACAATACTGTTCACTCCACTAAAGATAAATTCTATAAGTGTATTTGTTGATGGAATAGATGAAACATCTAGAGCATCAGAGGTTGCAAGTGCAGAACCCGTTGGTTTACTAGAAGAACCATAATCAAAAGCATGTGCGTAAACTTTAGCATATGCATTCCCAGTAGGACTATTCCACTTATATGAATAAAATTTAGCAGAAGATAGTGTACCACCATTTCCAATAAAAGATTGCCCAGCTCCTTGGAATGTTTGTGCACTACTTAAATACAAGACATTTGTGTAATTACTTTCGCTATAACTACTCGCTAATAAATTTCCACCGCTTTGCTGTACAACAATCTTTGCATTATAAATGTCATAGCTGGTGGCATTTGCATCTTTATAGGCTACTATTCGGTAATTTCTTCCAGCAATAGGCACAAATGAACTGGAACGAGCTCTGGTCGCAGTGGTAGCCGTACCTGCCGAGATAATAGTTGCGGCCGTGGTCCAACCGGAAAAACCGCCCCCGCTCCCGTCATCTACTTGAAGAATAATAGTTGCTGTACCACCTGGAAGTGTTTCAGTCAGTTTTGCCTTGCCTTCTGCCCCATTGCCGCCTTTTTCCGAACCACCGGATCTATCTCCTCCTCCGCCACCGCCACCGCCAGGAGCTGTTCCGCCAGAACCATTCGAAGCATCTGCGCCTCCAGCCCCGCC
>JAUYIQ010000058.1 GCA_030688205.1 Candidatus Curtissbacteria bacterium | reverse complement strand
ACCCGGGAAATTTTAAAAGGGACAAATATTATTTCAGATTTACTTTCTAAACAGGAGTACAGGCTTCTGGTGTTTTTAATACAGAACGAAGGCAAAATCGCAGAAAGAGGCGAAATTATCGAGGCTGTATGGCCGGATATTCAGGTACAAGAAGGCATCAGTGACGAAGCAATCGACCAAATGGTCTTCCGGCTCCGGAAAAAAATTGAGGACGAACCTAATTCTGCAAAACACATTATTACAGTAAAGGGTCGCGGATTGCGTTTCCAACCATAACTTCAAAAAAAGGATATAATTCCCATCTATGAAAAAAACCGTTTTGCTGGGGGTAACCGGCAGTATCGCCGCTTATAAAATTCTGGATTTAATAGAAAAGCTCAAAGCTGCCAAATTGGAAGTTTTCGTCGTCATGACCAAAAGTGCCACTAAAATGATACCGGCTTCAAAATTCGAAAAGGCTTCCGGTAATCCGGTCGCAGTCGAACTTTTTGAAAAAGACTTTGACTGGCAAATAACTCTCAAAGAGAAAAAAGTGGCACACGTCACGCTTGCAGACAAAGCAGACGTTATGGTGATAGCACCTGCAACAGCCAACATCATTGCCAAGCTGGCAAGCGGCATAGCAGACGATTTTCTGACGACCACCGCACTGGCAACAACAGCCCCGATTATCATCTGCCCCGCCATGAACACCAATATGTGGAATAACCCGGCAACTATGCAAAATATTGCCAAACTCAAAAGCCTTGGCTTTTTGATTATCGAGCCAACTTCAGGCATGCTCGCCTGCGGATACGAAGGGCGGGGGAGACTAATGGAAGTGGAAGAAATTAAATGCGAGATTATAAAAACCATAAGTTACACAAACGCACTTATTGGGCAAAGGGTACTGGTCACATCAGGTGCCACAATAGAAAAAATAGACGACGTCCGCTACATCACCAACCGCAGTTCCGGCAAAATGGGGACAGCCATAGCCGAAGAATGCTACAAGCAGGGTGCAGACGTACTTCTAATAAGGGCAAAAAACTCACAAACTCCGCGTTATTTGATAAAAGAAGAACTCTTTGCAACAACACAGGAGCTGTTTGAACTGATCAAAAAAAACATTAAAAACTACGACTATATTTATCACGCGGCAGCTGTAGGTGATTTTTTTGTTAAAAATCCCAAAGGGGGAAAAATCTCAAGTAAAAGCGGGCTTACCCTGCAGCTCCACAAGCAGATTAAAATAATCAATCAGATCAAAAAACTGAACCCCAAAATCCACCTTATCGCCTTTAAAGCAGAATTTAGCCAATCGGAAAAAAAATTAAAAGAAGCTGCTATCAAAAAACTCCATGAGTCGAAAGCTGACGCAATTATTGCCAATGACATAAGTAAGAAAAACAGCGGTTTTGAATCCGACATGAACGAGGTCTTCATCGTTCGTTCAAAAAATATTAAACATCTCCCAAGAGCTACAAAAACAGATCTTGCAAAAAAAATTGTCACTTTCCTAAACCAATTGTGAAAACCTAGAGCTATAAGATACTATTTGATCTACTTTCCGACCCTTGTTTCACATGTTATGGTGAATGCGACGTAGATTTATATAGCAATGGAACAACATCCTGTCCCACAACACATCGCTTCTTTCGAGTTTAAACTGTTCGGAAACCTCACCGTAAGGCAGTTCGTAACCTTAGCAATCCCCATGTCCTTGGCAGCTGCCATATTTTTCTCAGGACTTCCACCAGTAATTCGCTATCCTATCTCAGGAGTAATAGGACTGTTCGCTTTTTTTGCAGCCCTTGTTCCCATTAACGGCCGTCCGCTCGATAAGTGGCTTGTCTCATTCATAAAGGCCGTAATGTCTCCTACCCTGCGCATCTGGGTTAAGGAAGCAAAAATTCCTGAATTTCTACTTATAGTCACAGCCACTAGCCAAAAAGAAGAAGAAATTCCGGAAACAATAACAGCCCAGGGCAGACAAAGACTGCAGGCTTATTTGAGATCACTTCCAAAAGGCAATTTCTCACCGCTGGACGTGAAAGAAGAAATTGCAGTTGAAAGGCTAGGCCTGAGATCACCCCAGCCTCTATCGCAAACTTCACAGGGCGGCTTCTCCGAATCAGGAGTGCTTCCACCTCCAATCATCTGGCCAACTACAAAATTTGGGTCCCTTCCCCAAATACTCTCCGTACCAGGCCTATCTATGGCTCAAACGCCAACAGGACAAGCCCTTCCTTCGTCACAAACGACAGAAGACTTCGAAGGCGTCATGGAAGAATCACTTCCACCCACAATACCGACTCACAAGGAAGCTTCTACAAAAATCGCATCTCATGCCAAACCGTATGCACTGCCTGGTCTTGAAAGAAAACTTCAAAAAAAACCTCCTATTGAGCATGTCCAACTGTCACCGGTTGCACCGCTTGTCAAAGCACAAATAGCCTCAGAAGCAAACTCTGCTGTAGAAAACGTAATTTCGATAAGAACTCCTGATAGAAAAATAAAACTAATTCATGGTATCGGCCGAACAAGAGTAAGGAAACTTCACTTTGCCCCGCCTATTGGATTCGACCTTTCCAAGCTACCAATTCGTGGAGAAAAACGCTTTGAAATATCCCTGGAACTTAAAAAACGTTTCAGTTTTGACGACGAAAGGCCGCCTGCCCCACCTGTAATACTTCCAACTTCACAACCACAAAGCGACTCTGTTCAAGTCCAAAATCAGATAAAACAAGAACCGCGTGTTGCATTTACTAAAAAAGATATACCTTTTATACCCAAATCGAATATCACACACAATGCAACAGATGTAACGCTTAAAAAAGCAGAGGAGGAAAATCTTGAAGCCAGTATATTGGTGAATAGAGATCAATCACCAACTACCCCCCTGCCGCAAGGGTCAAGCAAAGCTCAAATCTTTCCTCTAACAAATATTCCTAACGTTCTTTCCGGCATCATTACAGACCAAGAAGGAAACCCTCTGGAAAGCGCAATTCTTATTATAAAAGAGGCATCCGGTATTCCGGTTCGAGCCCTCAAAACAAACAAACTCGGACAGTTTCTTTCAGCAACTCCTCTCAACGACGGCCCTTATACCCTGGAAGTTGAATCAAATGTTAAGACATTCGATCCAATGGGTTTAATGCTAGTAGGTAAGGTACTTGAACCATTACAAATAAAATCTAAGAACTAATATGAGCAAAAATCAGGTTAAAGTAAAAGCATCAACTCAAGAACACCTGGATATCGACGACATTGTCGACGACCTGGTACTCCTTAAAACAGGCTGGGTTGCCCTGGTTATGACAACAACGGCTGTCAACTTTGATCTGCTCTCGGAAGCAGAACAAGATGCCACCATTTATGCTTTTGGAGCTTTTTTAAACTCCCTCTCATTTCCGCTCGAAATTCTTATCCGATCTAAAAAAGCAGATATCACCTCCTACTTTCAAAGCTTAGAAGAGGCCGAGGCTGCTCAGGTAAATCCTGATATCAAAAGACAAATCCAGAAATACAAAGATTTCATCCAGTCAACAGTTCAACAAAAAACCGTACTGGACAAGAAATTTTATTTGATAATAAACTTCTCACCAGTTGAACTTGGTCTTAAGGGTGGCCTTTCAGGTAAAAAAGGTGGAGCAAGAAGCAAACCTCAACTAATAGAAGATGCCAAAGCGGCGCTTAGCCCAAAACGTGACCATATAATCAAACAGACTTCAAGGCTAGGCCTAATAACAAGACAGCTTACAACTCAAGAGTTAATCGAGCTGTACTATGATATTTATAACCCTGCTCCCACAGGTACCCAAAGAATTCTTTTAGACACTGACGCTTACACAACACCGCTTGTTGAACCTGCAGTTGAAGTCCCCACTCCGGCTCCGACCCCAACAATCCAACAATCCAACCCGCTTCGCCCGCAAAGCGAGGCGAGCAATCCAACAATCCAAGACATAAGGCCTGCACCTCCACCCCCACCCGCAAATCCTGAGCCTGTCTTACCGGAACCAAATCCCCAACCTGAACTTCGACCGGTTGAATCTTCAAACTTAGCGCCTCATCAGGCAGAAGCCCTTAGAAATCTGCAGGCAGTAGCTTCTCATGCTGCTCAGTTTACAAATAGACCACCAGCACCAAACACGGTAAATAATGACAGTAATTTGCGCTAACCAAAAACATGAGTTTACTTAATCTTTTCTCAAAACCGGATACAAAACAAACGCAGTTAACTGCCAAAGAGCAGCAGTGGGCACAAACTTTATCGCAAGGTACTGTCTCGGTAAAAGACATCATTGCACCACCGGCAATTGAAGTAGATTTCGATTTCCTAAAAGTTGGCTCTACTTATTACAGAACACTGTTTGTGGTTGGCTACCCAAGATACGTACAGGCAAACTGGCTGGCCCCTCTTATCAACTTCGAACACACATTGGAAATCGCAATGTATACGTACCCGGTAGAAGCAAAAGGTGTGCTTGACGATCTTAGACGCAAAATTACCGAAATGGAAGCAACAATCTCAACCGATATTCAGCACGGCCGACTTATGGACCCGGCAGTTCAGGCAGCACTTGAAGATGCCCATATGCTTCAGGAAGAACTCGTTAAAGGCTCAGAACGATTCTTCCAGTTTGCCCTTTATGTCACAATCCCGGCAGATTCTATAGAAGAGCTGGACACAATCACCAAACAAGTGGAGTCTACTCTTGGCTCACTTCTTCTGGTTCCTAAACATGCCTCACTTCAACAAGAAGCTGCTTTCAAAACCACACTGCCTCAGGGAACAGACCACATCTATATAACCCGCAACATGGACACCACATCTCTGGCAACGACTTTCCCATTTATCTCATCTTCGCTAACTTCAAACTCCGGAGTAATGTATGGAATAAACGAGCATAATGGCTCACTTGTCATCTTTGACCGCTTCAGTCTGGAAAATGCGAACTCGGTTATTTTTGCCAAATCAGGCGCAGGGAAAAGTTATCTGGTTAAGTTAGAAGCACTCAGATCTTTGATGTTTGGCACTGAAGTAATAGTTATTGACCCGGAAGAAGAATATAAAAATCTTTGTGAAGCAATTGGCGGTGAATATGTTTCGTTTAGTTTTAGCTCTCCGGCCAAAATTAACCCATTTGATCTTTCGGGAGTTTACGAAGAAGGCGAAAATGAACTCGGCTTGAAAATTCTTTCTCTCCATGGGCTCCTGAGAGTAATCATGGGAGAACTTACGCCATCGGAAGATGCCGTTCTGGACAGAGCTCTCGTTGCAACCTACAAAGCGAAAGGTATTACTCCCGATCCCGCTACTCAAAAAAATGAGCCGCCTCTAATGGAAGACCTCTACAAAGCACTTCTTGGTATGGAGGATGCAGGCGCTAAAGGCCTTGCAGACAGGCTGGAACGCTTCGTAAAAGGGTCACTACTGGGAATCTTTAACCAGCAAAGCAATATCGATATCAAAAACACCTTCACTGTTTTTTCAATCAAAGACTTGGAAGACGAACTCCGACCTATCGCCATGTTTTTAATTTTGGACTTTATCTGGACCAGAGTTAAAAACGACATCAGAAAACGTCTTCTAATTGTCGACGAGGCTTGGTACATGTTGCAATATCCGGACAGCGCAACTTTTATGTACAGCATAGCCAAACGTGCTAGAAAATATTATCTCGGCCTTACTACAATTACCCAAGACGTACAAGACTTTTTAAATACAGATTACGGCAAAGCGATAGTCACCAACTCTTCCATCCAAATTCTTTTGAAACAATCTCCTGCGGCAATTGATCAGGTAGCCGATGTTTTTTATCTTTCAGAAGGAGAAAAACACTTGCTTTTGGCAGCAGATGTAGGCGAAGGAATATTTTTTGCAGGCCCCAATCATGTGGCAATCAGAGTTATTGCTTCACAAGACGAACATTATCTTGTAACAACCAATCCTGAAGAAGTTCTTCAAATGCAACAGCAAGCAAATGAGGCAAAACAGCAACTCCAAGTGCAACAACCACAAACGCAACCTACCCAATAAGCACCTCGTGCTAATATAGAAGTAAGAGTTTCCTTGTCCTCCGAAGCTTTAGCGCAGGAGGAAGTCTACCATGTCTGCTGCCACCAAGAGTCCTCCCAAAGAATCAACCGTTCCAATCGAAATAATCGATAAGGCAAAACAGAACCCCATCCCAAACCCGCAGTATTCCAAAGGCCGCGTCTCCGCACTTGGTGTCTTGGCAGAAGTAGATACTGTCCTTCAAAATCATAAAAACTCATTTAGCCCTAAGCTGACCGGTGATCTTTCACCAAAAATCAAAGAATTACTCCCCAAGTTAGGCATCAAAAATTTAAGCGATACTCAACTTAATCAAATCGTACAAGAAGTCACGACGGAAACCACAAGGCAAGCCTTAGAGGATGCAGCAACAATCAGCTCAACCCAAGAACTGCCTCAAGTGCTGGCGGATAGCATTGTCGACAGCCTTGCTGCCCACCCGGAACTTTCAGAAAAGTTACTTCCCCAAAGAGATAAAATTTACCAAAATATCAAAGATACCGTCCTTCAAACTGTTCAAACAAACCAAGCTGATTTAGAAAAAACAGCAGTTTTAGGAGCACTTTCAGATATCAACCGTCTTGCAGAACCAGATGCCCAAATAGACCAAATCACCACCGAGAGCATCGAAGACGCAGTAAGCACCAACTCACAGCTAACACCTATGGACGTTCGCGCAGGTCTTAAAAAACCTGCGAATAATTATTTGGAGACTTATGTTGGAGAACTTTCCAAACAACTATCAGAAATATCTGGTGGGGATATACCCACGTTTGAACAACTCCAAAGCGCAAAAGAACAAGCTCACGAAGAAGCTACAGAAAAAATTAAGGGTTCTGTTCCTTCTCAAATTGGTCATCAAAACTTAACGAATTC
>JAUYIQ010000056.1 GCA_030688205.1 Candidatus Curtissbacteria bacterium | reverse complement strand
GTGTTTGGCTAAAGCCGAAGAAAGTGACATTCCTCCCTCAACATCTGCAACAACCTCACCGATGACTCTGGCAAAATATCCATTTTTGGATTGTTTTTCAAGAATTACCAGCGAATCCGTAAGAGGCAGACCGGCAGAAATCATCGTAGATAGCTGTCTTGTAAAACCCACTACATCAGAAGTCGAAACAGATCTTCCAAATTTAGGAATGAACGAAATCTTTACCGAAAACGTATTTTTCGGTTTTATAAAAATCGGCGTTAAACCTTGTTTTTGAAGAGTAGTAACAAGAACCCTTTCATCTAAAACCTCAACCTCACCTATATACTTCTTACCGTTAATATCTTTTGCACTAAAACTGTATAAGCTCATTCCCCTCCGATCATCCGATCAAGCTCTTCAGGCCTCACACAGTAAGTTTGGGCAACATCAAGTGAAATTCGTCCGGCGCGCACTAAATACGCGAGAGATGCATCCATAAGAATCATGCCTTCAGCACCGGATGTTTGTATTATGTTATCAATCATATGAGTTTTACCTTCGCGCACCGACGTTTGTACCGCAGAGCTTGCCAGAAGTATCTCAACTGCCGGAAGTCTGCCTCCACCTATTGCGCTTACCAGTCTTATCGAAACTATACCTGCTATAGTTGACGCCAATTGCATCCTCACCTGCGCCTGCTGATTTTCCGGAAAAACGTCGATGATTCTGTCAATTGACTGCGCAGCAGAGTTTGTATGCAACGTTGCAAAAACCAAATGCCCGGTTTCAGCAACAGTAATTGCAGACGCTATAGTTTCAAAGTCTCTCATTTCACCGACCAGAACAACATCGGGGTCCTCCCTCAAAACCGACCTGAGTGCAACGTCCCACGAATGCGTGTCTAAATGCATTTCCCTCTGCGAAACCAATGACTTAGCCTTAGGATACACGTATTCAATTGGATCTTCGATAGTTACAATATGAAGCGCTTTGGTTTGGTTAATCTCGTTTATCATGGAAGCAATCGAAGTAGATTTGCCGTGACCAGTCGGACCGGTAACCAAAATAAAACCTTGTCGCAGTTTAGCAAATTTATGGCAAATTCTCGGCAGATTCAATTCCTCAATAGTCTTTATGTAAGAGGGGATTAACCTCAAAGCTGCGGACAAATATCCCTTTTGGTAATAAGCATTTACCCTGAATCTCGCTACATCTCCCAAGGCGAATGAAAAATCCAGCTCTTTGTTTACCAAAAGTAATTCTTTTTGTTCAGGCGAAAGAAGTTCAAAAACCAAAGTCTCTGTTTCTTCAGGAGTAAGCGCTGCGGCAGAAACCGGCATTAACTGCCCGTCCACTCTTACCATTGCAGGAGTTCCCACAACCAAGTGTAAATCCGAAGCCTCTTTTTTAACAACAATCTCTAAGAACTCTTGTATCGACATTGATTTAATTTACAATTTCTAATTTACAATTTTCAATCAATTAACAATGTCTCAATTTGAAAATTAACTCATTGAAAATTCAATGAAAAGTGAGAATTGCAAATTGAAAATTTTCTTACTCTTCGGCTACTCTCAAAACCTCCTCAATTGATGTGACACCTTCCAAAACCTTCAAAAACCCATCTTGTTTCATTGTAATCATTCCTTCAGAAATTGCCTGCTTTTCAATATTTTGCGATGTTGCATGAGTCAAAATAAGCTCAGCAACCTTCACCGAAACAACTAAAACCTCAAAAATAGCAATACGTCCCAAATAGCCTGTATTGTTACACTCTTTGCATCCGCGGCCAATATAAAGAGAGACCTTAGCTTTATCAAAGTTATAGAGACTACCCAAGCTTTTCTTTATTGTAGCAAGAATTTCCTCACTCATAACTTTTGGCCCCTTACACGTTTGGCAAATCATCCTGACTACCCTTTGGCCAACAACACATGTAACTGTTGATGCAATTAAATACGGCTGGGCTTTCATATCCAGAAGCCTGGGCAAAGCACCTGCAGCATTATTCGTATGCAAAGTAGAAAACACCAAATGTCCGGTTAAGGAAGCTTGAATCGCAAGATCACTGGTTTCATTATCACGAATCTCTCCAACCATAATAATGTTCGGGTCCTGACGTAAAAAAGACCTAAGTCCTGAAGCAAACGTCAACCCGGCCTTTTGATTAATCTGTTCCTGATTCACGCCCGCAATTTGATACTCAATTGGATCTTCAAGCGTTACAATATTCACTCTTGTCGAATTTAACTTGGACAAAATAGAGTAAAGAGTAGTAGTTTTTCCACTCCCGGTCGGACCTGTAATCAAAATAATCCCGTGCGGCCTTGCAATATTTTCTTCAAGATGCTTAAGTGCCATTCCACGAAGTCCAAGTTCGGGTAGAGTAGGTACTCCGCCGGACTTTTTCAAAAGCCTCATTACAATTTTTTCACCGTAAGCAGTTGGCATTGTTGAAAGACGTAAATCAATATCTTCTTGCCCAATTTTAAAATTAAACCGGGCATCTTGCGGCAAACGCCTTTCATCAATCTTCATATTTCCAAGAATTTTTATTCTGGAAACGATTGCATCGTGAATACGCCTCGGTAGAATCAACTTCTCGTGTAAAATTCCGTCAATTCTATATCTAATTCTGGTCTCGTTCTCCAGAGGCTCAATATGAATGTCCGACGCCCGAACGCGAATGCCATACTCCAAAAGCGTTGAAACTATTCGGGCAATAGGTGCTTCTCCCAATACTCCTGTTATCGACTCTGGACCGGTTAGAGGCATGATTACATTCGTAGAAGCTTCTTTTAAAGCCTCTCCAACCTCGAAAGAAAGCCCTCTCGTATATTGTTCGGCAATTGCGCGATTTATAGCGTCGGCAGTAGCAATATAAGGCCTGACAGCATAACCACTTTTTTTCTCGATAAATTCCAAAACCTGCAAGTCCAAAGGATCTACCATGGCTACAGACAAAGTATCACCTTCTTTTGCAGTAGGAATGACCACAAATCTTTTCGCAACTTCTTCGGGCAAAAAAGCTAGAACTTCAGGCGAAATTGGCGCTGTAGAAGGATCCACGTAAGGAACACCAATGACATCTGCTCTTGCAGAGGCTAATTGTTCTTGAGATACCCACCCCATTTGAGACAGAATTTTTTCAGGTGGTTCTTGTCTTCTTTTAGACTCACTCTTAATAAAAGTGAGTTGCTGAGTGGTTAAAAGACCTTTAGCGGCTAGTACATCCTCAATGTATGTAGCACGAGAATGAGCTACTTTTGAAGCGCTCGTGTTTGTGTTTGGGGCAGCATCTGCCATTTGATTTTTTTTATACCAAAAACAACCGCACCGAAAGCGGCTATTTGTTTGGCTACTATCTCGATAATAGCAACAAAAAGTACAGATTGAAAATAGGGGATATCAACGGTAGAATAACTTCATCATGTCTCAATTCCAAAGCTACCTTATTATAGGCACATCTGCAGATTCCATTAGAAAAAAAACGTCA
Source organism: Candidatus Curtissbacteria bacterium (assembly GCA_030688205.1). Classification (GTDB taxonomy): domain Bacteria; phylum Patescibacteriota; class Microgenomatia; order Curtissbacterales; family GWA2-41-24; genus 2-01-FULL-41-11. The sequence goes on along the minus strand of JAUYIQ010000056.1, from coordinate 37,941 downwards.
GATCTTGCACTTCAAAATAATATAGACATTTCAAAAGCTTCTCCTGATGTCTTTTTTTTAAAACCACTCAAGAATTCAATTGCAATTGACCAGATTCGCGAATTAAAAGCACATATATTCCAAAAACCTCTTGCCCAAAAGTTCAAATTTATTATTATCGAGGAAGCAGATTCTGCAAAAATAGAAGCTCAAAATTCTATTTTGAAAATCCTCGAAGAGCCACCAACGCATGCAATAATTGTTTTAGAATCGCGAAACAAAGCAGGTTTACTGCCAACGATAATTTCTAGAGTTGTAACGGTAAAAGTGAAAGAGGATCAAAAACCCTTAGAAAAAATCGTTTCCAACAACAACCTCGAAACATCTTTATCAAAAATTACCCAAACAGAAGACCCAAAACAGTTTTTGGACACTCAGATAATTGCACTCACCGAACAATTGATAACAAATATCAGCGCAAATCAGCCTAAATCAGTTTATACCAGTGGATTAATAGAACAATATAAGGAAGCAAAACTAATGATAAACCAAAATGTCAACCCAACATTTGTTCTGACAAACCTGATTATATTCACAAATCTAGCTTCAAAATAGCTTGCAATAGCCTCACTAAATCTGGTAAAATTGACAGAATGGCCCGCTTCTGTAAAACTAGATTCTGAGCTAATTCCCTGACTATGACTATTCACTATTCACTATTCACTATTCACTTACTTTATGCCCGATAACTCCTATACAGCCAAAGATATCCAGGTACTGGAAGGATTAGAACCGGTCAGAAAGAGGCCCGGCATGTACATCGGCTCAACCGATATTCATGGTCTTCACGAACTCGTAAAAGAGATAATCGACAACTCCGTTGACGAAGCTTTAGCCGGTTTCACCAAAAACATCTGGTTGGTTATCGACCGCGACGAAAAGATAATTGTTGTTGACGACGGTCGCGGTATTCCGGTTGAACCCCATCCAAAAGTAAAAAAATCAACTCTCGAAGTAACCATGACCATTCTCCACGCGGGCGGGAAGTTCGGCGAAGGCGCGTACAAAGTATCCGGAGGTCTTCACGGTGTTGGAGCTTCGGCTGTTAACGCTCTTTCAGACTGGATGCGTGTCGAAGTTCGCAGAGACAACAAAATCTATGCTCAGGAATATAAACGCGGTAAACCGCAAACAAAAGTAGAACCAACTGAAAAATCCCAAATTCCGGATTTCATCAAAGCTCCCAAAACCGGCACTACCACAATCTTCTTGCCAGATAAGTCTATCTTCTCAACCCTAAAAACCGATTTTAAAGTTCTTGCCAAAAGAGTTAAAGAACGAGCCTATCTTATAGCAGGCCTTTTCTTCCATTTATACGATTTAAGATCTGGTTCTGAGCTTCATTATTATTTTGATGGAGGAATCGAATCGCTTGTTCGACATCTCAACAAAGACAAAGAGACCGTAAACGAAAAACCCTTCTATATCGGAAAAAGCTCTAATGAAATCATGGTGGAAGCGTCGTTCCAGTACAACACCGGCTACAGTGAAACCCTGGAATCTTTTGCAAACGTCATCAATACTCAAGAAGGCGGCACTCATTTGACCGGCTTCCGAATGGCATTAACCCGTGCAATCAATGATTACGCTCGCAAGAACGGCTATCTAAAGGAAAAAGAAGATAACCTGGCGGGGGATGATATGCGGGAAGGATTAACTGCAGTTGTTGCAATCAAGATGAACTCTGAAACTCTTCAGTTCGAAGGCCAGACAAAGGGAAAATTAGGTAACGCTGAAGTGCAGCCTATAGTCAACACTGTCGTTAGAGAAGGCATAGAAACTTACCTGGAAGAGAATCCCACAGAAGCCAGAAGAATAATGGAAAAGGTTATTCTGGCATCAAAAGCCAGGCTGGCAGCACGTGCTGCGAAAGAAGCGGTACTTAGAAAAGGCGCACTTGAAGGAATGACCCTGCCCGGCAAACTAACCGACTGCCAGGAAAAAGACCCGGCACTTTCTGAAATTTACCTTGTGGAAGGAGAATCAGCCGGAGGCTGTTTCTCTGGAAATACCAAGGTAGCCCTAACAAATGGAAAAAACCTCAGCTTTAAAGATTTAATAAAAGATTACAAACAGGGAAAGAAAAACTATTGTTATACCATTAAATCAGATGGAAATATTGGAATAGAAGAAATCACAAATCCAAGAATCACAAAAAAACATGCCCAAGTCGTTAAGGTAACTCTCGATAATAGGGAAGAAATTATATGCACTCCAGATCATCAATTCATGTTACGAACAGGTGAATATAAAGAAGCTATAAACTTAAAACCGGAAGACTCATTAATGCCACTTTATAGACAATATTCACGTATTGAAAAATGGATGACTATTAAAGGATATGAGATCGTTTTCTCTCCAGCACAGAATCGTTGGCTTTTTACTCACGTTTTATCGGACGAGTTTAACATCGAAAGAGGAACATATAAAAAAACTGACGGCAGCCACAGACATCATAAAGACTTTAATAAACTTAATAACAATCCAGACAACATTACCCTGCTCACAAAAGAAAACCACCTAAAACACCATGCGCAAATGGCACAGCACACAATATTACGCCCTGATGTTCAGCAAAAATTAGCAAAACTCCGTAAAACTACTCAATATCGCGAAAAAATAAGACAAACCATGCTCGCCCCGAAAATGAGAATACAACTTAGTAAACGGGCAAAAAAGCAGTGGGCTAATCCACAATACAAAAAATTTATGAAAAATAAATTTCTGGAATTTTACTATGCTAATCAAAAATATCGTAAAGAAAACAATTTAAGACTTCTTGAGAATCAAAAAAAATATTGGGGTCTTAGTTGGCACAGAAAAGAACAAGCATTAAGAACTAGATCATTTTTCGAAAAACATCCGGAACATAAGATGAAATTATCTGAAATAGCTAAGAGTCAGTGGAAAAATCCTGAATTAATAGAGTGGAGAAGTAGAAAAACAAAAGAACAATGGACATCGGAATTTAGGAAAAAAAGGAAAATCGCTTACGACAAAACTTACTTTAACGCCTCTATAAGCACACTAAAAAAAATCTTTGATCAGGAAGGGATATTATGGAAACAAAGTTACGATGAAATACGCAAATCAACAAATAACAAAAACCTATTAAAAACAGAAACACTCGAAGAACGCTTTTTTAATAATGACTGGCTACAAATGCAGCAAGCAGTCATAAACTACAACCATAAAGTAGTCAAGGTTGCTCCTGTATCAAAACTTATGGACGTGTACGACTTAGAAATACCAAATACACACAATTTTGCGCTAGCGTCAGGAATATTTGTTCATAACAGTGCAAAAATGGGAAGAGACCGCAAATTCCAGGCTATTTTGCCGCTTAAAGGAAAAATTTTAAACACAGAACGTGCCAGACTCGACAAAATTCTGGAATTTGAGGAAATAAAAACATTAATTATTGCCCTGGGTACGGGAATAGGGGACACGATAAATATCGACAAAGTCCGCTATCACCGAATTATCATTATGACAGATGCCGATGTAGACGGAGAACACATCATGACTCTTCTTCTAACTTTTTTCTTCCGTTACATGCCGCAACTCTTCGAAAGAGGATACATCTATGTCGCAATGCCCCCCTTATATAAAGTAAATTTTGGCAAGGAGTTCCACTATGTCTTCACAGACGACGAAAAAAACTCACTGATAAAGTCAAAAGCTGCAGGCAGGCAATACGGAATCCAAAGATACAAAGGGTTAGGAGAAATGAATCCGGATCAACTTTGGGAAACAACCATGAACCCCCAGTCAAGAATGATGAAAAAAATCAACATTGAAGATGCCGCGGAGGCTGATCACATCTTCTCAATGCTAATGGGCGATGAAGTTCCGCCAAGAAAACGCTTTATTCAGACCCATGCGAAAAATGCAACTTTAGATGTTTAATGGACAGGTCACCTGAAAATTTAGAAATACAACCAGATATCATGAAAGCCCATTTCAAAGCATGGTCAGCAGTCTTCAGAGAAAAAGCAATAGACTACGGATTAGATCGCAAAAAGTACGCTTTTACAACAGACAGAAGAAACGATGAATATTCACTTGTTACAGCTGATAAAGTATTGATTGATGAAATTCGAGAACCACTAGAAGAATACACGGACGAATTTCCATCAAACTTTAAATCTTACAAGGGAGAAAGATGGCTGACCATCGAAATAAATCCCAAAGATCCTTACCGACCAAAAATAGCCAAGCTCACACTGCATGGAGACTTTTACTACACCGAAGCTTTGACTATGTACTTATCCAATCGGGGAAGAGCTTTTCAAGTCACAGAATGGCGTCAAATTCTTGAACCAGACATTGACAGAGTACAACACCCTTCATGGTCGTATCTTAAAGCATATCCAAACGAAGACGTAACAATTATTGAAAAAGAACCTGAGCTGGCATCAGAACGCATAATTGAACCAACAGGACCATTAAATGGACAAAACTTCGAAAGACTAAATTACATGCTTGATCAGGTAAGAAAAGGAAACACTATTGATGAGAAATAAAATGCAACACGATTTACAGCAAAAACCAATAACCGAACAGACAGCTAAAAGACTCACAGGTCTGCTTTCAAAAACTACAGTAGACCAAGCTACAACTAAATCACTCGAGTTTGCAAAAAAACCTGTCTATACAATTCAAAACAGCCAAGTAGTTGCCGGCATTATGGGAACTGTCGGCCTTGTCATGTTTGCACTAGGTGTCGAAAACTTCATCACAAACGTAATAGGACTTTCGTCACCATACATAGAAATCGTTATCGGTCTGATTTTGCTCTCTACATCCGGCTTATTACTTAAAAAATTAGTATAGCTATGGATCAATCGGAAAAATCTAGTCAGACTCAAAAAGAAATTGGCTTTTATTACCCAGTTATGCCTTTTAATCAAGCAATAGAGGGCGCTTCGGGCAAAATTAGGTCTGAGTGTATACATCTCTCAGGAACTGGAGACTTAACATTCTATGCCTCTCCAAACGTCGGGCAAATTGACACTTCAAAACTTTTTAAAGACCCAAGAAAAGTTTGGGTCGAACTATCCCTCCCAGAGGATACACCACCGGAGGAAGTAGAAAATATGGCTATGCGCATAGAAGTAAGTGTCGAAGTAAGAAACAATCAGACGATTTACCTTAATGCGGAGATAGAAGGACCAAAAATCATCTTCGGTGTGAGAGAGACATATCTGCTTAGCTCTCATAAAACCACAACGATTACGAATCCTCTTATTGAAGACAAAGAAAGGCTTCCAGGAATGGTATTTGAATTTACTGATGCATTAGACGAAACCTTAAAACCAATGAACTCTTAAAATGGCTGATATCGGTAAAATCCAACAAGTAGAAATAATCGACGAGATGCAAAAGTCCTACCTGGACTACGCAATGTCGGTAATAGTCGCAAGAGCACTGCCTGATGTGCGCGACGGCTTAAAACCGGTTCACCGTCGAATTGTCTATGCCATGCATCGTCTCGGGCTGGCCCACAGCGCACATTACAGCAAAAGCGCCAAGGTGGTCGGTGAAGTCCTCGGAAAATTCCACCCTCACGGAGATGCTCCTGTTTACGAAGCATTAGTCCGCATGGCCCAAAGTTTTGCTATGCGAAACCCCATAATAGACGGTCAAGGCAACTTCGGATCTGTCGACGGAGATCCGCCGGCAGCAATGCGTTATACAGAATGTCGGCTAGCCTTGATTTCAGAAACCCTCCTCTACGACTTGGACAAAAACACAGTCGACTTCGTGGACAATTTCGACGGCACCCTCAAAGAACCAACGTTTATGCCCTCAGCCCTTCCAAATCTTTTAGTTAATGGCACCTCGGGAATCGCAGTCGGCATGGCAACAAACATACCTCCTCACAATCTAAACGAAATCGTCGACGCCACAATTCACTTGATAAAGAATCCGGCAGCAACAGTCGAAGACCTTATGCAATTTGTCAAAGGCCCTGATTTCCCGACAGGCGCCCAGATTTATGACGCATCAGAAATAACGGCAGCCTACGCAACTGGCAGAGGGAGAGTCTTGATGAGAGCAAAAGCAGAAATTGAAGAATCAATAAGCGGCAAGTTCCAAATCATAGTCACCGAAATTCCGTATCAGGTGAACAAAGCAACTCTTGTAACCAGAATTGCAGAGCTAGTTAAAGACAAGAAAATGGAAGGCATTTCAGATCTTCGCGACGAATCCGACAGAAAAGGCCTTCGAGTAGTCGTCGAACTCAAACGAGATGCTAGACCACAGTCTGTTTTGAATAATCTCTACAAACACACTGCACTGCAAGGTTCCTTCTCTGTCAACATGGTCGCCCTCGTAAAAGGCATACCACAAACTCTTACCCTCAAGATGATTTTGGAAGAGTTTATAAAGCACAGACAAAGTGTAATCACCAGAAGGAGCCAATTTGACCTCGACTCTGCAAAAGCCAGAGAACACATCCTGGAAGGATTGAAAATCGCAGTCGACAACATTGACGAAGTTATCGAAACAATCAAAAAGAGTAAAGACCAAAGTGACGCAAAAGAAAACCTCATGCGCAAGTTCAAGTTGTCGGAACTTCAATCTCTGGCAATTTTGGACATGCAGCTCAAACGTCTGGCAGCATTGGAAAGACAAAAAATAGAAGAGGAGTTGGCTATGACAAGAGAAGAAATTGCATACCTGGAAGATCTGCTTGCGCATCCCGAAAAGATTTTAGAAGTTGCCAAAAGCGAACTATTAAAATTAAAAGAACGCTTCGGAGACGAGAGAAGAACAAAAGTTTACAAACAAAAAATAGGTGAGTTCTCGGAAGAAGACTTAATCCCTAACGAACCAACGATAGTTACCATCACTCAAGGTGGATATATAAAAAGGCAGGACATTGGGTCTTTTAGAACTCAGCGAAGAGGCGGTAAAGGAGTAACCGGAATAACAACCAAAGAAGAAGATGTAGTTGCCCAGCTTTTCGTAGCCAATGCCCACGATAACCTTCTTTTCTTTACCGACCGCGGCCGTGTCTTCCAATTAAAAGTGTATGAGCTCCCGGATTCTTCCCGTGTTGCCAAAGGTGTTGCTGTTGTTAATCTCCTGGAACTTCAACAAGAGGAAAAAATTCTTTCGATTTTACCTGTCAAAAAATCTAAAAACCAGCAAAAAACGGAGGCAAACTTTGTGATGATGGCCACCAAAAACGGCACTATTAAAAAAACTGCGATCACCGCGTACGAGGCAATAAGAAGAACCGGAATAATTGCAATTAAGCTAGTTCCAGGTGACAAGCTCAGATGGGCAAAAATGACATCCGGCTCGGATTTAGTCTTTATGGTTTCCAAAAAAGGACTATCTATTAAATTCGACGAGAAAGACGTACGCCCGATGGCCCGAGACACAATGGGAGTTCGTGGCATTAAAATTAAAGCCGGAGACGAGTTAGTTGGAATGGACGTAATATCCCGAGACGATGACAAAGCGGATTTACTCGTAGTTACAGAAAAAGGAATAGGCAAAAAGACCCAGGTCATTGGCTGGCCAAAACAACTGCGCGGAGGCGTTGGAGTAAAAGTTGCAAACCTTACAGAAAAAACGGGTGACATTGTAACGGCACAAGTCCTAACAAAAGACGACGAAGCCCTCATTATCACTTCACAAAAAGGTCAAGTGATAAGAACAACTCTGCGTTCAATTCCACGCTTAACCCGAGACACGCAAGGAGTCATTGTTATGCGACTTGGGCTTGCAGACAAAGTGGCAGCAACAACTGTTATCCAGAAAAGGAAAGACGAAGAAGAAGTGAAAGCGCAGATTCCAACCCCACCAAAAGTTGTCAAAAATGCCAAAAAAAGTTAAAATCTATGTTTAATAAATGCGCATAGATATTAAGGAAGTTGGTATAAAGATAGGAAGCCTCTCGGGGCTTCTTTTTTTGAGCTCACAACCAAAAAATCTCGTGACGGGATTAAACCAATGAAAAAAGCCAAACTAATTCTGGAAGACGGTACAATATTCGAAGGCCAATCCTTCGGTGCACCAAAATCTCAAGCAGGGGAAGTCGTTTTCGCAACAGGAATGGTTGGCTACGATCTCTCACTTACAGACCCTTCTTACGCGGGACAGATCCTAACGTTTACATATCCCCTGATCGGAAACTGGGGAGTTCCGCCAAAAGAAGTCTGGGAATCTGAAAAAATCCATGTCGCGGGACTAGTAATAAGCGACCTTACAACCCATCCGTCTCACTGGCAATCGGAAAGAACATTAGATAAGTGGCTAAAAGATGAAGGTGTCCCAGGTATTTTCGGCATAGATACCCGTGCTCTCACGCAAAAGCTGCGAGAAAAGGGCGTAATGCTCGGGAAAATTGTAGTAGACCATGATGTCAAACTCACAGATCCTAACGAACAAAACCTAGTCAGTCAAGTTTCACCAAAAAGTTTAAAAATCCACAAAGGAGGAAGAGTAAAAATAGGACTTCTCAACTGCGGTGCCAAGAAAAATATTCTTCGCAGCTTGCTATCTCGAGAAGCTACCGTTTTCGAACTTCCATGGAACTACGACCCTTTCGAAAACAATTTACCAATTGATGGTCTTATGATTTCAAACGGACCCGGAGATCCGAAAAAGGCAGATGAATCAATTGCAATCATCAAAAAATCGCTCTCTCGCAAAATACCTACATTCGGGATTTGTCTTGGCAACCAACTTTTAGCCCTTGCTGCAGGAGGCGATACTTACAAACTCAAATTTGGACACCGTGCTCAAAACCAACCGACAATCCAAGTTGGGACAAAACGCTGCTACATTACAACCCAGAATCACGGTTTTGCAGTTGACGAAAAAAAACTTCCCAAAGATTTCAAACGCTGGTTTTATAACGCAAATGACAACACAAACGAAGGCATCATCCACAAAAAACTGCCATTTTTTTCAGTTCAGTTTCACCCAGAAAACAACCCTGGCCCAAAAGACACCGAATTTTTATTCGACCGCTTTATGGAGCAATTCAAATGAAAGTTTTATTACTAGGATCAGGTGCCTTGAAAATCGGCCAAGCCGGAGAATTCGATTATTCCGGCTCGCAAGCTATTAAAGCTTTGAAAGAAGAGGGGGCCGAAGTAATTCTAATCAATCCAAACATAGCAACCATCCAAACTTCAAAAGATTTTGCCGACCAGGTTTACTTTCTTCCCGTCGAACCACACTTTGTAGAAGAGGTAATAAAGCGCGAAAAACCAGATGGAATCCTGCTTTCTTTTGGCGGTCAAACAGCTCTTAACTGCGGCCTTGCTCTTGCAAAATCAGGAGTTTTGAAAAAATATAACGTAAAAGTTCTGGGAACCGGGATCTCTGCAATCGAAATAACAGAAGACCGCGCGCTCTTTGCCAAAATGCTGCAAAGTATTGATCTGGCAATCCCAAAAAGCGCTGCCGTACATTCAATTCAAAAAGCCAAAGAAGCAATTAAAAAAATAGGCTTCCCGGTTATTGTAAGAAGCGCTTTCTCTCTCGGCGGACAGGATTCAGGGGTCTTTACAAATATGAATGATTTGGAAGAAGCGATAACCCGTTCGCTTACCAAATCTCCACAGGTTTTAATCGAAGAATACCTAGCCGGCTGGAAAGAAATAGAGTACGAGGTAGTCCGGGACAAATACGATAACTGCATAACGGTCTGCAACATGGAAAACGTCGATCCGATGGGAATCCACACCGGTGAATCTATCGTAGTTGCCCCCTCACAAACACTAAACAACAACGAATATCACACGCTTCGGGAAATTGCCATAAAAGTAATAAGGCATTTGGGAATAGTAGGCGAGTGCAATATCCAATTCGCTTTGAATCCACAGCCAGTAAATAGAGACCAGAGACCAGAGACCGGAAAGAAAAAAAGTCATGACTGGTCCCTGGATACTGGCAACTATTCTCCTGATTACCGTATCATTGAAGTCAACGCCCGCTTATCCAGAAGCTCAGCTTTGGCATCAAAAGCCACCGGATATCCACTAGCATACATTGCAGCAAAACTCGGGCTCGGATATGGCTTAACCGAACTTAAAAACTCAGTCACCAAAAAGACTACAGCCGCTTTCGAACCGGCCCTCGATTACATAGTCGTTAAATTCCCCAGATGGGATCTTGGCAAATTCCAAAAAAGCGATTATCGAATAGGCTCCTATATGCAATCAGTAGGTGAGGTTATGGCAATTGGAAGAAAGTTTGAAGAAGCGCTTCAAAAAGCAGTACGCATGCTCGATCTTGGTCTTACGGGACTCTTAGACGAAAAGAATCAGGAAGATGACTGGGAAACTCCTACACCAACAAGACTGTTCGCCGTAGCAAGAGCCATTAAGACGGGCATACAAATTCCAGATATATACAAAAAAACCGGCATAGATCCTTTCTTTCTGGAAAAAATTAAAAACATCGCTAATTTAGAAAAAGAAATCCAAAAATCCAAACTGGACAGAGAACTTTTGCAAAAAGCAAAACAATACGGCTTCGCCGATATGCGACTTGCACAGTTAAAAAACACCACTGAAGGAAACATAAGAGAACAAAGACATAAATTTAACATTCACCCCGCGGCAAAACAAATCGACACCCTTGCTGCAGAATATCCTGCAGAAACCAATTATCTATACCTCACATATAACGGGGACTGTGACGACATAGATCCAAAATCCAAAATCCAAAATCCAAAATCTATTATTGTTCTTGGCTCCGGACCTTACCGAATTGGCTCCTCCGTAGAATTTGATTGGTGTAGCGTAACCTGCGCCCAAACGGCACAAAGTCTTGGGTTTTCTCCAATTATCATCAATTGCAATCCGGAAACTGTTTCAACAGATTTTGACATGGCTAAAAAACTTTACTTCGAAGAACTTTCTAAAGAAGCGGTTATGGAAATATACAAAAAGGAAAACCCGCAAGGCATTATAGTTTCAATGGGAGGCCAAACTCCTAACAATTTGGTGATGGATCTTGCAGCTGCCGGTGCCAGAATTTTAGGGACAAGCCCAGGCTCTATCGACCAGGCAGAAGACCGCAATAAGTTTTCTAAACTTTGCGATACTTTGGAAATAGATCAACCTCCGTGGGCCATGCTTAAAAACATAAAAGAAGCAATAAGCTTTGCCCAAAAAGTTAGTTTTCCCGTTCTGGTTAGACCGTCATATGTTCTTTCAGGAGCAGCAATGAATGTCGCCTTTAACGAGGAAGACCTCAAAAACTATCTCAAACTTGCATCGAACATTTCAGAAAAATATCCGGTTGTTATCTCAAAGTATTTTGAAAATACTAAAGAAATCGAAATAGACGCCATCGCAAACAGAGGAAGTGTGCTAACCTATGCAATCTCAGAACACGTAGAAAATGCCGGGGTTCATTCAGGGGACGCAACAATGGTTCTACCGGCACAGAAGATTTATCTCGAAACAGAAAAGCAAATACTGGCAATCACCGAAAAAATTACAAGCTCTCTTAAAATAACGGGCCCTTTCAACATTCAATTCCTTGCAAAAGACAACAAGGTAATGGTAATTGAGTGCAATCTTCGTGCATCAAGAAGCCTGCCATTTGTTTCAAAAGTAACCGGAGTAAACTTCGTAAAAATCGCAACTGAAGCAATTCTCGCGAGGGGTGGCATCAGTGGGAGGGCTCCCGACAGCGCGCAGTCAACCAAATGGAATCAACCTAACACATCAAGCGTTAAGTCGACGAGCACTGGCGGGATGGAAACTGATGACAGGACCCCGAGCGACGTTGCCAATGCTACTAATGGAATTTCTTACGTTGGTGTCAAAGCTCCGCAGTTCTCTTTTTCAAGGGTGAAAGGCGCAGACCCGATTCTGAGAGTCGAGATGTCATCAACCGGTGAAGTCGCATGTTTTGGAAATGATATTTCTGAAGCATTTCTTAAATCCATAATTGCAACCGGGGTAAAAATGCCCAAAAAATCAGTTTTTATTTCCCTTGCCGGCGAAGAGAATAAATTGAAGTTCCTCACAAGTGCCAAGATTCTTGATCAAATGGGTCTAAAAATATATGCAACAGAAGGCACATCAGCTTTTCTAAATTCACATAAAATTATGTCTGAAAAACTTCATAAAATCCACGAAAAGAAAAAACCAAATGTTCTGGACTATCTTCTTCAAAAGAAAATCGACCTTGTCATAAACGTCGTCGACCCGTACTTTAAAACTGAATTTGACGACGACTATGTAATAAGACGTACAACAGTGGATTTTGGCATTCCGCTTCTGACAAACATGCAAACCGCAGAACTTTTCGCAAGAAGCATCTCCGAGAAAAAACTCGAGGACCTAAAAGCCCTACCATGGAGCTCATACGTCACCCATAGAAACTAGTTGCAAATTGTAGTCCGTTCAGGCATAATCCAGCATCATGAACAGGAAGTTAATTTACTTCCTGCCCGTCTTCTTATCAATATTGTCTCTCGTCAGCTTATTAAACGCTTCCGCAAACCCGCACCCTTCGGAAGTTTTAGCCCAAAAAGAACCTGTCGTGGAGCCCTCAACTGCTCCCAGCCCTTCACCGGAACCTGAATTCACGGGCTTCTGTCTACAAGTACCCATCCTCATGTATCATCACATTCAACCGTGGTCGCAAGCGAAAGCTAAGTGGCAAACAGCTTTCACCGTTGACAGCGACACATTCGATGCCCATTTGGCCTACTTAAAATCAAAAGGCTACACAACCATCAGTACCAGTCAACTTGCACAATCTCTAATCAACCACAGTTCACCCCCCGCAAAAAGTATCGTAATCACCTTAGACGACGGATACCAGGACGCATATACTTACGCTCTGCCAATCCTGCAAAAATATCAAATGCACGCAGATTTTTTAATACCAACCGGACTCTTAAATAATCCCGATTACATGTCAGGCGACCAGCTCAAAGCAGCATTATCGACTGGACTAATATCGACAATAAACCACACATATTCACATACAAATCTGGGCGCGGTTAATCAAGAAAAAATTTCCTTTGAGGTTCTCACAGCCAAAAAACAACTTGCGGATATTGGCCAAAACACTACTATTTTTGGATATCCATATGGAGCAGTCACTGCAACAAAGTTCTTACAGGAAAACGACTATATTGCAGCTCTTTCCACAATTCAGGGCCAAACGCAGTGCGATTCTTTCATTATGTCTCTTAACCGAACCCGCGTCGGTAACTCCCAGCTTTCAGCATACGGAATCTAAAAAGCAAAGATTTAGAAATTATTTGTTTCCACCATGAAATGCCCTATGCACGTCCCGAAGTTGTGCATTGGTAACGTGAGTGTATATTTGCGTCGTGGAAACATTTTTATGACCAAGCATCTCCTGAACGCTCCTCAAATCTGCACCGTTTAACAATAAATCCGTTGCAAACGAATGGCGGATACCATGGGGGCTTATCTTCACAGGCAAGCGTGCACGACGGCAGTATTTATCAACTAATCGCTGCACCGAACGGGAAGTCAGCCTCATCTGCTCACCATTTACAGTCGGTTCTTGATTCCCTGAATAGCGAATAAAAAGTGGCTTAAAACTATCCGCACGTCTCGCTACGTATTTTTCCAGCCAAATGGCAGCTCGATCCGATAAAAAGACAACTCTTGCACGTCCGCCTTTGCCAATCACTCCGAATTCCTTCCGGTCGATATTTACCTGATCCCGATCCAGTTTGCAAAGTTCAGAAACACGAAGACCCGTCGAAAAAAGCATCTCCATAATCGCTTTGTCTCTTACGCCGCGGTCGCGGGACATATCGGGTTGTGCTAAAAGTCTCTCCAATTGTTCACGATCCAAAAACTTAAGCGATCTCGATTCGGTCTTTGGTAATTCAATCTTGTCCGGAGAAACAACGGCAATATCTTTCCTTATTAGGTATTTGAGAAAAGAGCGCAGAGCAATCACATAATAATTCTGTGTCACTTTTTTGAGCGGTAAATTACCGTTTGGACTGTTAAAATGGGCTAAATAGACTCTATACTTGCGGACCAGTTCAAGAGTAATATCCGATGGTTTAGAAACCGGCGCGTTTGCACGAGACCAATCATTAAAAAAATTCAGGTAATGTTTGTAATCGCGGATGGTTAGAGGAGAAAGGTTGCGCTCAACTTCCAAATATTCCAGAAATTCTTCAATCAAATCGGACAGACTAAAAATCATAATTTATGTAGTGACTAATCACTAACCACCAGGCACTAATCACTAATTCTATTCTACGACGCTCCCAACTTCAAAATCAAACAACAGGGAAGCAAACCCCAAAATTGTGCGACATACTTCTTTAAATATTAACAATTAATTGACAAAGTGCTCAATTTGCATTAAACTCTATAGGGTATAAATGACGCCTGAAAAGCAACAAGTCGAAAAGGATAGGGAACCTCTTACTATAAGTCTTGCAGAGTGGGATGAAAAATATAGGAGAAGAACTCTTCAATTTCAATCAATTGCCAGATCCATCGCTGATAAAGCACAAAGGTTATCCCCGGAAGGACAAGGATTTTTAATCGACAGGCTAAAAATGCTTGAAGCAATCTGCAAACTTAAAGCCGGCACAATTCACAAAAAACAGTCTAATGATCAACCAATGGCTGTTGATCTGGCAGCAATCGATCAAAAACATAGTGTAGATTATAAAACTTTGGACGAATCAGGAACTCGCAACCACAATACCCAAACGCTTGCGGCTGCCGATGCACTTCTAAAAGCCCTCACTCCAGGAATGAATCTGAATCTTACCGGAAACCCTAGACCAATTATCAAACAAGCTCTTGACTTATCTATAGACGGACTGGCCAAAATTAGAGTCAACAGAGGCAGAGAACTAATTTTCCCTACGGTTATCAATGGAATAGTTATCCTTTATCATTTTAATTCCATCAAACCTACACCGCGATTTGTTGAAATCCGAACAGCCATTACTGTTTGAAAAAGTTTAATTATCGACAACTAAAAAACCGGCTGTTACAATATTTTAAATGACCAAATACAAAAGAATACTTCTAAAACTCTCCGGCGAAGCTTTTCTTGGCGAAAGAGAATACGGCATTGACCCCAAATTCACAGAGTGGCTTGCAAGAGAAATCATTAAAGCGCAAAAAGACGGAACGCAAATTGCAATCGTGGTTGGAGGCGGAAACATCTTTCGTGGAACATCAGCAGAAGAGCACGGCCTCGAACGCACAGTCGGGGACTACATAGGTATGCTTGCAACAATCATGAACTCGCTTGCTCTCCAAGCAGCATTAGAAAAGGAAAAACAACCGGCAAGAGTGCTTTCTTCAATAGAAATCAAAGATGTCTGCGAACCTTATATAAGAAGAAGGGCAATAAGGCACCTGGAAAAGGGGAGAGTGGTCATATTTGCAGGAGGAACAGGGAATCCTTATTTCACAACAGACACAGCAGCCTCACTACGAGCCTTAGAAACCGAATGCGAAATAATCCTAAAAGCAACTAAAGTCGATGGGGTATATGACCGCGACCCAACAAAAAACAAGGATGCTAAAAAATTCGACCATCTATCGTATAACGAAGCAATTGCAAGTCGCGACATCGGGATTATGGACAACAGCGCACTTTCACTTTGCATGGACCACAAAATACCAATAATGGTTTTTGATCTTGCCAAAGAAGGCAACATCGCAAAAGCTTCGTCAGGCGAGCAAGTCGGCACCCTCATTTCCTAACCCATAGTAATTATAGCCAATTTGTGATAAAATTCAGCCATGGAAAATTTAGGCCCGTTTGTAGCGTTTCAGGAAGAAATAGAAGCAGACGTCGAAAGACGTCAGCGTTTAAATCTATATTTTCGTCAGGAAGAAGATGGAAGGTTTCGGATTTATATTAGCAAGAAACCACGCCGATGGCTCGCAATAGCATTACCTGCCAAACTTGTTACAATTAAAACACTTCAAGAGGAACAGAAAGCATCCTATCTCAATGAACCAATTGTACCGATTCTGTCAGATAATCCCACACCAGATCAGATGGCATTGACCCTTTTTTCCATTTTCATTCCCGAATATATCCCTTATGCTCAAGGCAAAACTATGGATCTCTATAGGTTCGACAGAAAGGAAAATATGCGAGGGTTACCAGACATAAGAATCAAATTTATAAATGACCTGGTAACAATTACTCACCCTTACCAAGAACGTCTCGATAGCCGCTAATCAAATAACTCGTATCCCAAGGCTTGTATCCTAATCTTGTCACCACATCCTCAATCTCATCCGTAACCCCTCGTGAGTAGAGTTTTCGCAAAAACTCTCCGGTCTTCCCGTTAACAAACCATTTCTTACCGAATTTTCTCTTGATATAATCGTGAATCTGAGCGGCAGATATCCAGGCACGTAGATAATCCGCACTATAAAATCCACCATCCATATCGGCAAGCCAATTTTCGCGCTTAGTTATAAATCCGGTAGTTCTTTGTAAATTCTTAGAGTAGAGAAGCGGACCTTTAGAAATTGCACCTTTTGAAAACATTTCATATTCATATGAGAATTTTCCCAAATAACGCCGGAGCATCATAAGGTTTACAAAATATGCCTGCCATTTGATTTTATTGCCGGTAAAAGAGCTTACGTTCAGGTAAGAGGTCAGAAAATCGGGATCAAAAACCATGTCTTCCAATAAAAACGCATATGTTTCGGTGAGTGCATTAGAGTGGGCGAGTGCGCGAAGGGTGTAAGGGAGTTTTACAGAAACAGACGCCCCATGCAGAGCATGACCACCTTCATGAAATAAAGCCTCAAAATCCTGTTCGCCACCGATGGGTTTTATAACCAAATGAATCTCCTCCGGTGGCTTTGGCCAATAGCAAACGGCCCTTGGATTTTTCTTTGGCCTGTCGCGGTCATCAATCTGAATTGAAGGAATCAAATCGGCTAAACCAATATCTTGCGTCCATTTTAAAAATGTTGGCACAACTTTTTCTTTTGGATAATAATTGTCATACATCGAGATAGACCTTAAATATGCCAGGTGGCATGAGCGAATATTGACAAAAGGCCTCTTGAAAACCTCCTGAGACACCTGAAACATAACCTTATTCCAGATCTTATCCGTTTCCTTCGTAATCTTATTCACAACTTTGTAAAACTTCGCATAATCCATCTTTTTCCCTTTGGAAAAATAATCAACATAGTCTGAAAATCCAAGCTTCTTGATTAGTTTCAATTCATCTTGCACAAGTTTTAATCGTTTAGAATTAACTTTTGAAACCACAGAAGTTCCTGCGTCGTCCAGTCTCTCTCGTTTTTCAAATACCGTGTCTTTTGAAATTCTAGGCATCAGCTCATAGTATGGAATTTCTTCGCCCGCAACCTTAACTTTTGCACCCGAAAAATAAGTGGTTATCTGGTCTTCTGATGAAGCGGTTGCAAGCCCGATAAAACTTCCTGCTATCGTGAAATAAATTCGCTTATATATATCACGTGTCCCGGGGTTTTTTGTTTTTGAAATCAGTGCCTGAATCTCAGAAAGATTTTTTTCGGTGAATATACTTTTGTATTTTTTGTAAATCTTAGAACTTTCGGCAGTATCTTTTAAACCAACTCGAACCAAACGGTCTTCGGTTTCAAGTTCATAAATAAATTTGGAAAGCTGATCTTCTAAGTCTAGTATATCCATACAGCAATATTTGGCAGAAATAATATTTTACCTTAAACATTTTTAAACCTACAAGCCCGCCAGAGCCCCTACAACGCCTTTTTGCTGCCCCAATAGGATAAACAGTCGTTTATCCTGCGTTTCACTAAGGCCAAACAGTCATCCAAAGTGTTTTTACTGAGCTTATTTCCAAAAAGCGAAGTGTGAAATTGAGTTCAAACAGAGGCTTAAAAAATCTTATTGGTATTAACAGGGGATAAGTGCATCAATATGGACCGACAAATAAGCGAAGAATAACAACGACAAAAGGGGTAAATTGGGGAAAATACAACTTTGAAATTAGAACTTTGAATTTTGAATTAATTAGCCTACACTCCCTACCTAGCCTCGGCTTACGTCGCAAAAGTATCATTGTGCGACGCATTAGATAAAAGGAGATATGACCCTCCCCGGAGAATTGTGTGTCACAAATTCAGTGGAAATTGGAAATTGGAAATTGAAAATTTATCACTGTTTCTACCCTAATAGACCTCTTCTCCCAAAACATCTCAATACGTCGCTTTTCCGTTTAGCACTCTTTTCACGAAACCGCCAAAACATTCGGTTTTTCTTTGAGCAATTGTAAGAAGAGAAAGAACCTCAACTCTACCCGATAATATGTCTGTCAATATTTTGTCTGTCTCTTGACTCATCAAACCTCAAAAACAGGCCTTCGGAAAATCTTCGGACTTATGACCCATAATTTCTTTTCACGCTACTGCCCCATTTTTTTCACATTGCTATAACAGTATCAGACTATATCACCTGTTCCTCTACCCTGTCTCCTCTGTCCTACTCTTTTTTGCAGATATTTCTGAAGCTAATTTGAAGCTAACTAATCACTAATCACTACGCACTAATCACTACTTAACCCTCTCCCCCTATATTAACTATAGGTCTCCTCTATCCGCCCCACCTTGTTGAAATTGTGATAATCACAAAAACCAAAAGTGCCACACCTATATGTTCCCATAACACTCTGCTTTTGAGTTTATCTTCCAAATAAAGCTGAGAAAGCCCCAACAGTGCATACATAACAGTCGCAATTGCCAAAGCTCCGTTTATGGGTACGATTGGCCAAAAAGAAAGTACAAGCCCCACCTGAGAAGTTACCATAGTAAATACAACAGCGTACCAAAAAGCCCGTTGGGAAATATAATCCTCAAGTTCACTCGCCCAAACCCCCACCAAATACAGTGGGCCGGTTATTAAAGCTATTCCAATAACATTAAGGTAAAACGGAAAATGAAGAGAAAATAGTACGTTTGTAAGAAAAAAAGTAGAAACAAGTGAAAACAATAAGCCAACAGCATTTGCTGCCCGAAGTAGTGCAATTGTTCGAATGGACGCAACGTTATAAATGTTTGACGTAAGCATCAGTAAGTACACCGAAACCCCAAATAAAGCTGCAAACGGCAACCTGGTCAGCCATCTCACCGGTAGTAAAAAGTAAAAAAGCGAAGCACCCGCAACAAAATACGCCGGTAACAAAAGAAGCAAAAAGTATTTGACTCCCGACAATTCTCCCCACAATGCAAAAATCGAAAGTAAAACAGTAGCTAGAGTCAGGAAACCAATAGTCTGATATCTTACTGATTCCCCCACTGTCTGGGTAGTAATTAAAACAACCGTTAAAAAAAGCGCCATCAAAACTATCTTTTGACGCTTAGTTATCTCGTATGAAGTAATTTTGTGAAGATCAGGTAATTTCACGCTACACTGATTTTAATTACATGACAAATAGCAACAGCAAGTGCATCCGCAGCATCATCAATATACCCTTTGCCCTTTCCTATCAGAAGGGGCTTTTTTAACTTCCTTTTGTTCAAGTATTTCATTACGTATTTTTGTATTTCGCGTTTATCAGATTTGCCACTACCGGTTAACGTACGCTTTACATGCAATCCCTGATATTCAAAAATGGGAAGCCTATAGCCAGCAGCCGTTGAGAGCACTACTCCCCTGGCCTGGCCAACAGTCATAGCTGTTCTGGAATTAACGCCAAAGAACAATTGTTCAACCACTACACAATCAGGTTTATGCAATTTCAACAGCTTAGATAACTCTTTTTGGATACTATAAAGCCTCAGAGGCATTTCCTGCTCTTTGGGGGTGACTATACATCCGTATTCTACCAGTTCGAATCCGTTTTTCGTCCTGTCGGAATCAGACTTTATTATCCCATAGCCAGTGGTAGCCGTACCGGGATCTATGCCGAAGATTATCATTTCCGTGGCCTTGGCCCATCGTACTCAACGTCTTTTTCCAAAAGCCTGCGAACAGGTTTCTCGCGAAGCGCTTCCTCCACAACATGAGCAACAAGTCCTGGAGTTCTGGCGATAATAAAAACACCTTTTCCTACTTTCGGATTAAAATCCATCTCCAGTAAAAGTGCAGCGACAATACCATCTATGTTCAATGGTAATTTCTTACCACCCTTAGATATCTCCCCTTCGCACAAAAGTGCAAACTTAACATATTTACCAAAAAATCCGTTTTGTTTTGCAACTTCCAAAAGTCTCTGCGTTCTTGGATCGGTGTCGTATAGTCTATGTCCGAATCCTGCAACCCGCGTACCGCTTTTTGCAAAATCCTCAACTAACCTTTTTACTCCCACCGATTCGTATTTTTTGAAGTTCTCCATCGCAGCCTCAATTGCACCGCCATGAAATTCACCCAGCGCCAAAATTCCCCCCGCAACCGCAGCCTGAACCGGACTTCCACCCGAATAAATATTTCTTGCGGCCACCACGGAAGCTGGTTCTACACCGTGATCTATGGCAACAGTCAAAATTGCCTCGAACATCTTCTCGGAAGACTTATCCGGCATTTCGCCTTTTAAAATTAGAAAAATAGCTTTTGCAAAAGAAGTATTTCCGGCAAGATCGACTAAATTGTGTCCGTAAACGTAAAGCCCTCCGTCAACGTGAGTGGTAATTGCGGTGCGATAAGCTCGAGCCATGCCTTAAGTATATAGTTAAATCGCGGATTTAATCAAACCCGGGATATCCTCAAAATTCTCAGCAACTACAGCTCCGGCATTTTTTAAAATTTTGATTTTCTCATCCATAGTAGCTTCAAGCCCGACAATTGCACCGGCATGTCCAAGCGCCGTATCTTTCGGCAACTTTTCGGCAAAACGACCCGCCAAATAAACAATAAAGGGTTTCGTAAACTTCCCTTCTTTCATCAATTTTGCCGCCTCAACTTCGGAACTGCCCCCTACTTCCCCAAACGCAACAACGCATTTAGTTTGTCTATCCTTCTCAAACTCTAAAAGAAGGTCAGAAAAGCTTATTCCAATAAGCAAATCGCCACCTACACCTACAACTGTAGACTGGCCAAACCCACCGCTTGTTATCAAGTTTCCGAGTTCGCTACACATCCCGCCGGATTTGGAAATAACACCAACAGGACCTCTTGAAAAAACGGCGTCCGGATCCGGTCCGCCTATTGAGCCGATCTTTCCTTCGCCTGGTGAAATCGCACCAACAGAATTTGGTCCCAAAACACGAACACCCGCCTTTGATGCAAGAGTTAAAATTCTGCAAACATCCAAAATGGGAACATTTTCCGCAAAAATATGAACAAGTGGAACTTTAGAATTTACTGCTTCGCAAGCCGCCTCCAAAACAATAAGTGGCGGCGCATAAACCATCGAAACATCTACAGCACCAAGGGCAGTCAAAGCTTCTCCAACGGTGTTAAAAACAGGCAGTCCGCTAACTTCCTGACCACCTTTGCCGGGTGTAACGCCACCGACAACATTCCCACCATAAGAAAGTATCTCCGAACAAGCCCTGCTCCCCTGTTTGCCTGTAATGCCTTGAATTAAAATTCTTGTTTCGCGATTTACTAGAATTGCCATATGTGAAGTTATAAGTTACAAGTCATAAGTTTTAAATTTATAACTTAGCACTTTTAACTTGCGACTTCTTAAATTTCTCCGACAGTTCCACCATCTTTTTCGCAGCGACAGAAATTGGCGTCTCCGGTCCATACAAATGAATGTCAAAACCTTCTTTTTTGGATAAAAGCGAAAGCATCTCATATGCCTCTTTCAATCTTGGCCCTCCGCGCCTAATCACAATAGGATAAGCAGGCTTTGGTTTAACCTGAACTAAACCGTCAACAAAACCGGATAGAGTTTCAAAAATATCAGTAAAGTTAGCAACAGCCCCCGCAACTAAGCAACCACGAAGCCCCTCACGAGATAAAGCAATCTTCGTTAACTTTTCAACCTTCTCTCTCGGCGGATTCCCGGAATATTCCGTATAGTTCGCCGGCTTTCCACCTGCTGCAAACATCGAGTCCATTACAAGAAGTGACGCTCCACCGCCAGACGCAAGAACCGCGATATCTCCATCAAACTCAATAAATTTTGATCCGGCCGTACCTCTGTAATCCTCAGCATCTATTTCACGAGCCTGTAGCTCTCGCACTGTTGGAACTGCTCCTACTTCACCCTTTGGCAAAACGTTCAAGTCCCTATGACGGGAAACTCCTGCATCATCCAGAATTATCTTTGAATCAACTGCCACATACTTAGGTGGTTTACCCTGAGCTCTGCAAAGAGCGAAGGGATTCACTTCAACCAACCGGCAATCATATTTGGAAAAAGCATCCCAAAGCCTCATTGCAAAGTCCGAGGGTATCCCAAGCTTTTCAAGCTCTTTTTTTACGGGTCCAGCAAAAACGTCAAAATCGTATCTAATAATCGCTTGTGGATCTGTTTTTTTAACTTCTTCAATATCAACACCTCCCGCAGCACAAAAAAGCAAAAATGGAGATTTCAAAACAGTGTCGTATGTAATAGAAATGTAGTTCTCAGCCTCAATATCAACTTTTTTGCAAAGCTCAATAAACCGGACTTCTTCACCATTGAAATCTTTTCCCAAAAATTCTCCGACAAAATCCTTCAGCTGTTTTTCATTCATAGCAACTTTGACCCCACCGCTTTTCCCTCTTTTGCCGGAAAGAACCTGAACCTTGCAAACAATGGGGAATTTAAGCCGCCGTCTGGCCTGCTCTAGCTCTTCAACTTTAGAGATAACCACAAAAAAAGGGCTTTCAATGCCCACCTTGGAAAAAATCTTATGCCCCTCAAATTCGTATAGCTTCATTGACCAAATTGTAGCACAAAGAAGCCATTTTCCAGTACAATACTTATATGGAAATAACCTTCGCCACAAAAAACGACATCGAAGGCATTTTGCTGCTTCAGTTGCAAATTTACAGAGTCGAAAATATTGCGTCAAATGCCGCAGAAATACTGGAAAAATTAATAGCAAACGACAACTGCAGTGTACTTGTTGCCAAAATTGACGGCACAGTTGTTGGTACCGCCACAATTTTTTACCTGCCTATCCCTGCTCACGGTCAATCTTATGCCTTGTTGGAAGGAATGATCGTAGACGAAAAACAAAGGGGCAAAGGAATAGGCACTGCTCTTTCCAAAAAAATTGTAGAACTTGCAAAAGGAAAAAACTGTTACAAAATAATTTTTACTTCAGGCATGGACCGCGCCGATATTCACAAATTCTACGAAAATCTTGGCTTCAAAAAATGGGGGCTTGAGTTTAGGATGGATTTGGCTCCGCAAGAGGCGTCTGGGTAGGATCACCCGAAATATCTTCTCTAATTTCATTCAGCCTGGCAGCAAGCCTCGCAATAAAATCCGTTGCGAATTTGCCAAAATTCGATGACAAATCAAATCTAAATTCCGGAAGGGAAATTTTATCCGGCGAAGTTGTTATTTGGGCTAACTTGTGGCTACCGCGAAACCCGGCAGATTTAGTCGGAGATAAGAAAAAATCCACAACGCCATCTGTCAATGGAAACGATTTCGATTCTTTTGGTGTTCTCTCAGAAACAATGGCAATATGTGCGGTTTGATCCGAGTCTCCAATCGGCACCTCGCAATCAAAACGTAACAAATCACGAAAATTCCTGATACTTCGATTGTAATGTCTGGTCAACTCTGCTGTCTGGTCCTTGAATTCAGCTCCTTTTCTTAAAACTTCAATGACAATTCTGGCAAAGCGATTTGTCGAGGATATATGCGCAAGAGCCTCCTGAGGTGGTAGCAACAATGTCCCTGATTCCGTCAAAATTTCAGCAGGCATATTTAACTCTCCTCAACTCCCTTATCGCAAAACCTTTCAACCATTAAGCTAAACATAAATCTTTTTTATAGTTAGAAACTAAATCGCTCACATCTACCTCTTTACTGCTCTAACGTAAGTTTCAAACGGATAAACTTTGTCCAATATTGAAAATATGGGATTTTTTGTTAAAAAACTTCTAGCAAACTTTAACATTTTCCCGGTTTCTCCCCTCACTCCTTCTGTTATTTGTCCATCATCACCTTTCACAAGGTACCCGCTCTGCGCTTCCATCTTCCTGTCTTTCAGGATCTTAAGATGTAGGAATGACGCAGCTGTTATATAAGCAGCTCCCCAAAAGCCTCTCGTTTTTACCTCTTCTATTTCAAAATCTCTACTCTGAAGTTCTTCAGTTAAATCTTCTTCTTTCACTATTCTCAAATGCATATTCGGCCCATGGTAATCTGGATCTATACTACCCATGACTCTTTCAAAGCGTTTATGCGGTACAGCAACAGTAAGCTCCCCTCCTGATTTTAAAACACGGCCGATTTCGTCTAATGTACCACTAAGCGCATCAACATGCTCTAAAACGTGGATGACAAAAACCTTGTCGGCACAATTAGAAACAAGTGGCAAATTTGCACTATCTCCAGTTACAAGATTTCCGTCTCCAGCCCTCCTTTGAAGAAATTCCCTACAGAAATCTACACCTACTGTTGGCTCTTCATAAAACCCGTAAAGCCATAAGTTATTTTTTTGTCCGCAACCTATATCAACTATCGTTTCTTTCGGCATATTTAACTCTCCTCAACCAACATATAACCTCTTGTTTTGATGGTTTTAATTGTGTACGGACTATTTTGTTGCTTCAATTTATTCCTCAGTCTTGCAACTAGCCTGTCTATTGTCCAATCGGAAACTCCCACTTCTTCATATTCCGGCCAAACAGTCTTTATTATTTTTTCCCTCTCGCATACTTCACCTACAGACTCCTTCAAAAGAAGAAAAAGTAAATTCTCTTTTTTGGTAAATTCAACAGCCTCAATTCGATCCCCTTTAACATCACTTCCTTTAAGATAATTTTCGAACAAGGGATTAAAAATTGCTATCTGACTGTTTTTTGCACTCACAACTCCACAATCCCATAAATACTGCGCTTTTTTCTTCTCCAGCTCACCGATACTTTTCCCCGTCCTTATTTTTTTCAGAACTTCTTGCTCTTCCCGTGTCAAACTTTCCCAGATTTCCTCTGAAAGCAAATTGACTCTTTCGTCGGCTGCAATAGTTGCCATCAGGCGACTGGCATCTACCGAATTATCTCCGATTTTTTGCTTGAGTATCAGAAGCGAAAGCTGAAGATACTGAACATGACCCGCAGAAAGATCAAAAATTTTCTTTAAAATGACCTTATCTAATACAAGTTCATATTTTTTCTCAAATGTTTTAAATATGATTTGTGTATCACTCTCCCCTGCAGGTTTCACATAAATCTTATTTGGAAAAAGCGTCGGGTATTTCTTTTCGAAAAAAGGTTGTGCTATTTCTCCTAAAGATCTGTAACTTGTAAAAACATACGCTAGCTTTTGGCCGGTTGCATCGACAAGCCCTTCCAAATTGCTAAAAAACTCCTCGTTAAATACGTCTTTGAGCCTGTCAAGACGAAGCAAGAAAATAGTCGGCAGAAAATCGTTTTTGACAATAAGATTCAAGGATTTTTTCAAATTTTCAATGGTTGAAAACAAGTCTTGGGACTGGATAGAACTTAAAAACAGCGAGGAAATTTCTTTTTTGTCAGCAAGATCAATTTCAATGCTTTCGCAGCTATCTACAACTCGCTTAAATAAAAGAACCCAAAAGGGATGAATTTCACGCTCAACCAGATCATTGAGGTCTACCGTGATAAAAAGGTGTTTTTCTCCGTGGTTTATAAACCTGTCTACAACCCCGGCATGGTTGAGAAAATAGCTCAGGAAGTTACCGATTCCAACGTGCTTCATACCCACAAGCTCGACGTTATGCCTGAACCTGAGCTGCTCTCCAAGGTTTTTTGCTTCTTCCACACGAAATTCTAAAGGGTATGAGGCCTCAACCGGTGTGTTGTGCACACTCACAATCATACTTCTTATGAGCAGATACGCGCAAGACAAAGCCATGTCAGCTTAAACTAGCCTCATTTTGTCAGGATTAAATCAGAGAATCGTCAAGCGCAAATGTTCAGCCTACAGTATCATTACCACAGTTATACATGACCGAACGTAACACAGGTACGTCAGATGGGCTCCCACAAGGAGCCGATTTAATAGGTCTTACGGAAATCGACCCATATCATCCTGACGCTATCCAGGCACACTATAACAACATTTTAAGGCTTACGGGCTGGCTTGTACGAACTCATGCAAGCGCCCAGCAGCTCCAGGAACACCTCACAGGTAAAGTTGTTATGCCTCACTTACGTGATGCTGCAGAAACGCTGTTTGCCGCAAACAAAGAGTTTGTGGAAGGACTTCAAACACCCGAAAGCCAAAAACTGCTAGCCAGAATTAAAGATAGATATGAAATTGCAGACCAACTACCTGCACGCACTCCCGAACAAAGAGCAGCTTCAAGACTCGCAACATCTCTGCACGGGATAAAGATTGTTTCCGACTTCGACGGCACGATAACCGATGAGGACGTAATTCAGATGGTAGACGGAGTAAAACCAGGGTTTCCCGTAGCCTTTACCTTTGATGTAGCCCTTCAGGCAGTTAAAGACATTGAGTTCAAAACAGCCTTAATCAACATGCACCCGGCCACATTCAAACCAACTATAACCAATTACCCCGAACAATATTTAAACTATGGCCGGATTTCACACCTGCGTAACGGAGTCCAAGAATCATTCACAGGCTTTATAGAAGAAGACGTACCGGTAAGAATCATAACCGCAAACGCCGCTTTATCTGTTAAAGGCACTTTTGAACGTATTCCAATCCCCCATGACTTCAAAATCTGGGGTATTGAAGCTGACTCTGTAATATCTGCGGAAAAAGCAGCAGTCATTCAGAAAGAAGCAGTTGACGATCCCGAAAGAGCAGTAATATACATAGGCGACGGCGCATCGGATAAAGCTGCAATTGATGCCAAAGATCAAATTGCTTTTTACTTTGCCTTAAAAGACAGCCGTTTTGAAAGAGAACTTAGAAGAGCAGCCGGTGCATTATATTTTACTTATGAAGATTGGTACGATATTAAAAATAAGCTTCGTGAAATCTCCCAAAAAGTTCCAGCTGTTGGACAATATGTAGAAGGATTCCCCTCACAATCACTCTCTTATAGCACCCGCGCTTGAAAAGCAAATATTTTAAATATAGAAACAGTCAATGGAAAAACTTTCCCAACTAACACTAGTCGATTTACAAAAAGCATCTGCAGAAGAACTCACACCTCTTAAAAGTGGACTTCAGAATACCGATGGCACGCTCCAAGTTCTTGTTCATCCTTTTTTTGCAAGCAACACTGATGGTCTTTTCGCAGGAAAATACGAAAGCCCGCAAGCTTACCAACAACAAAGGGACGAATTTATTGCAAGCAGCTTGGCAAATGGAAGTCCGCTTTTAGTGTTTGAAGCATCCCGCGATATCGACGAGCTACCTATTAGAATACCCCATTCCGGAACGCTTTATTTTGTTAAAACTTACTACTGCACTCCAGAACCCATAAGCCTACTGCACAAAGACGAGGACGGTATCTATCGGGCAAGACCAGATCTAACATGGCAAGAAATAGGAGACATATTAAAACAGGCTGGTACCAAAACTGCCCAAGTTGGAGGACTTAGACTTCACTTTGATTCAGCTGATACCGAGTACTCAAGATTTTTTTCAGTATTCAACCCTCTAGACCCACAAAATAAATCTCTGCCTTTCGAACAATTCCACGACAGTATAAGATGTTATGCAGACAGAATAAGAGATAAAATTGGACAAGACGCCCGACTTGCAGTTGATAACTTTTTAGCAAATCAGGATCTGGTAACACAAGGCTGTGTAGGCGGAGTTTGGCTTGGTCTTCTACAACAAGGAATAGACGTTGACTTTTCACCAGTTAGAACTGCTGAATATACAAATAACGTTCCACAAACAGCCAGAATATATTAAATATGGACATCAAAACATTAAAAACAGTCCGTAATAATTTCCTTAAAGAATTAAAGGCAGCCAAAACAGGCAAAGAAACCAGCCTTGCCTTTATAGTTCATCAGCTTCCACAAACAAAAATAGTGAAAGAAAACGAAATTTTTCAAGTGATTGTAACTGGCGGTACGGTCTGCAAAGAAGCAAAAGTTAAATACCAAAGTGGAAAATTAAAAATTCTGCAAAAACAGGAAATGTACGCAAGTACTTTCAAAACGAAGGCTGATTTTTTAGAGTTTATCAGGAAAAATCTCGATGAGGAAACAAAAACTCTTGCTCTCAATTTCACCTTTCCCATAAAACCAATTCTTCGAGACAGTCGACTTGACGGAGTTCTTATCTCCGGCACGAAAGAACATCTGTTCGATGGTCTTACAGGAAAAAAAGTTGGCGAAGAAATTGAAAACTATATTCTTCAAAAATCAAAAAAGGCAATTAAAGTGGCAGTAGCCAACGACACCATAGCCTTATTACTCTCCGCGCTTACCCAATATTCATGGAATCAGATTGCGGCAGGCGTTGTAGGCACAGGTATTAACTTTTCAATCTTTTTAGATAGTGAACAGCTCGTAAACTTGGAGTCCGGTAATTTCGATAAATTCCCAGTCAGCGAAGAAACAAAACAGATTGACCGCCAGTCAACACAAAAAAACAAATATCTTTTTGAAAAAGAAACTGCGGGTGCTTATCTTTTTAAGCAATTTGACCAAATCCTCAAAAACAAAAACATACAGCACAAACAGATTACCTCAACCGCTCAGTTAAATGCCCTTGCCAACAAAAACCTGGGCGAGCCTTCAGAAATCGCCCGTTATCTTTTTGAGAAATCTGCAGGACTCGTTGCTTCGGCAATGGCAGCAATCACCGATTTTTCCCAAAGAGACCTCGTTTTTGTTATGGAAGGAAGCCTGTTCTGGCACAGCCTCAGACCAAAAATAGAAAGGTATTTAAAGCAACTCGCGCCGGAATACAGAACTAAATTCGCCAAAATTGAAGACAGTGAAATACTGGGGGCCGCCAAACTTGTCAGCTAGCAAAAATTCGTCTGATTTAGGTCATGACTTTGTTAGCTTCATGTCAAGCAAACAGCCCTTTTTTTCTTTATCATAAAAGCCATGACACCAGAAGCTAACGGCGACGGTGGTAAAAGAATGGCTATTGGTAATGGCCAAAAAGTCGAAACTGGGACAAAACCCGACCTAACCAATCCCACAAACCTATTCGATGTAAGCGGATATAAACCCTTCCTAACAACTCGGACTGGAAGAAAAATAAGAATAATTCCTGACCCTGCAGAGCTCGCATTGCCACAAGGCTAAAAAACGTTATCTTCAAAATCTGCGTTGGAGTGAACCCGAACCACATCACCCATTTCTTCCAGTTTATCCATCAAATCAACAATTCGCCTGGCAATAGCTTCATCTGTAATTTCAACCGTCGTTGTAGGTTTTTTGGAAATTTCCGCACTTTGTATAACAAGCCCTTTTTCTTCCAAAACCCTCTTAACCGACTCGAGCGTAGTAGGTTTTGTATAGATCTCTACAACTTCTCCTATGTCTGCAACATCCTCTGCTCCAGCTTCAATTGCCAAATCCAGAAATTCATCCATTGCCCGCTCCTCTTTTGGAATAACAATTACCCCTTCATCAACAAACATCCAGGAAACAGTTCCTGGAGAAACAAAGCTTCCGCCTGACTTTTCAATCGTACTTTTAACTTCTCCGGTAGTTCTATTTTTGTTATCGGTAGCCGCCTCAACTATAAAAGCTACCTTTCCGGGACCATAACCCTCATAAACCACCGACTCCAACTGACCAGCTCCTCCCTTACCTAGTCCTCTGTCAACAGCCCTCTGAATATTTTCCTTAGGCATGTTGGCAGCTCTTGCTTGCTCCATAACAAGCCTCAGCTTGAAATTGCTAGCCGGATCTCCTCCTCCACCCTCACGCGCTGCAATAGCAATCGCCATTCCAAGCTTTGTAAAAACCTGTCCGCGTTTGGCGTCTGTAGCACCCTTTTGGCGCTTAATCGTCGACCATTTTGAATGTCCACTCATATTGTGCCAATTTTATGTTTATTTCAGAAAATTTTCAACAAAGTCTTTTGAACATAAAATCACCCCAATTTTTTTAACATTGTTTCATTTTTTTCACCCATTGACTAACTTTCACTACTATCATAATGTTGGATGCATGCATTCATACGGCGCCGCAAGACAAGATTCTGACGCCGAATCGCTCGCACAGGCAGCAATAACTGCAGCTCTATGCTCCGATTGGCAAGAAGCAGTTAAAATCAACGAAAAAATTCTCCGAAGTACAAAGGATAATGTAGAAGCCCTTAATCGTCTTGCCCGTGCCTGCTTATGTCTGGGTGAACTCACAAAAGCCACCAAAACATACAAAAAAGTGCTTGAGGTTGACCCATACAATATAATTGCTCTCAAAAACATAGCGAAGTTGGCAAAAACGGATGGTCACTCAACAAGTAACGGTCTCTCAAAACCGGTTGGCACGACACCATATGTCAATTTATCCCAAGTATTTCTCTACGAACCCGGCAAAACCAAAATTGTCAATTTGCTAAACTTGGCCCCGCCGTCTGTCCTTGCTTCCCTAAACTGCGGGGACCAGGTCCAAATCAACCCCAAAAACCATTCAATCACTGTCTCTGGGGACAACGGCACATATCTTGGGGCTTTTCCGGATGATTTAGCCCATCGCGTGTTATCTCTAATTTCGGGGGGTAACGAGTACGAGGCATACGTCAAAAGCGCAGGTCTAAAGTCACTGACTATTTTTATAAAAGAAACACAAAGATCTGAGAAGTTTGCCAACCAGCCTTCATTTCAAACTCAAAACTCCAACTACGTGGACACAGACGGTACAGCTTAAGCTGCTTTTTTCTTTTCCTTTGCCTGTCTCCTAATCTCAATTACACCTGTTAGAGTTCTGCTGTCGTCAACAGAAGATGCGGTGATATCATCAAATGTTTCAGCGGGGCTTTTTTCCTCCACCTTTATTTCCTCAGTCGAATCACCTACTGTTTCGTTAAGTTGCTCCTCAATCGGCTTCTCCCACGGAAACATTTCTTGATCCACATCTCTGTTTTCCAAATTCTGGGCCTCATCCGCAACATTTGCAGCTTCCTGCTTCTTAACCATTTCTTCGAGACGTTTAGCAGCTTCACCTTGCCGCTTTACCGCTTCTTCCTTCAGCAAAGTCTGTTGCTCTTCCTCAGAGGCTACTGCATCTTTAGATTCTTCATCTATGGCAGAATGAAACTGCTCGTTTTTTTTCTGCTCACTGATTAGTGATATAAGGGCAATAATAAATGAAGCTATCAGGATAATTATTCCAAATACTACATACATAATTATTAAAAGTATTTTTGGGCAAAATCGCGTCCAATGACTATTCTTATTGACCCGCGACTATTAATCGGTCCAGAAGTTATAACACAATCGAACAGCTTTGCCAAATATGTTGAGGTATAAGACTTTTCAGCTATCATGCTAGTCACATCAACAACGTCTGCAGCCTCAACAGATTCAACCGTTCCGCCTACAGCAGAAACAAAATCAGATGCAAGCTTACCTGTTCCGGACACTCCGGATGCGTTAATAATAGTAACTTTTTGGGAAGACTCTAAAATCTTGCGGTTTTCCATATATTTTGAAAGCAGTGCATGCATGGAAACATCGTCAACCCCTAAAACCTTTTGGCCGCCGGAAAGAGCAACATTTTCTGTCATTGCTGTTGAATCTACAATTTCTATATCATCTACACTTAAGGATTTCACCTGCCACCACAATCTAATTATATCCATTCGAGCAATATCGGTATCTACGTCACCCACTCCATAAACTAGAATTGAAAGCGGTGTTGTTATTGCGGCGAACCGCCTAAATTCGTCTTCGAAATTATCACGATGACGGTTTTCATCTTTTTCAAAATATACATAGTTGGTAATAGGGACATGAATACCGCTTGCAACAACCTTTCGTGCCTCAGCTCCGCTAAGCTTTTCAAAAATCTCTCCCACACCTTTTACTCCTCGCCAAGTATCACCAATAACCAGTTTCAAATCAGAATCCAGAGTAAGCACTATCAGGCGCTTGGGATAAGTCTGCCAAATCAAAATAGATGGAGGGTTTGTGTTTCTGATTATAGAAACTGAAGAGTTTCCATCCCACGTTGATGTACCTAAAATTTTCCCAAAGGCAATAGTTTTGCCAATTCCGGAAATTATTGCAAAAACCAAAGTGACCAGGACAAAAACAGCCAGCATTCTGCGCCACTTATTTAAAGTTTCCGACTGACCAAAACCCGTACGTTTTTTATGATAATCTGTCACAAGCTAGACTTTGCCTAGCCACTCTCAAATCTACTTTCCTTACACCTTTTGGAGAATTAAAATTTATTTGTCCCTTTTGCCTTTACCAATAATCTCGACTTTTGGCACCGAGTAAACTTTTGGAATATTTAAAGCTTGCTTCTCTAAATATTCCTTCTTCTTTTTCTTCTTATCACCTTTAAAAAAACCGCCGTATACGCCACCCATAAAATTTACCTCACTTCTTTCTGATAAATTTTATGTCCCTCTCGCAAGAGAGAAAGACATAAAATATCACCTATACCCTCATTCTACCAAGGCTAATTACTATTTCTCAAGCAAGAGAAGCGCCTTCTCAAGATCAGCAGGCAGCTCAGAAGAAAATTGCACCTTCTTTTTAGTCTTTGGATGAGTAAACTCAATTGACGAAGCGTGCAAAAATAGCCTCGGGCACCACAAAAGATCAAAATTTATTAACTTGTTTGGACCGTAAATTAAATCTGAAACTACAGGATGACCAATGCTTTTCAAATGTACGCGGATCTGATGTGTACGCCCGGTTTTTGGATAAACGCCAACTTGCGTGTACTCTCGGGCATTCTTCTTTAGATAATTGAATCTTGCTTTTGTATTTCTCATACCATCTATTATCTTCTTAAACTTTTCTTCCCGGAAACTATATACGCCACGAACGACATAATCTGTCACAGCTTCTTTACCCTCCGAAACTTTAGTGAAGGAGGGACGTCCCTCACTGGACCTCCGGTCAACTATTCCAAATTTCCCAAAGTGGCCTACTCTTGCAATTTTCGACTCTATTCGAAGCAAAGTTCCGCTTATCACCCCTTCACTGCTTCCCACCTTTCCATGAACCAGAGCAATATACTTTTTTACAACTTCCCGCTCTTTAAACTGAGCTTGAAGACTTTCAAAGGCTTGTTTTGTCTTTGCAACAACCAACAGACCCGATGTTTCGCGGTCTAGCCTATGAGCAATTCCTGCCCGGTCTCCCAAACCTAAGTCGCCCTCAGCAAGTCCAAAATACTCTGAAAGCTCATCCTGCAAAGTTGCTTCCTTAACTGTTTCGGAACGGTTTACCACTAGCCCTGCCGGTTTATCAACTACCAGTATCCAATTGTCTTCAAAAACTACTTTTAATTTTTTAAGCATTAATTTTGAATTTGAAAATCCCAAATATAACCAATACAAAAACTCCAATACTAATCGCACTATCTGCCAAGTTAAAAACTGGCCAAATTTTTAAATCAACAAAATCCAAAACGCATCCTCGAGCGAGTCTGTCAAAAAAATTCGACAATCCTCCGGCTATAATTAAAAAATATCCAAGCAAAAAAATGCCTCTGGTCTCTTTAATTGCCAGATAAGCAACGACTCCTAAAACTAAAATCGAAATTAAACCATTCAAAAACGTCGGTGCTATTCCGAAAGCAAAACCCCTGTTACAAACAGTTTGAATTCCCAATTTAACAACCAATAATTTTGTAATCTGATCTAAAACAATTATTGAAGGAATTATTAGGAAGAAACTATCTTTTCTTTTCCATTTTCTTTTCATCGGAAAAACAATAAATTGCAGAAGGCTTTACTTCCAGCCTCTTAGCTTCAATCGCCTTACCGCACTTCTCACACCGTCCGTATGTGCCTTTTTTTATCTTTTTCAAAGCGTACTCAATTTCAAAAAGATCTTTTTTTAGTCTTTGCTCCATAACAACTGCTTGCTCATGCCCAAAAAGCACTCCTGCATCAGTACCTGGTTCCACAATCAAAGACCTGTCGACAGAGGCAAAAGGGTCATCACGCTTAAGCCTTTTTATCATTGCAACAATTGCATCCCTTTGCAGCTCTACCCGTTTGGAAATATTTTTAATATCTATCATGCTTTAAGCCGAGAACATACAAAAAGTCCAAAAGTCCGAGTCTCGCCTCTTTAATGATCAATTTTATAACAGACAGCACTGCTTTGGAAACAAACAAAGGGAAAAGCACAACGGACCTGGAAAATTTCCCTGTCTCATCAGCACTCCTTGTCATTCGCTTAAACCTGAACACCGAAAGCAAAACAAGTGCAAAAAGATTTTTTATGTCACGCACAAAAGTTCTTTTTGAAAAGATGTGCCACAAAACAAGCACAACAATTAAATAGCCAACTGCTACACTCAAAAACCTACTTTCGCCAAAAAGAGTCAGCATTGCAATATCGACAATTGAGAAGGCGACTAACCAAAAACATACAATAAATCCCAAATGGCGTTTTCTGGAAGCCAGTCTTTTAAGAATCACAAAAATCAGAAAATAAGAAACAGTGGAAAAAGCATACAATTTTCCGCCTTCCCAGCCTTCTTGTAAAAGAAAGGCCAGGTTAAACACAAACTGCCCAAAAACGATAGGGGCAGCAGCAAGATCTAAAACATGAAGAGTTTTAATCCTCTTATGTCTCAAAAATAAAAAGATTGCTACTCCGGCTCCCAAAATTGCACCACGAAAATCAAAACCTCCATATGCATTAAAAAAAATAAATTTAGCAACCGACAGACCGAGAGTATCAATATTTTCAATATAGTCAAATACGCGAGCAGTAATCATTGCACCAATTGAAGCCACTATTGTTATATCGAAAACTTGTTCACTTTCGATAAGTTCATGTTTGCATGCCCTCCAAAATAAAAAAACGGACCAAAAAATGGCCAAAAAAAGAGCGAGAACTAAAATGATCTGGGACATTGGAGGTATTATATATCATATATATGTCGCTCTGCGAAGCAGAGGAAGACATATATCAGCCAAATTCTGCGCACAATCGATATACATCAATGGCTATTCCATTTGATGTGATATATCAGACTATGTTATTATGGCCATGGACCAGGAAAAACACTGGTTTTTGTCGTTTTAAGACAATTGTTTATGACAGCAACCGCACACGCCCTGATTGGTGCAAGCATCGCAGTTAAAGTCGCAAATCCCCTTTTAGGAATCCCGCTTGCCATCATCTCGCACTTTGTGGCAGACATGATCCCTCACTGGGATGCGGGAACAAACCATAAGAAAAAAACAAAACTCCGCTTGACAACAGAGGCAACTTTCGATGTTCTTTTGGGTTTTGCTCTTGTCATTTTACTTTTCAGAAATACCGTCGAGCCAATTTATCTATTTTCTATGGTGATTGCGGCTCAGCTTCCGGACTGGCTTAAAACTCCCTCGGATATTTTTGGCTTCCATATCCCTCCATTTTCATGGTTTGACTGGCTTAGCCATAAAACGCAATGGAGACTTCAACTTCCTTGGGGGCTTGTCACTCAAATTGTAGTGGTGGGAATTGTTTTGTTTCTTACCTTAGCACCAAACTTTGGCTTCGACCAAATCCTGGCAAACACTCGTTAATCTACTTCGCCCGCTCTACATATGCCCCGGATCTAGTGTCTACCCGAACCACTTCCCCATTTTTTATAAACAAGGGCACTTTAACCCGAAGTCCGTTTTCCAAAACCGCGTCTTTTTGAGCAGCTCCGACTGTGTTACCCCGGGAAGCTCCCCCGGTTTGAGTAATCTGATAATCCAGGATTTTTGGCAGTTCTATGTACATTGGCCTGTCCCCAATTGTAAAAAGCAAAAGCTCCAGCCCTTCTTTCAGGTAAGGCGCGTAGTCACCGACTAATTTATCCGCCAAGGTAAATTGTTCGTAAGTTTCATTGTCCATAAAATGAAATCCTGACGAGTCGCTGTATAAATATTGCACTTTCTTTCGATCTATAGAAGCTTCTTGAACTCTGTTTCCATTAGGAAACGATTTTTCAATGGTTGCACCGTTTGCTAGATTCCTCACTTTAACTTTGATTGTCCCTCCTCCGCGACCCATTTTGATGTGCTCGTATGAAAGCACCAAAAAAAAGTCACCCCGTTCCTCAAAAACAGTTCCTGCTCGAAGTTCTGTAACAGAAATCATATTCCCCTCTCCAAATTCATCGCCAATTCAACCAGCGTTGTCACAGAAGATCCTGTTGCGCCTTTTGCACAATAAGGCTTATCAGACTCTTCCCAAGCAGTTGATGCTATATCCAAATGCACCCATTTTTGACCCCTGTCAACAAAATCTTCCAAAAACTTTGCAGCTGTTTGAGCTCCGGCTCCTTTTCCTGAAGAAAGATTTGCAATATCTGCAATGTAGCTTTTTATAAGTTCCTTGTACTCATCGTAAAGTGGCAACTGCCATATTCGCTCACCGGTTGCCTCCCCTGCTTTGATTACCTCTTCAATGAATTCCTGCGGTCTGCCCATCGCTCCTGTTGCCAAATTACCCAAAGCAACAACAACTGCACCAGTCAGGGTAGCTACATCCACAATGTAGTCCGGCTTGAAGTTTTTTTGAACATAGGTTAGAGCATCAGAAAGAACCAGTCTTCCTTCTGCGTCTGTATTTATAATCTCGACTGTTTTTCCGGAAAGCCCCTTTACCACATCTCCCGGTTTTGATGCTTTTCCTGATGGCAAGTTTTCAGTCAGCGGGCATGCAACAATTACATTTACTTTGGGTTTCAGCTTAGAAATCGCTTCCATTGCCCCAAAACAGCTCGCTGCTCCTGCCATATCCATCTTCATCCAGTCCATTTGCTCTCCGGGTTTAATTGAAATTCCACCGGAATCAAAAGTGATGCCTTTCCCCACAAGTGCCAGTGTTGGCCCGGCAGATCCGGCTCCCAAATATCTCATAACAACAAAGTAAAGATCCTGATCGGACCCTTTGGCAACAGATGCCATAATTCCCATACCCATCTCGTTTACCTGTTTTTCTGAAAATACTTGAATTTTTAGCTGCTCAGAAGCTGCAATCTTTTTAGCAAAACTGACCAAATATTCTGGGGTTGCAATATTTGCAGGTTGATTCACAACTTCTCTTACTTTGTGTATGGAATCTGCAATAATAAGTGCTCTATCCACTCTCTTTTGAATGTCGCCTGAAGCTTTGTCACTCAAAATTACCAGCTCTTCAAACTCAAGGTGGTGTCCCTGTTTGGTCTTATGATGCCCCGAATCGAAATTCCCATCCAAAAACCCAATCACCAAAAGTTCAATCTTATCAGCAACTGATACCGCAGCAGGAAGTGAAAATGCGACGCTTTTTGTGTCCTTTCCTTTATTTTTCCCCGCATATGCAGCAACTTGTCTTAGCTTGTAATTGTCCAAATTATCAAAACTCCCCATCCCAAGAAGAATAACTTTTTCGACAAACTTGTGTTTTTTTGGGGAGATATGAAAAGGAACTACCTCTAAAGTTTTACCGAATTTCTCGTTTTTCGAAAGATATCTCAGCATTGCACCATCGGTCAGCTCATCAACCTCCCGAATTGCTTTATCCGATGCAAATTTCGTACCGGGCAAAACCCCGACCACCAAAACCTCGCACTTAAGATCAGAAAGTTTGACGCCTTTTAAAACATTTACTCGCATGGCTAATTTGAAATGATATAATAACTGAAGCTAAATTACTAGCGCGCCGGGATGTCGAAACTGGTATACGATCTCGTCTCAAAAACGAGAGAGCTTAACGCTCATGAGGGTTCGAGTCCCTCTCCCGGCAC
>JAUYIQ010000052.1 GCA_030688205.1 Candidatus Curtissbacteria bacterium | reverse complement strand
GCGTTGTGACGAGTGGGATTTTGTAGAAGCTAACTGTAAAGTTAGCTGGTTTGTGTGGTAAAATTTTCTGCTAAGTGTTCTTTTGGCTCTTTTGCATCGTAGGCTCTATTTTGAGTGTAAGCGAGAATCAGTGCCGAGGGAAGCGAGGCTCTATTAGAAGCGTAGCGAGGCTCTATTTCGAACGAAGTGAGAAAAAGAGCCGAATGAGTGAAACGAATGAGGCTCTATCGTCTATCGGTTAGGACGGGTCCCTTTCAAGGACCAAAGCGGGGTTCGACCCCCCGTAGAGCCACATTAGCAAATCTTAACTAGAAGCTACCCATGCTCAGGCAAAAGATGCCGGGGGAAATTGAAATTCGGAAGGCAATGAAAACGAGCTGTAGACTCTATCAATTTTATCTCCTAACCTGATTAATTGTTCCCAAGTTGCACCTCCTGTAGCTACACCGATTGTAAAACAACCGGCACTTTTAGCAGATTCTACTCCGTTGATCGCATCTTCTACCGCCGCACATTTTGAAGGTGTAAATCCAACAAGCTTTGCTGCATAAATATACGGATCGGGGTACGGCTTTTTCCTCAGTAACTTTTGAGCTTCTTCAATATCGTTTCCGACAATAAATCTAAACTCACTTAATATACCTACATTTGCCAAAATTTCTTCAATGTGGGCAACAGGATTGTTGGATACAACAGCCTGTGAGAGTCCGCGGTTTTTAGCATCATCGAGAATTTCACGAACACCATCACAAAGCTCGAATCGATAATTCTGCCGAAGGCTATTATAACTGGCCAAAATTTCCTCATATTTTTCTTTCGCGTCTTTGGCTCCAAAATCAGTAACTACCTTATCAAGAATTGTCTGCCAAAATTGAGGTACGTGAAGGTCAAAAATAGACTGGATGTATCCTCTCTCAAATTCAACTCCATCGGCAAAATGTTGTTTTAGCAAATCGTTGACTACGACTAAATCCAAACCCAGTGAATCAATAAGCGTGCCATCCATATCCCAGAGAATGGCTTGAGTATTTGCCGGGATTTCCATGCGATTTCCCAGCAAAATCATTTGTTCTTTTGGTTCTTTTCTCTCCAATGTCATCCTTGGTATACAACTGTTGTGGATTCTATCATAAATATAAACTAATCTTCCTGCTCAAAACGCATTCTAACCGACTTTTTATTAGTCGTCAAACCTTCAGCATCCGCAAGCTGTAAGATAAGGGTGGGTCACCATTACTGCTAGAAAGGATGTGTGAGGATTATTATATTCGAGAGAGAATTCGACTTTGGCCCAAAACTCCGGAAAAGCTGCGAGCTGAACATTAAGATACTTCTTTAAATATCCCGCTCTGTTCCAACTCGCACATTTTTTCTATAAGTTTTGGCCGGGATCCGCGAATACCGACTCCTCTTTTTGATTTGGGCCCATAACCCCATTCATACTCAAATCCGAGGTGCCTTACTGCAAAATTTGCCATTTTCGGGGAAGTAAATCCTGTAATTTTCTGTAGAACTTTTAACTTTTTGTTTCTTTCCCATTTTTGTAGAAAATCATTGTACTGTTCAAACCAACTTAAAAACTTCTTTTTTCTTCCAGTCAAAGAGTTATTTTCAAGCTCTCTACCTGAAGGTGTAAAGCGCATCTTGAGTTCAGGGGAAAAAAGGTCGTTTCCCAAAATTGCCCAAACAGATCCATTCGCGGAAGATAATACTTCTGTATCTATCATTAAGCCAACTAAATTTTTTTTAGCTTCCAATATAAACCTCCGATGAAAAGGAAGGCGTATATTCCTAGTTGGCGGTAAATATCCCAATTCAAAATTACGTGGTCCTGTTTCCACAGCGAAGCCGATGGAACCTTTTTCTGCGCCGAAACCGATCACAATTCCTTTTTTAGGTTGAAATTCTATATACCCCATTGTTTTCCTTTTTTATTACTTTTTGGTCGTGTTTCTTCAACCTCATTGTTTCCATAAGGCAGGATTATAGCGAAAAAAATTGCTATAATGCAATTAATGGTGGAGTCATTGGCTTCCAAAGAGGAATTACCCGCTATAAAAGATACTTTTTGTCAACATCATTGGATTATTGAGACGCCCCAAGGTGTAACTTCTTCCGGTGAATGTAAGAATTGTCACGAGGTTAGGGAATTTCAAAACGGTGCGGATGATTTTCGTAAGAACTGGGGATATTACGGTGGCGGTTGGGATGGCAATAATCCTCGTCTCGGGGGATTACCGATAGAAAATTTGGCGCGAAACGAACCCTAAACTTTGGACCACTCAACCCATAGTTTCGTTCGAGTCACTGTGCGTATGTTATACTATAAGTAATAGATCTGCTCAATTTCGAATAATTTATGACTAGATAAGCTCTTCTCACAAATGATTTCATAAATACATGAAACGAAACATTTATCTCGGTATCGATGGAGTAATTCTTACAAAAGGCGTAATGCCCGCTTTACATCTAGATCAATTTCTCAAATATATTCTGGCCAATTTTTCCGTAACATGGTTGAGTACCAGGTGTCGCGGAAGCAGAGAAATTACTATAAAATACCTGTCCCAATTTCTA
Source organism: Candidatus Curtissbacteria bacterium (assembly GCA_030688205.1). Classification (GTDB taxonomy): domain Bacteria; phylum Patescibacteriota; class Microgenomatia; order Curtissbacterales; family GWA2-41-24; genus 2-01-FULL-41-11. The sequence goes on along the minus strand of JAUYIQ010000052.1, from coordinate 14,058 downwards.
TTGCCCAGCACAGTTTCATTAATCGAAGGAATTAAACCAACTAATTTCACCTTGGATAAAACTGAAGGAATAAATTTTAACAAAGATTTTTTTTGGTTGGATGTTCAGCTTTTTGATTCGGAAAAAAATACATTAAAAAAACACAACCAAATCGATTCGTGGATTGAGTTAGATCTTATAAAAAATCCCGATCAACTACTTGACCTAATGAACAGCAAACTTTACAAGTGAGTTAACGTCGACCTTCTACTCGTTTCCTTCGCTCTTCCAACTCGTCGAGGACGATTTTTCTTATTCTGATGTTTTTCGGAGTAACTTCTACTAATTCTTCGTCGTTTATGTATTCAAGCGCATCTTCCAAATCCATTTTCAGGGGTGCGTTAATGTGAGCGGATGCGTCTTCGCCTTTGCTGCGCATGTTAGTTAAATGTTTTTCGCGGCAAACGTTTATTCTTATATCCTCATCCCTGCTGTTTCTTCCAATCACCTGTCCCTTGTAAACTTCTTCTGCCGCGTTTGCAAAGATGGCTCCCCTTTCCTGTGCATTTATTAACCCGTAAGTTTTGGTTATACCGCTTTCGTGGACAACAAGAGATCCGTGGCCACGTGAGTAAAAGTTTGGTGTCTCCGGTCTATATTCCATAAATAGGGTATTGATAATTCCTAATCCTTTTGTGTCTGTTGTAAATTCGCTTCTGTAGCCGAAGAGTTCGCGTGTGGAGATAATGAATTCATAAAAAGCTATTCCTTCTTCTGTTTTAAGATCAACAAGCTCTGCATGACGGGCACCCATTTTTTGCATAACGGTACCCGAATACTGTTCGGGAACTTCAATAAAAACTTGTTCGTAAGGGGTCATCTTTTGTCCGTCTATGATTTTGGTTATTACTTGAGGTCTTGCAACCTGAAATTCGTAGCCTTCTCTTCTTAACCTTTCTATGAAAATCGCAAGGTGTAACTCTCCTCTACCCGAAACTATCCAGTCGCCATTCGGTCCATCTTCCACCTTAAGTGCAACGTCTGTTTCGAGTTCTTTATAAAGTCTTTCCTTAATTTGACGCGAAGTTTTATATTTGCCTTCTCTTCCGGCAAAGGGAGAGCTGTTTACTGAAAATGTCATTTTAATTGTTGGCTCCTCAACTTTAAGAATTGGTAAGGCTATTGGTTCTTTGGGGTCTGCTATGGTTTCACCTATTGTTATGTCCGGAATACCGGCTACTGCAACTATGTCTCCAGCTTCTGCATCTTTTGCATCTGCCCGCTCTAAGCCGACAAAGTTTGCAAGGTAAGTTACTACTCCTTTTTTCTTCTCACCGTCGTGGGTTATTTGGATTACTTCCTGCCCTGAGGTTATTCTCCCGTTTTGAATTTTTCCTATAGCTATTCTTCCCTTATGAGTGTCGTAAGTTATATTTGAAACAAGCATTTGCAAAGGCTTGTCGGCATCACCTGAAGGTGTCGGGATTTGATGCATAATCTCCTCGAAAACAGGCGAGATGTCTACCATTTTTGCAATATCTGGAGTTTTACCTGCTTTTCCGTCTTTTGCAACTGTGTAGATTGCTTCTTTGAAAGCAGTTTCTTCGTCTGCACCAAGTTCTACTAAAAGATCAAAAATTCGGTTTTTTACAAAATCGATTCTGGCATTTGGCTTGTCTACTTTGTTAATAACAACAATTATTTTGTGCTTCAATTTAAGTGCCTGCTTTAAGACAAAGCGGGTTTGGGGCATAGGACCTTCTTGAGCGTCTACTAAAAGCAAACATCCGTCGACCATAGAAAGCACTCGTTCCACTTCCCCGCCGAAATCTGCGTGTCCGGGGGTATCGACAATGTTTATCTTTGTCCCGTTCCAAATTACGGAGGCGTTTTTGGAAAAAATCGTTATTCCGCGTTCGCGCTCCAGCTCGTTACTATCCATAATAAGATTCTTTTCGTCAACTTCTTTTTTAAGCAGTGTTTTAGACTGACGAAGAAGAGCGTCTACAAGTGTAGTTTTGCCGTGATCGACATGGGCAATTATTGCTACGTTTCTAAGATTTTGCATTTTTAAGTGTTAAAAAAACCGCCCTTTGGCGGCTGGTGTCATTTTAACATAAAATGCGGTTGTGAATGTGTTAGGATAAAATATGCCGAAAATCACGTTATATTCAACCAGTACTTGTCCTTTTTGCTTAATGCAAAAGGATTACTTCCGTGACAAAAAAATAGAATACGATGAGATTTTGATTGACGATGATCTGGTGGAGGCAATGAAGATGGTAGAGATTTCCGGACAAATGGGCGTTCCGTTTACCGTTATTGACAAAGACGACGGCCAGAAAATAACTATCTTAGGTTTTGACCGGCCGAGGATCGATGAAGCATTAGGAATTCATGATTAGCAATTAGCCACTAGCGACTAGGCTTGTTTCTCAATATACTTAAATTAATGAGGGTTTCTTTTTTTGGAGCCGCGCGGGAAGTGACCGGCTCTAATATATTGGTGGAGGTAGCTGGCCGTCGTATTCTTTTCGACTGTGGTATTTTTCAAGGAGTTAATCTTGCCGAAGAGAGAAATTTTGCACCTTTTGCTTACGATGTGAAGTCCATAGACTTTATTGTCGTTGGCCATGCACATCTTGACCACGTGGGCAGACTTCCAAAAATATTTCGTGACGGATTTCGTGGACGCATATTCGCAACTGCCCCAACATGTGAGCTGGCAAGACTAGTTCTTGATGACAATCAGAAGCTGATGAGCGAGGAAGCCAGGAGAGAAGAAAGACCTCTTTTGTGTCAAGAGCGCGACGTTGATGGGGTAATGGGGCAATTTGAGGCAATCCCCTACGGGAAGACGCTTGAGGTTTTCCCGGGAGTAAAACTTACTCTTAAAAATGCCGGGCATATTTTAGGATCTGCCCTTACTATTTTGGAAGGGGAGGATAAAAAATTGGTTTATACAAGCGATCTTGGAAATTCTCCATGTGAGCTTTTGGAGCCACCAGACACTATTGAAAGTGCGGACTTTGTTATTTGTGAAAGTACTTACGGAGGAAGAGTTCACGAGGATATTTCGATAAGGGGAGAGACGCTTAACAAAATAATAAATTCAACAATTTCCCAAAACGGTGTTTTGATGATTCCAACTTTTGCAATCGAGAGAACACAAGAACTTCTTCACGATATCGAACACTTTTGTCAGGTGGGTAAATGTGAAGTCCCACGTTTTTATCTTGATAGCCCCCTGGCAGAAAAAGTAACTAAAGTTTTTGGCCGGTATCCGGAGTTCTTGAATGGAAAAGTTAAAAATGAGTTTAAAGATGGGGCAATTTTCGCTTTGGATCATGTTCAAATAACATCAACTGTTGAAGAATCAAAATCTATAAATAATGCTCCTGTTCCAAAAATTATAATCGCAGGCGCCGGAATGATGAATGGAGGGAGAATTCTTTTTCATTTGCAAAAATACATAGAAGATTCTAAAAACTCCATCTTGATCGTAGGTTATCAGGCAGTTGGAACTTTAGGCAGAAGACTTGTAGACGGAGAGCACGAAATAAAGATTTTTGGGAAAAAATATGATGTAGGTGCACAAGTCCATAAGATAGGATCTTACAGTGCACATGCGGACCAGCCACAACTTGTAAGCTGGCTTTCAAAAATTGCAGGGGTTAAAAAAGTTTTTCTGGTTCACGGGGAATCGGAAGAAAGCCTTGCGCTCTCTTTGGTAATTGGCGATAAAATGGGAGTTGAATCAATTATTCCGCAACAGGGAGAGGAGTACGAGCTTTAATGGCTGTAATTGTACCGGGAATTCTTACAAATGACGAAGAGGATTACATAAAGCGTCTGAGGCTTGCCGAGCATATTGCGAGCTTGATTCAGATTGACGTTGTTGATGGAAAATTTGCAAAGAGCAATACAGTCGGAGTTGACGTAATTTCTAAATATTCCAGCTCAAAATCTTTGGAAATTCAGTTAATGGTTATTACTCCTTCTGATTACATCGCGCAGCTTGCACGATTGCCTTACGTTTCCAGAATAATTTTTCCATATGAGTGTGAAGAAGATATTGGTGAAAATATATATTCTGTTAAAAAACACAAAAAACAAATAGGGCTTTCCTTGAACCCTGACACACCCGTTGAACTTGCTTCTAATTTTTTTGATGACATTGATCTTTTATTGTTGATGACGGGCAGACCAGGATTTTCAGGCCAGAAGCTTGGAGAAGATACTTATGAGAGGTTGCACCAAGTAAAGTTCCTTTCCCCCGGGTTGGCTTTGGAAGTAGATATAGGAGTGAACGAGGGTAATGTTGCGAAGCTTGCAAGAGCGGGTGCAGACTTTCTTGTTACATCTTCTGCAATTTATGATGCCACGGATTTCTACGTCGCTTACGAAAAACTTGCGAAGTTGGCTTCTGCCAAAGCATAATTGTACTAATGCCCAAACTCCAAAATATTACATTTCTCGGCTATGCCGATGCCAAAGAAGCAGATGACCCTTTCAAAGCAGCATTTGAAGTAGCAAAGCTTTGTGCACAATATGGATTCACTGTTGTAAATGGTGGAGGGCCTGGTGTTATGAAAGCTTCGACTTTAGGCGCCAAGAGTGCAGGAGGCAAAACCGTAGGTATTACTTTTTACCCCGCAGATATTCCTGTTTTTGAAGGCAGAGACGAAAGCAATAAGGTAGATGAGCTGGTTGTTTGTAAAAATTATCTTGAGCGGACATTAAAACTACTGGAGGTTGGACAAATCCATATATTTTTCAATGGCGGTACCGGAACAATTAGTGAGTTCGGGATGGCTTGGGGACTGGCAAGATTATATTTCGGACATCATAAACCACTAATTTTGTACGGTGATTTTTGGCAGGAGATCATTTTCGCTTTTACGCGCGGGATGTACATTAGGCCGGAGGAAAGACAGGTTTTTAAGATTGTAAATTCGCCGGAGTCGGCATTAAAAGCAATTGTGAAGTTTGAAAACGTGTTTTACGGTTCGGATCACAAACACGAAAATTCAACTTTTTCATTATGACTAACTCTTTTGATCTTATTACAATAGGTGATTCTACTGTTGACACTTTTATAAAAATTAAGGATGCGACTGTTGAATGTGATGTCAACCGCAAAGATTGCAAAATATGTCTTCCATATGGAGGAAAAGTTCCCGTTGAGGCAATAGAATATGCAGTTGCGGGAAATGCGGCAAACGTAGCAGTTGGGGCAAAAAAACTTGGCCTAACGGTAGCCATTTACACAAATTTAGGGGGAGATGACCAGGGAAGAAGAATTCAACAAACTTTGGAAGAAGAAGGCGTCTCCCAGGATTATGTTGAAGTTCACAGTGAAAAAAAATCTAATCTTTCTGTTGTTTTAAGCTTTCAGGGAGAACGTACTATTTTTGTATACCATCAGGATTGGCTTTACCGTCTTCCGAAGCTTTCCGATTGCAATTGGCTTTATCTCACATCAATGGCGGAAAGTTTTACCAGTTCTAATATAATGGATGAGGTATGTCATTTTGTTGACAAGTCAAAAACTAAACTTGTTTATTCCCCCGGAACATTTCAGTTAAAAGCAGATATTAAAAGGTATCCTAAGGTTTTGGAGCGTTGTGAATTGTTAATTGTTAATATGGAAGAAGCTAAAAGAATTATGGGGATTGACCTAAAAGAACGTGTTGAAATGCGAGATCTCCTTTCAAAAATGCTGCTATTGGGAGCTCGGAAAGTAGTAATAACCGATGGTGAGGAAGGTTCTTGGGCAACTGATGGTAATAATAATTTAAAGGCCGGGATTTTTCCGACCCAGTTGGTTGAAAAAACCGGTGCAGGTGACGCTTATTCGAGCGGTTTTGTTGCAGCGTTGGCAAAAGGAGAAACTTTGGGTGAAGCTATGATCTGGGGAACAATTAATGCCGCGCATGAAATAAAACAAGTAGGTACGCAAAAAGGAATTTTAACTTTGGAAGAACTCGTTCGTACAAGAGCTGCAGTGCCGAAGCTGGTCGCTGTGAATATTTAAACATGCGTAAAATTTATATAACAGTCAAAATACCAGATCTCGCTTTTGAGCTTTTGACAAAGAAGGGATATAGGGTTGATATTAACAAGGGACCGAGTCGCCTAAACAGACAGGAGCTTTGTGAAGTCTTTTCCAAATATGAAGCGGTGATAACAACCGTTGGCGACATCATAGATGAGGAGGTCATAGATTCAGCTTCCAAAGAGCTTGTTATTATCTCAAACTTCGCTGTCGGATTTGATAACATTAATGCCCTTTACGCTAAAAGGCATGGAATTGTTGTTACAAACACACCAGGCGTAGCAGGAGAATCTGTTGCAGAGCATGCGTTTATGCTAATTCTGGCTGCAACCAAGAAATTAATAGAGGCGGACAAATTTGTTAGACGCGGCAGGTATCATCAGTGGGATCCAATGGCTTTTGTAACACCGCAAATCTGGGGTAAAACAATAGGCATTGTGGGTCTTGGTCGAATAGGTACTTATGTCGGGCACATTGCATATGGTGGATTTCGGATGAATATTCTTTACTACGATATTGCACGTTCGGAAGACTTTGAAATGTTAACCGAAGCAAAATACTGCAAGTTGGAACTGCTTTTGAAAGAAGCGGATATTGTAAGCTTGCATGTTCCTCTTGCGCCGGCAACACATCATCTTATCGGCAAAAAAGAACTGGCTCTGATGAAACCCGGTGCAATTTTAATCAATACTGCAAGAGGGCCGGTTATTGACGAAAAGGCTTTGATTTGGGCGCTCACAAATAAAAAGATCGCCGCAGCAGGTCTTGATGTTTACGAGCATGAGCCAAATATCCCGCATGAGCTAACAACTATGGGGAATGTGATACTCACTCCACATATTGCTTCAGCTACTCTGGAAACCAGGGAGGCTATGGCAAAACTTGCTGCCGAAAATATTATAGCTGTTTTTGAAGGGAGAAATCCGCCTGGATTAATTAAGATCTCTTAGGATTGCTGTCTGGAGAATATTATGAGATTTTCAACTGTTTTTTCCGACAAGCCTCTTGCTTCACCCAAAATTACAATAGTCCGCTCCAAATAAGCTTGCAAGCCATGCAGGTGGAAATTTGTTTTACGATCTATCTTAGCAGCTTCAGCCTTCATTAGTCTTACTATATCAACAGCGCGGATTGGTTTAAACCTCGTTAATTGAGGGTCGAACATATCACTAAGTGCAGATTCAGCATCGTCACGGCAGCCTATATTCGAGGCCCATTCAGTATTAATACCTGACCTTAAAGCAATTTTTGAAGATTCCGCTTCCGGAAATGCCTGTGCTCCGGCTGCAAATATCAGCTCGAAGTTGGATTCCCCTCTCCACTGGTTAATCGCCCTAACTCTCTGAATATATGTAGCTTCTGGAATTTTCCTGCGTTTTTTCCGAACCAGTGATGTTGCTCCCGTATCGAGGTCTTCTCTGAATTCAACTTTATCGCCAAACTGTAATACCCGCTGTCTTTCTGACATGTTATGTCGTTAGTGGATAAATCTGTTTTTAACTTTTGTTCCTAAATCTCTGGTTCTTTCTCTTCCTTTTCTGCTTAAACTTTTTAAATCATCCTCTGCTTTAGTTAAATGATCCATGGTAATTTCCGAAAGAATATCTCCTACTCCTGCCTCCCTTAAAGTATGAATGGCAAAAGTTGCTACTCCATAAGCAGCGATCCCGACACCAACACCATAGGCCGTTTTCTGTCCATATTTTTTCGCCCACCCCTCGAATTTACCCACTATTTGGTGTGCTAGGGCAATATCCTTTTGAGCATCGGCTCCTAAAACTTCCGATGTAAAATGTTCTGTGTCCTGGCCAATTCTTTCTTGCATGAGGTGTGATTATATATCGAAAATAGTAGATTTAGAAAGAGGCGTTTTTGATGAGTTCGATAACCGGTTTACCGGTTGTTAAATCAACAGTGACCACATCGATTCTCTCTGCTGGCGGAAGATTTTTGCGCGTGTTTCTATAAAATCTTGCAGTGCGCTCAAGAAACTTTATTTTGTAAGGAGTGATGGATTCTTCCGGTCGGCCGAACTGGTGATTCGTTCTTGTTTTAACTTCAACGTAAATAAGAGTATCGTTTTGCAGGGCGATTATATCCAATTCCCCACCTCTAATTCGAAAATTTCTTTCGATGATTTTGTAACCGTGCGACCTTAGGAATTCAACCGCTAAATCCTCCCCGTATTTTCCGAGAGATGTAGTTGTCACGCAAAAAGATAGTTGAGATTATACGACGACCTGTGAATTTTTGTGAACCCGTATTTTCTTATGGCTTCTTGATGAGCTTGTGTGCCATAACCCTTGTGCTTTCCAAAACCGTAGTTGGGGTATTTGAAGTGAAGTGATTTCATTAGATTATCTCTGTAAACTTTGGCAATAATTGATGCTGCAGATATTGATGCGCAGATTTTGTCTCCACTGGCTATTGCCATTTGTTTTTTTCGGTCTAAGTATTTGATATGAAAGGCGTCGATTACACAAAAATCCGCTTGCGGGCTTATCGACCTGAATATTTTTCTGAAAGCGACAAATGTGGCTTTGCCAACACCGATTTTGTCTATTTCATATGAGGAAATTTCTGCTATGTAATATCCAAGTGCGGTTTTTTTGATAATATCGCTGAGTTTATTTCTTGTTTGGGGTTTTATGAGTTTGGAATCTGCAAGACCTAGCGGTATTTGAAAATCTTGTGGAAGAATTACGCCCGCCGCAACTAACGGCCCTGCCCATGAACCCCGGCCGACTTCGTCTATTCCTACAATATATTTATGACCTTTTTGCCAAAGGGTGTTTTCGATGTTTAGTGTCGGCAGTATCACGTCTGATGAAACTTTTAGTTTTTCTTTTTTCGCAGATAGTACAGTTTTGCCCGGCGGACAGGAGTGGATTTTACAACTGAAATATTTTCTATAATTGGCGAATCCAGAGGAAATATACGTTCGACTGCGATCTTGCCGTCTGCGATTTTTCTCACAGTAAATGTTTTGCCTGTTCCAGCTCCACGCATGGCAATAACAATGCCTACAAACGGGGTTGCGTGAACCTTGTTGTCTTCTGGGTTTCTTGTGGTTACGCGAACCTGGTCCCCCACTTTGAATGCTGCCTGAGTCATAAAGGAAATTTTACTATATTATTCCTTGATATGACAACCCAGGCTCTGCAATTCGATCTCTAGATTTTGGGTTTTTGTCAGGCCAAAAGGAACCGGGAATTTTTTTGGACTACCGCCACTTGAAGGAAGAACCAGAAATGTCGGAATATTTCCAGGGCTTGATTTGAGAATTTGATAAATTTTAGAAAGCAAGATGCGGTCTGCGTCTTTTGGAATAAATACCTCGATTGCAGTCTCCTCAAAATCCTCCACAGGCTCTCGTTGACTATCCAGAGATTCTACCTTTTCGGCGATCAAAACCGGTGATTGTTCACCTGTTTCCACTTTTCCCGAAATTATTACAATCTGGTCAGGTGTTAAATATTGCCACGATGCCGCAAAAACTCTTGGGAAAACAATAACTTCAAGAGTTCCTGTTGTGTCCTGGAGCTTAAGGAAACACATTTCTTCTTTTCTGACTTTGGTATAAGTTTTTCTTATAGAAACTACAATGCCACCGACTCTAACTGCGGGAAGATTTTTCGAAAGCATGTCAATTTCTGCTACTGTTGTTGTTGTAAGTTTTTGAATTTTATCTGCTACTTTTGTAAGTGGATGCTCTGTCAGATAAAACCCGAGTAGTTCTCTTTCCCAAGAGAGAATTTCTTCTTTTGGTGCCTCTTCTATGTCTTGCGAGACAACAGGTGCAGACTGGTTGTTTTGTTTTTCCATTTCTTCTTCGTCAAACAACGATCCCTGACCACTAGCTACCGATTTGGACAAAGAAACGTTGGCACTTTTTAAATCATCCAAAATTTTAAGCATGGCATTTCTTTTTCCAAAGTTATCCATCGCGCCTGCTTTAATTAAACTCTCCAGAGTTTTTCTGTTTACCACCCGAAGGTTCACTCTTTTTACAAAATCGTTAAGAGTTTCAAATGAGCCGTTTTCTTCTCTTTCTGAGAATATTGCTTCTATTGCTGCGTGACCAACATTTTTAATTGCAGAAAGCCCAAATCGGATTGCAGCTTTGTCTTCAACTTTTTGAATCGTGAAACCAGTTTCTGACTGGTTAACATCCGGTGGCAAAACTGGAATTTTCATCTTTGCACATTCGGCAACTGCAGACGCGATTTTGTCGGGATCGTCAGATTCTGCACTCATGACAGCTGTCATGAATTCAACCGGATAGTTGGCCTTCATGTATGCAGTTTGGTAGGCAATTACCGCGTAGGATGCAGCGTGAGCTTTGTTAAAACCGTAAGCAGCAAAAGGTTCTATTAACCTAAAAAGTTCTTCTGCCTTTTCTTCTTTCATGCCGTTTTTGACTGCACCATCAATAAACTTTTCTTTTTGTTTGGCCATTTCAGCCGGAATTTTCTTACCCATAGCTTTTCTAAACTTGTCCGCTTCTTCCCAGTTGTATCCTGCAATATTTATTGCTGTCAGTAAAACATCATCCTGGTAAACCATTACACCGTAAGAAAGATCTAAATATTCTTTCATGCGCGGATCGAAGTATTTAACTTTTTTGGGATTATTTTTTCTTTCAATAAATTCCGGGATAGAATTCATCGGGCCGGGGCGAAATAGCGATATCATGGCCATAATGTCAAAAATATTTGTCGGTTTAAGCTCCTTTAAATATCTTGTCATTCCAGTTCCTCCGAGCTGGAAGAGTCCCATGGTTTCTCCTTTTGCCATGATTTCAAAAGCCTTTTTATCGTCGAAAGTAAGTGAGGTTAGGTCGATTTTTATTCCGTAAGTTTTTTCTACAATTTGCACTGCTTGGCCAAGAATGGATAGGTTTCTAATTCCCAAAAAGTCCATCTTTACAAGACCCGCTTCTTCTACGTCGTGCATATCAAACTGAGTTATTATCTTTTCACCTGAAGTTTCTTTTTGAAGCGCTGTATAGTTGGTCAGTTTTTTTGGGCCGATGACAACACCTGCGGCATGAACAGATACGTGCCTTGCGTTTCCTTCTACTTTTTCTGCCAGATCGATTAGTTCTTTGACTTCCGGATCTTGATCATAAAGATTCCCTAATTCTTTGTTTACTTTTTTGGCATTGTCGAGCGACATGGGAAATCCTTGTGCACCGATTGGAATCATTTTGGCAACTCTGTCGGCTTTGCTATAAGGCATCCCTAGAACTCTTGCGACATCACGTACCGCACCTCTTGCCATCATTGTTCCAAAGGTACCGATTTGGGCAACTTTATCCACTCCATATTTATCACGAACATAATAGATAACGTCGTCTCTGCGGTTATCTGCAAAATCGACATCGATATCAGGTAATGATGGTCTGTAAAGATTTAGAAATCTTTCGAATGGAAGTTTGAAGTAAAGCGGGTTAACCGTTGTGATACCAAGCGCGAAAGAGACCAGACTTCCCGATGCAGAACCACGGGTTGTTGAAATTATTCCTTGATCGCGAGACCAATTAACAAAATCTGCAACAACCAAGAAATATGTCGAGTACCCTTTCTGGGAAATAACAGAAAGTTCGTATTCCAGCCTTTCTTTTATTTCACCAGTTACTTCTTCGACTCTTGTTTTTATTCTTTCGTAACAGAGTTTTTTCAGATACTTGTCGGCAGTTGTCTCTTTCGGTACTTCAAAATGAGGAAAGTAGGATTTACCAAGAGGAATTTCAATGTTCACTTTTTGGGCGACTTTTAGTGAATTTTCAACGGCCTCAGGAAGATCTTCGAAAAGTTCTGCCATTTCATTAGCGCTTTTTAGATAATATGTTGGCGAGTCTATCATTCTTAGTCTTTTGACATCTGAAATATTTTTTCCTGTTTGAATACAAACTATTGCATCCTGAGCCTGAGCATCTTGAGCCGCGACATAATGAAGATCGTTGGTCGCAACAATTGGGATTTTTAAATCTGAGGATATTTTTTTGGCTCCTGTTATCATTTTTTTCTCTTCGTTGGCCATTCGCGATAAGTCTGCATAAATCTCTGACCCCGGCGAATGAGCCGTCATAAATTTGTCAAACAAGTGTCTTTGCACCTCAAGGTAAAAGTCATCCTTCCCAAAGATTTGTTGATAATCTTTTATTATTTTTTTTGCACTATCCATATCGTTTTGGATAAAAGCTTTAGAAACTTCTGAAGAGTTGCAACCGGAAAGTGCCATTAAGCCTTTTGCGTGTTTGGCGAGAAGTTCTTTGTCGACTCTTGGGCGGTAATAGAAACCCTCGAGAAATGATTGCGTAACGAGTTCCAGTAGGTTTTTATATCCTTCGTAATCTTTTGCCAGAACAGTTAAGTGACTATACTCCTTATCTTTTTCAATCTCTTTGTCTTTGTGAGACCTCTTTGCTATATACATTTCACAGCCAATTATTGGGTTGATTCCTTGTTCTTTGCATTCCTTGTAAAACTTTAGTGCGCCATACATCGCTCCATGATCAGTCATTGCTAGGTGTGTCTGGCCCATAACCTTTGCGTGGGTTACTAGTTTGGGAATTTTAGAAAGGCCGTCGAGAAGTGAATATTCCGTATGAACGTGAAGATGAACAAAACCTGCCATATTTAGTGTTTCAGGTTACAGGTATCAAGTGTCATGTCTTATGTTATCAGTATGATGACTTTAGCTTTTCTAGTTTATTTTAGCTTCTCAAGTAGCTTTGATTTTACCAGATTTGCATCGATTTTTGTAGCTATTTTTTTCATTACTGATCCGACTAAAAACATAAGTATGTTTTGTTTGCCGCCTATGTAATCTTCAACCGCTTTTCGATTTTCGCTTATCACTTCGTCTATGGCTTTTTCTAATTGGCTTTCATCTATTTGAGCTGTTTGGTTTTCGGCAATGTAATTTTTTACTAGTGTTGCAGGAAGGATTTTTGTTATGTCTGGCTTTTTGTTTATTATGATATTTGCTACTTGTTTTGGACTTAATTCTGTTTCTTTGCCTGCCTCGAGCGCTTCTTCAAAATAGTCCGCTGTTCCAATTTCTCTTGTTAGAATCTCTGCATCGTAGTCGTTTAAGCCAAAGTCTCTTTTAAATCTTTCTAATTTGGTGTCCGGCAACTCACCAATGAAGGCTTTTATTTTTTCTATATACTCATTTTTAAACTCGATTGGTGGAAGATCTGGTTCTGGAAAGTATCTATAGTCATGTGCTTCTTCTTTGCTACGTTGACTGACAGTGGCATTTTTCTGTTCATTCCAACCGCGAGTTTCCTGCGCGGGAGTCTTGCTGGAATTGAGCAATTCCGATTGACGATCGATTTCGAAGTTTATTGCTTTTTCTACAAACCGGAACGAGTTGATATTTTTAACTTCGACTTTGTAGTTTGGTAAACCGTTCTGCCCTTTTTTTCTAAGAGATATGTTTGGTTCCAGTCTCATGTCACCTTTTTCCATATCGGCACTGGAAACTCTTAAGTATCTGATTGTCTGCTGAAGCTTTTTTAGATAAACAACTACTTCCTGGGCATTTTCAAAATCCGGCTCCGTTACGATTTCGACGAGTGGAACTCCGGACCTGTTGAAATCGATTAAAGAAACATTTTTACCTTCTACTGTAGCGTGTGTAAGCTTGCCGGTGTCTTCTTCCATGTGGACCCGGGTGATTCTGATTTTCTTGCCGCTTTCGAGAGTTATTTCTCCCTTGTTACAAAAAGGCAGATCGTACTGGCTTATCTGGTAACCTTTCGCCAGATCCGGATAAAAGTAGTTTTTGCGGTCGAACTTGGAAGAGTTTGAGATTTTACAGCCAAGAGCTAGGCCTATTTCTACACACCAATCTATTGCCTGCTTGTTTGGGGTTGGAAGTGCTCCGGGAAGGCCGAGACAAACAGGGCATGTGTGGGTGTTTGGTTCTTTGCCAAAATAATCGGCACTGCAGGTGCAAAACATTTTGGATTTTGTGTAAAGTTCAACGTGAACTTCAAGTCCGATTAC
>JAUYIQ010000041.1 GCA_030688205.1 Candidatus Curtissbacteria bacterium | reverse complement strand
CCGTTTTTTTCGGTCTTCCAGCGCTTGAACAATTGGTTTGTAGAAGAATTTTTTGAGCACGAAAAGAATAATGGCGAAATTAACAATTTGTGCTAAAAGTAGAGTTGGTTCGATACCAAAACGCGTTAGTATTTCCATTTTCAGGCAACTTACTTACTAGCCTGCGAAGGCCAAGATTAGTGCGTAAATTGCAATTGCTTCAGCAAGAGCCATACCAATTAACATGGCCGGCAAAATTTTTCCGGATGCTTCCGGGTTTCTGCCGATTGCTTCCATTGCCTTGGCGCCGATAAGACCGATTGCCAAAGCGGGGACCATGCCGCCAATGGCAATTACTGCACCTTTTACAAAAACTATTTCCAAGATTTATTCACCGCCTTTTTTAGTGTTCAGCTTTCTGAGTTAATATGGTCATAAAGACCAGTGTTAGCATAGCAAACTCACTTTAAAAGGACACCTAACGGTTTCCTTTTAATATTTTTCTTCCCTTTATGGAGAAAATTTTACTAGCAAAGCCAGATAAAATTTTCAGATCTTAGGTCTTTAATGTTCACTCTTAGCCGTTAATATCGTCATAAAGACCAGTGTTAGCATAGCAAATATTAGGGCCTGAACAAAACCTACAAGAATTTCCAGAAAATAAAATGGTATCGGAATAAAAAATGCGAATAGTTTAGTCGACGCTGTAGTTAGCAGAACTTCACCGGCAAAAATATTGCCAAAAAGCCGGAAAGAGAGTGAAAGAATTTTAGTTGCTTCACCGATCAACTCCAAGAGGCCTACAAATAGAAAGATCGGATTCAAACTTATGAATTTTTGAATATAGTGCGAAAGGCCCAGGTATCTGATTGCAAGAAAGTGAGTTGCAATAAGAGAAACAATTGCAAGTGCTGCTGTTGTGTTTAAGTCGGAGTTAATTGAACGAAAGAGAGGGACGAAAACTTTTTCACCATGTTCTTCCATGCGGAAACCAATTGTTCCAACTCCAGGGAGAAGCCCGAAGTAATTGCCAAATAATATAAAAAAGAAAAAACTGGCGATAATCGGAGTGAACACTTTAGCTTTATCAGGGGCGATAGAGGAGACCAGATCTTGCAAGGCTTCAATCATTGCTTCTGCTACATTTTGAAGGCCTTTCGGAACAGCGGTAACTTTTTTGGTGGCCAGAAGTGCGAAAGTAATTAAGATTACAGTTACGATCCAAGTTGTTAGGATACTGTTGGTGATTGGCAGGGGGCCAATTTGAAATAATTTTTCAGCTGCTAGAGATACTTCCATTCTTTATCCTAAAAAAAGGGCCTTGGAGAAATTTCACCCCTAAAGTCCTTCGAGCTAATATTATCAAACTATATCTTCTGTGGCAAGGTTAAAAATGAATTTCGACAGGGAGAGCTGGTTTACCTTTGTCTTCTACCAGCACGATTTCAGTAGCAGCATAAAGAATTAGGGATGCCGGAATTGAAAAATCCTCGGGGACACCTGAGGCTTTTGCATGTTTTGCAACTTCAAATATATCAAGATTGAATACCTGGGTACCTTCTTGGTTTAAACCACTGGTATCAAGAGTGGTTCCTTCGACCAGATTAACAAAAGCAGCTTCTTCCGTGTGATCATCCCTGACAGTCTCTACTTTGGAATCTGTTTTTTCGACAAGAGCGACAAGTTCTTCTCCCTTAATTTTTATTTCATCCGGAGAATAGGCTTCAATTTTTTCGTAAGCTTTTTCCATTAGCTCGTTAAAAGGTAGGGGAGGAAAACTTTCTTTATTCTGGTCGTAGATACTTAGCAGGTGTTTTGTGATAAGGTCTCGTTTTTCAACCGCAACTCTTAGGATATCTCTCATTCTGTCTGCAAATCCGCAGTCGCTTGCTTCTCCGTGTGCGTGCTGCCCTCTGTGTGCACCGGTATTAAATTCCATTTCATGTAAATTCTCGATATCGTCTACGGCATTTTGTTCATTCAGGCTTCTGCCGTTATAAATGCATTCGAGAAGAATTACATTGATGCTTCCTCCTAACATTTGAGGCCCTTGTTCGGAATCATCCGAAGGTCTGCCGTCAACACATCTTGGAGGTTCATTTCCGCTTAAGCGTTTTTCTAAAAAGACCGGGGTTGTTACAACTTCCATATACCTCTCACTCATTTTAATATCGCTTTCCTCTTAAAAAAAGGCCCCCGATTGCTCGGAAGTCTTTGATGTGGGTATACTAACAGAGAAAATTTTCAAATGCAAATACTGGGGAAACTAATTTTTTTGATTGTGGCAATTGCTCTTGCAGTTCTTGTTTTTTACGTTTCGTGGTTTTGGAGGTTACTACTCGTGCCGATGATTGTAATTTTAGTAGTGGATGTTTTGGGGAGTTTATTTAGGAAGAAGAGTTAAAGTTCTTCTAACTTTATCTTCTCTTCCCCTGTTGGGGGTTGGATGATGGCGAGGTAGCGCTCTGTTGTAGAAAGCCTTTTATGGCCTGCGATTTTGGAGATTAGGACCAGTGAAGTGCCTCGGGAAAGATGATGAGCTACCCATGTGTGTCTCAAATCATTTACCTTGGCTCCCGTGATTCCTGCTTTTCTGTAATATCTGTCGATTGCGGTACGAATGTTTCTGACCAGTAGCGGTTTGCCGGTTTTGGTAATAAAAAGAGCTTTGTTTGTGGTTTTTGGTCTTATTTCGATGTATCTTTTAAGAGCCATTTCTGCCGATTTGTTGAGAGGAACTGTTCTTTCAGTCCTGTTTTCCTGGGGGGCAATATAAAGATGGCCTTCGCGGCCGTTGCCAAAGAAGACATCGTCGATCTTAACATTGGCTAGTTCGCCGATTCTGATTCCTGTTTGCAGCAAAACTTCTATGATAGCTGCGATTCTGACATCGTCTCTTGCTGTATCACGAAGTGCTCTGTATTCCATAGGAGTAAGAATCCTGGGCGGTTTAGTATCGAATTTAGGATGTTCGACAAGGCTGGCCGGGTCGTCTGTAATGTATTCCTGAATTTTGAGAAACCTGAAGAATGTTTTGGTTGAATTTAGCTTTCTTGAAAGAGATTTTTGGGTGTATCCGGATTTTTCCAGCTTAAGCAGAAAATTTCTTATGTCCACTGCAGTAACTTCGTGGACGCTATTTTTCTGGTTTTCTGTTAAATACTGGACTAATTGTTCGATGTCTTTGCCGTAGGCGAGTACGGTAGAAGTAGTTCTTTTTCTGCCTTTTAAATGTTCTATGAACTCTTTATGCGCTTCTGATAATGGTTTCACGATTTAATGGTGCAGGCTTTTGAGGGTAGGTAGTCCGAAGTATAGCTCAGCCTATAGGTATTGTCAAGGGTCTTTAGCTTTATGGTTAAGTTGTATTATTAAGGTATGAAGCGGAACTTTTTGCTTATAGCTGTGGTTTTTTTGGTACTGATGATAATTGTGAACAGTACCAAGCGTATTTCGAGCTTGAGGAATACCTCTAAAAAAGTCGGAGAGGTAGAGCAGCAGCTGGAAGTGCTTAGGCGTGATAATCAGAACCTGAAAGCTGAGTTAGAGTACAAGAGGGGCGAAGAGTTTAAAGAGGCGGAGATCAGAAATAAGCTTGGAATGGTGAAACCGGGCGAAGCGGTAGTAGTTTTGCCAAATGATAACAGTGAGCAGCAGCCGCAAACCAAAGCCGAGAATATCCCCAACTATATTAAGTGGCGAAACTTGTTTTTTAGAAGCTAACAGGTTGTTTGAATTACCATTTTCTGTTAGAATTCACCACACGACGCGGGGTGGAGAAACGGTATCTCGGGAGGCTCATAATCTCCAGAAGTGGGTTCGACTCCCGCCCCCGCTACACGCTCGGAACGAGCGTGTAATCTTTAGCCAGATTTTTTCAAAACTGACATTTAAGATTAACGCTGTTCCTCGCTTTTCAAATTGCGAAGCAATTTGAGATTTTAAGAAAATAGAATATAAGGACTCGGTACAAGTGGTCGAGTCTTTTTTTGTGCTTGCATATTCGGGTTTTATTTGGTAAGTTATATTCATGGCAAAATCGTTGGAGAAAATCGAAGCTTTAAGCTTAAGAAGAAATGGTTTCAGTATGAAAGAAATTTCAAGAAAAGTTGGTGTTAGTAAGAGTACAGCAAGTCGTTGGTGTAGAGATATTGTGTTAACTGAAGAACAGATGCGTCAGCTGGCTAAACGTTTAAACATGAATAGTTTAGTGGGAAGTTATAAAGGTGCAAGAGTTCAGAAGGAACGAAGACTTAAATTAATAGAAAGCTGTTGGCAAAATGGTATTTCAAGATTCTCAAATTTATCGGAAAGTGAGCTTTTTATTTGTGGGGTCGCTCTATATTGGGCCGAAGGGCAAAAGAAAGGTGGTGTGAAGACTACATTTGTGAACACGGATCCATTAATGATCCAATTTATTCTAAATTGGTTTAAAAAATTTTTTAACCTTACAAATGCTGATTTTAAATTCAGAGTTGATATCAATGAAATGCATATGAAAAGGGAATCGGTGGTTAGAAAATATTGGGAAAACATTGTAGGAGTTTCAGAAAATGGCTTTAGTAAAACGAGTTTTAAGAAAGTTAAAAATAAAAAAGTTTACGGTAATTTTAACGAACATTATGGTACCCTTCGTATTGAACTGGTAAAACCGGCTAGGGTATACTACCCTTTGATTGGTTATATTGATGGTTTAGCCGAGGCTGGTAGGAGACTGGAATCTTGGCAAACTACATTGGCTGCGTAGCTCAGTGGTAGAGCGAGAGTATCATAAACTCTAGGTCGTAGGTCCGATCCCTACCGCAGCTACGAATATATTAAATAATGGAATTTTTGAGATTTTTTAAACGACCTCCGGAATTTTTAAAAGAGTCTTTGACAAGAGATGAAAGAGATATTTTGGCCGGATTGAATCATGCTGGCAATGCTTCTTACGCTGAAATTTTTTCTGCACTTCTAGATGCCAGGACAAGAAGAGGAGAAAAGATTATATTACCGTTAGATACTGTAAAGATAATAGATGGACTTAGAGAAAGAGGGTTGGTCGAAAGATTAGAACATCCAAAGTTTAATCACACAGATTTTTGGCAGCCCACTGAAAGAGGAGAGTTAGTTCTTAGAGACTCTTTTAGGGCAATGCAAGTTAGCAGGCGTTGATTTAGATTGCTAATTTGGGGTTGACATGGGCAAATTGGATTGATAAAATATATTTGAAAGGCAATGCTCTTTTGAGGTGGTAAGTAAGTAGCAGACAATATGTATTGTCTGCTAATTTTTTGTGGTTTTGGAGTAAAATTAGCTTGTGGCGAATCTGGAAGAAATCGAAAAGCATCTCAAAAAAATCGGGGTTGATTATAAAATCATTGATCTTGGCGGGGAGGTTTATCGGGTACAGGACGTAATAAGGGTTGGAATTAATGCAGATGAGATTGTCAAAACTTTAGTTATCAGAAGCGAGGTTAAAAGAGGTCTGGAGTTTAAGACTGAATTTAATGCCTTGGCTGTGCGGGGAAAAGACAGGTTAGATTTTAAGAAAGTGCGAAGGATTTTTGGACAAAAGACAGATCTTGCAAAAGCAGATGAAGTACAAAGAGTAGTGGGAGTGCCGATTGGAGCAGTTTGCCCGATTCAAATCGGTGTCCCTCTTTATTTTGATAATAAGGTATTAGATCTCGTGAATGTAAATTTAGGTTCGGGAGATTTAACAAAGGGCTTAGACATGAGTCTGGCCGATCTTCTAAAAGCTGTGGGTGATTTCAAAACTTCAGACTTGACCTGAGGCTAGTGACTTTGTAATAATATTCAAACCGTGAACCGAACAAATGTACTTTACATTTGGCACAAGATTGAAGCCCTTTATGGGTTTAATGTCTTGTGTGGTTCGATATTTAAATTAAAAATTAAAATTTAAAAATCAAAAATAAAGCCACACAAGACCCGCACAGAAGCGGGTTTTTTTGTGGGTGCGAATAAAGAAATGCAAGAAAGATTATCTGTAATTCAGGCTTTAATAAAAGAGAGTGTAGCGAATAATCAGTTCGCTTGTAGCGGTTGTGGAAGTCCTAACTATAATAGGGTTGTGGTTTATGAACCGACGGCGGATAAGGTCGGTCAGGCAGCTTCTATTATTACTAAATGTAATTCCTGTATTGAAAAAGACGGTAGTATTTCTGGTAATAGGGGAAATACTATTAATTGATTTAGTGGCCTGTAGTATGTTAATATAGAATTACTAATATGGACTTGCGAAGATTCGCACATTGGTATAGCAAAACAATCTAACCTTACGGCTAGCCGTTTTGTCATACAAAAGTCCAGTTAAAATAACTTTTTAGAAAAACACAGAACTCGCTAGACCGGCGGGTTTTTTTGTGGAAAAAACCATCCTTCGCTGAAGCTTCGGATGGCAAGGGAGGTGATTTAGATGAATGAAAGAATAGAACATAGAAAACCTATTGTTGGTAGAGACTGCGAAAGAGACGGATTTTTTATTCCGGCAGTAATTTACGTGATCGAGCTTGAAGATGGATTTAAAACAGAATTTGCAGCGATTAAATGTCGAGGTTGTTGTGCAGAGACGGTGCCTGACATTAAGTGGGGTTGGCACGATGGTGAATGTGTTGACCCTTCAGAAAGGGTGGTTTTCGAAAGTGTAAGGACAGTAACAACTAACCCGAATGCGATCGAAGGATCGGAAAGCGGCATTAGAATTTTTATAGAGGTTGTCACGTGTCTTAACTGTCAAGGATCAAAATTTAAAGAGGAGGAGAAAATTATTTAATGAAAAGGGATAAAGGAGTAATTGCCATTTTAGGCGGGATGGGGCCAGAGGCATCCGCAAGGTTGCTTAGTCTTGTTGTGGAGAAAGCAGCAAAGGAATTCGGCGCGAAAAACGGTGACGATTTTCCGGAAATAATTGTGGATTCGATACCTATTGCAGATTTTATTTCCGATAAGACAAATTTAGATTCGGCATTAAGAATATTGAAAACAAGGGTAGAAAAATTAGAAAATCTTAATCCTTCCTGTTTTTCACTGGC
>JAUYIQ010000039.1 GCA_030688205.1 Candidatus Curtissbacteria bacterium | reverse complement strand
CAGGGGTTTTGGGAGAGTTTTTTGGCGGGTGTGGGTTTCAAAATCAAAGTAGCGGATGGTGACTTCAATCATTTGCGGCGTAAGTTTTTCCTGGGCAATTTCATTCCAAACCTGGCCGCACAAATCAAAAAGCTCACGCTTCAGGAAATAAAAATTGCCCATGTCGTGGGCAAATGTCGTTTGTTTACCTAAGGTTTTTCTTTCCCAGATTTCGGAAACCTCGCTTTCGTCAATTCCCCGGCTTGCCTCAAACATACCTTGACCCCATTTGCCAAAAAGGGAGAGAAGCTTTTCTTGAGAGAGATTTTTTAGGTCGGCGATGGTTTTTATTCTCTGGTGATTTAGGACGACGGCCGTTTTTGGACCCACACCCGGTATGGTTTCCACCTGGAGGGGGGCGAGAAATTTTTCCACCTGATTTTGCGGGATGACAGTTAAGCCACTTGGTTTTTGAAAACCAGAGGCGATTTTAGCTATAAGTTTATTAGGTCCCAAACCAATTGAACAGCTAAGTTTTTCATTTTGTTGTATTTTATCTTTTATATCATGGCAAAATTCTTGCGAAAAATAAAAGTTTTTCAGGCCCGAGAGGTCAAGATAAAATTCATCAATTGAGACTTGTTCGAGTTTGGCGTCAGACACATTTTTGAGCGAGTTTCTAATAATTTCTCTGATTCTGGCGGAAACTTTACTGTAAAAATCATGGCGGGGGTAAAGATAGACGGCTTGGGGACAAGCTCGCCACGCCCAGGAGATCGGCATCCCGGAGTGGATGCCGAATTTTCGGGCCTCATAGTTGGCGGTGGAGACCACCCCGCGGCCGCCTCCACCTTTGGGGTCGGCGCCGACGACAACCGGTTGGCCCTTGATGGAAGGGTTTTCCCGCTCCTCAACTTGCGCGAAGAAGCAGTCCATATCTAAGTGGGCAATGATTCTCATGGTTTACCCCGTTTACCCCGCGAAACGTAGTGAAGTGGGGTCGTCAATACCTACCCTATTCCGTATTTAGCATATTTGCAAGGCTATTTTTTGTGTTTTCTTAAAATCTTCTACTTTCTTAAACGACTGAGGAATATTTTCGACCCCAAAAAGAGCTCCAAGGAAACAGCCGCAAATAGCGGCTATTCCATCAGTATTTCCGCCTATACATTCCAAAAGCTGGTTTGTCCATCCAAATTGAGAAAGCCTTTCTCTCTCTTTTTCACAATCATCTCTAAAAGAATTAGCGGCAGCAATAACTCCTTCTTCAAAATTTCTAGCCTTTAGGCATATTAGCAATGAAAGAGGAAGGGTTTGAGTAATTGAAGAACCAGTGCCCAAGACTTTTCTAGCGTTGTGGTAGCTAAGTGTTTTGTAGTTATAGATGATCCACTCAATTTTTCTGAAAAGTTGTAGTGAGATCTTATCCCCCTCTAATTCCTTAAATATGGATAAAGAGTCGATTACGGATTCCTCAAATTTACAGCTGCCAATTATTTTGGAAAGTATTAAGGAGGCGAAAGCAGCTCCTAATTTTGAGACTTTGGAATTATGTGTATAAGAAGCGCAACGTTCTGAAATTTTTACTATAAAGTCGCCGGTCTTGTTAAATAAAAAGATTCCCAAGGGCAAGGCTCTATATATCGATCCACAAGATATGGTTTTCTTTACGCCGCATTCCGAGATAGCGCCACCATTTAACAACTTAAGTGCTGCGGTTAAAGATGTCTTCCCGGGCCATCGTTCAAAATAAGGACTTTCTCTACAGAGTTTTGCCCAATTTTTTAGCCTCAAGATTATATCTATTTCATCATAACTACCTTTGCTTACCAGCGATTCAATTGTCAATACAAAAAGCCGGTTATTATCAGTATACTGGCCCCTCCTTAGCTTATAAAAAAGGGGATGATATTTGTTTTCTGAAAAACCCTTTATTGGACCTTTATTTATTTCTAAAAAGTCTTTAGCTCTTATACCGGCAGCGGGAAAGCCTAAGGAGTCACCTATGGCAAAACCAGCGACGGCACCTTGTATCTTTTCCGTTGTATGGTTTTTAACCATTTAATAGTTTTTCTAACATTTTTATTTCTGTTCTGTAATTTTTTCCGTTTATTATTCTGCCGAAAAATGGAAGATTTTTTGAGTAGGTGTTTATTACAGAACTTTCTATGGACTGAAAATATCTTAATTCTTTAGAAAAACTTCGTGATTTAAAATAAGAAGGAAGCCATGGATAACAAGTAAGTAATCTAAAATCTATGTCCCGAACGTTTCTATACCTTTTTAATAAATAACAAGTAAAGACAGCAAAAGTTCCCTGTAAGCCTGTGTCAACAACTGTGAATGGAACCCGAAGTTTGAATATTGCCGACGGGATTTTTCTTTCTATTTCATCGATTGTTAATCTTGCCAGATGTTTAAATTTTGTACTACCGTTTCTTTCGCGCTTATTTATTTTACTGCAGTAGCTTCTTAGAAAATAATTCCAATCTCTATTCTTCTCGTTTGAAGCTACTTTATTAATTTCGGAGAAGAACTCTAGGTAATTCTTAAAACTTTCTTCTTTTGAATAACCCAGCTCTTTTCGAGAGACCCTAATTGAAAATTCAGCCAATCCTCGAGGACTAATTAGGCGGAAACACTCTCTTATTATTGCCCCGTCATGGAGGATAAAAAGTACAATCCCTCCTCGTTTTTCGAGTGACCTTATGAGCCTTTTTATTCCCTTTACTAATTTCAAATTTGAAGAAACAGGAATACGGGGGATAAAATAGCGTTTTTTAAATTTCCAGATCTCCTGAAGATATTTATAGTCTACTATCCTTGATCTAACATAATCACAAAAGGGTTTAGGGAATTTGTAGAGGAATGTTTCGATTCCGCACACGGCATTCAATAGTTCCTGTATTGATTTACTTTTTGACAGATGGGAATTAACCAAGTCTAAAAAACTATCTATCTCGATGAATGCCTTCTTTTTCACAGCTCGGATTAGATCATTTCACCAGCCAAGATGTATGCGCAAACAGCGGTTGCAAGCTTAAGCTCATTTTTTAGAATCATCTTTTTTAATTTATCTTGTGTTAGATAAAGGAGCTCTGTCTCTTCATCCTTAGAGATAGATCCACTAGGAGCTTCGGGTAAGTTCTTGGCAAGAAAGACGTAAACTTTATGAGTATCATTTGATGGATATTCATAAAAGGTTCCCAAGAAGTGAACCCTGCCTGTGTTGTAACCAGTTTCCTCCCTCAGTTCTTTGATTGCTGTATCTCGTGCGTTTTTATCAGTATCGACAAGTCCCGCGGGAAACATGAGTATTTGTTGACCAACCCCGTGTTTGTATTCTCTAATCAGAACAAACTTTCCTGATTTTGTAACAGGTACGATAATTACGACATCTCTTCGCGAAACCAAAAAATATTCAGGCACCACTTTCCCTGTAGAAGTTAGAACTTCCTCTTGAATTACCCTGCAATAGTAATTATCTAGAATAACTTTTGACTTAACAGTATTCCATTTTATAGATTTTTGTTTATGGTAATTCACCATGGTTAAGCAACCTCTTTTGACTTATAGTTTTTGCTCTGATATTATAGCATATCAAATGACAAAAGAAACTTTTTCTGCCGAGCGGCAGCCTGATTTATCAACAGTGCCGGCCATTATTTTGTGCGCAGGTAAAGGTTCGAGAATGGGTTTACCTATAGAAAATCGGGTGCCAAAAAGCTTGGTAGAAATAGAACCAAACAGAGTGCTTCTTCAGTATGTGATGGAATTGCTTGTTGCCTCAGGAGTTACAGATGCAACCTTATGTGTAGCTTATCAAGCAGAAAACATCATTGGGTACTTTAGATCGAATCCTGCGCAATTAAACTTAGATTATTCAAAAGAATCCTTTCCAAGAAGTGTTATGGAGACTTTTAGATCGGCATTGAGAAATTTAGATCCCAAAACAGACTTTTTGCTTCTCCATGGGGATGAGATTATACTGAACGTTTCTCTTAGAGACATGTTTAGCTTGCATAAGAGTCACCATGGGGTTGCAACCGCCCTTTTAAGTAATAACGCTCAGGCCGAGAAAACTGTAATTATGAAATTAGAAAACAGCGGTTTAGTTTCCAATCCTATAAGAAATAGCCCAGATCATTTTCCGACTTATTCAGCCAGCCTGGGATTGTTTCTTTTTAGGCCAGATATAAAACAAGAGGTGGGAAGGTTTGTGAGCTGGGAAGAAATGATAAGAACGTTGGCTTATGAAGGAAAACTCTACGGATTTCCTTCAGATGCTTACTTTTTTAATATTAATTCACCACCAGATATTCAGAGATTTCTAGATTTTTGTTCTCAAACACGGTAATATCTTTTGATTATTGTTTTTAACGGCGAGGCGCCGACGACCACCGGTTGGCCCTTGATGGAAGGGTTCTCCCGTTCCTCAACTTGCGCGAAGAAGCAGTCCATATCCAGATGGGCAATGATTCTCATGCAGGATAATTTTAACACCGTAACCAGGTAAAGAGAAAAGATACTTTAGGTGATTGACAAACAAAGGGTAATTTTATATACTGCTTTTGCTATGTGGACTTGAGACTTTGCCAAGTTGGGAAAGATGATGACCCCGCTTGACGGGGTTTTTTAGTGCTCTTTGACAATCAGAAAGTAGTAGGAAGTCATTTTTTTTGAGAGTTTGATCCTGGCTCAGGATGAACGCTGGCGGCGTGCCTTAGGCATGCAAGTCGAGCGGTCCGGCGCAAGCCGGACAGCGGCAGACGGCTGAGTAACGCGTAGGAACATACCTCGAGGAGGTGGACAGCTCATCGAAAGATGGGGTAATACACCGTACCTTGGATGGAGATTCAAGGGCATAAAATTTCTAATTTCTAAAAACAAATCCCAACATTTCAATTAGAAATTAGTAATTTGTACTTTTGAGTCTTCATCCAAGAAAGGGAGTAACTTCTCGCCTTGAGATTGGCCTGCGTCCTATCAGGCAGTTGGTGGGGTAATGGCCTACCAAACCGATGACGGGTAGGGGGTGTGAGAGCACGACCCCCCAGAATGGGACTGAGACACGGCCCATACACCTACGGGTGGCAGCAACCGGGAATCTTCCCCAATGGACGAAAGTCTGAGGGAGCGACGCCGCGTGAAGGATGAAGGCCCTCGGGTCGTAAACTTCTTTTGCCAGGGAGAATAAAAGATAGTACCTGGCGAATAAGCACCTGCTAACTACGTGCCAGAAGCCTCGGTAATACGTAGGGTGCAAGCGTTATCCGGATTTACTGGGCGTAAAGAGTGCGTAGGTGGCCAAACAAGTCACATTTTAAAGACCCCGACTCAATCGGGGGAAAGGGTGCGATACTGTTTGGCTAGAAAATTGGGGGGGAGGCTGGAATTTCCGGTGTAGCAGTGAAATGCGTTGATATCGGAAAGAACACCAAAGGCGAAGGCAGGCCTCTAACCAAATTTTGACGCTGAGGCACGAAAGCTAGGGGAGCGAAGCAGATTAGAGACCTGCGTAGTCCTAGCCGTAAACGATGCCCGCTAGATACCCGGGGGACAGAGGACAGAAGGCAAAGGACAGATTTTTCTGTCTTCAGTTTTCCGTTTTCCGTCCTCTGGGTGTCGCAAGGTAACCCGTTAAGCGGGCCGCCTGGGAAGTACGGCCGCAAGGCTAAAACTCAAAGGAATTGACGGGGACCCGCACAAGCAGTGGAGCGTGTGGTTTAATTCGAGACGAAGCGAAAAACCTCACCAGGGCTTGACATCTCGCCGTTTTATTCTGATGGAAACATTGGAAGATCCGTAAGGAAGGCGGGACAGGTGATGCATGGCTGTCGTCAGCTCGTACCGTGAGGTGTTGGCTTAAGTGCCATAACGAGCGCAACCCGCATCCTTTGTTAAATTTTTTCAAAGGGAACAGCCTCGATTTTTTCGGGGAGGAAGGAGCGGATGACGTCAAGTCAGCACGTCCCTTATGCCCTGGGCGACACACACCCTACAATGGCGAAAAACAACGAGTTGCAAGCCGGTAACGGCAAGCTAATCTCTGAAATTTCGCCCCAGTTGGGATTGAGGGCTGAAACTCGCCCTCATGAACATGGAATTGCTAGTAATCGCGGATCAGCAGGCCGCGGTGAATACGTTCTCGGGTCTTGTACAAATTAAATTGCGCCTTTCGGCCAATTTTTCCAGAAGGTGAAAGTCCTTCTAAAAGTAAGTAAGGCTTTTAAAGTGAAATAGCATCCTCCTGCAGTAATGTTGGAGCGAGAAGGGCTAGAGTAACAGTTATTAGCTTGAAGTTGAGACGGCCTAATTAGTTGGCGACCTTTCGTACAAATAGGGAAGCTTTTTACTAAATAGTTCTAATTAGGTAATTGGGCTCAAGATGGTAACAAATGGAAAATATGGCTACAAAGGGAGATCCAGTATTGACTTTCATTTGTTGTTGGTAAACAATGGAAGTAGGTGTCAGTGTGAACTAATACCGAGTAAATACTGGAAGTCTGCAGAGGTCATAGTAGGTCGAAGTCTCGACCGAAGGACCAAAGCTAACCAAATATGAGCGCATATAGGTTCTTAAGTCCTTGGTACATTGTTGGTTTTAGGGAAAAGATTTTGAACTTTTTTGCCAAGCGGCAGAGATTTTTAGAAAAAAATGTCATCTTACACAAGAAGGCATAAATCAACTTTTGAAAATCAGGGAATTTATGAACAATAGAAGGCCAATGTTTGGATAGCCGTCCGCGAGAGTACGGGAAAGCCGTGTGCTCCGTGGGGCGAGATAGTGTTTGGAGCAATCCAACAGTCTAATCTCATAACACCGCCCGTCAAGCGAGCAAAGTCGGCAGTGGCCGAAACACCGATTTAATCGGGATTAAGCCAAGGTCGGCGATGAGCACTAAGTCGTAACAAGGTATCCCTAGCCGAAGCTGGGGATGGATCACCTCCTTTCTAAGGAGTTTTGGTTCCTCTCACGGAGGGACCCATTGAGTTTCCGGTGAGTTCTCTGTATCAAAAACTTACCTCTCAATTCTTCCTACTACTTTCTGGTTGTTAAGAAAAACCCACCTGATGGTGGGTTTTTTGGTGGTTTTTTCAGCCTGAATGTGGTAAACTTTGGCTGGATTGGCGCGGTGGCGAAGTGGTAACGCTGCGGTCTGCAAAACCGCGATGCGGGGGTTCGATTCCCCCCCGCGCCTCCCTGTTCAAAACTAATTTTTAGGGTAAACCAATTAGTTAAAAGTTATTGCATATACCATGAACGTAGAACGAAAATCGTGGGGAGAAAAAATTGCCGAATTTTCAAAAAAGCTGGACATTTTCCAGTTTGCTATTGGGGGAGCGATTTATATTGTTAACCCGACGGTAGGTGGGGTAATTCTTGTGGGAAGCGCAATAACTTACTTCGTCGCAGATGAGTATCAAAGACGCCAAAAAAGTAAACGGCGACTAGGAATGGCGTAGCATAGCCGTTGGTGGTTCAAATAAGTTATGGGCTGTTGGCTCAGTGGTAGAGCGCGTTCCTGATAAGAACGAGGTCGATGGTTCGATCCCATCACAGCCCACATTTTTAAAGAAGAGGTCGATGGTTCGATTCCATCCCGACCCACAAATTCCTAAGGATTGTTGCCGCGAAGCGGTCATCCTGTTTAAGTAAGAGGTGCATGGTTCGACTCCATGCGCACCCACAGTTTTGGATTTTCCGGCGAGTTGGGAATGGCGCTCGCCGCGCCATCTTCATGGTCGGTTTCAGGCCTCGTAAAAAGACCGCCCTGAGCTTGGCGAAGGGTCGGCTCAGATAAATCAAGGAAAATCTTCGACTGGTTCGGTTAAACTCACCATCTTCGACTTCGTTCAGAACCTGCGGAACGTAAAAATTTTACTTGTCCCTCTGAAGCTTTAGCGAAAGAGGAAAAGAACAATCTTAAAACTTTAAAGGCCGCTCTGGTTGTTGCCAATTTGAATACTTGAAGATCAAAAATATGATATAATTTTTATAGAGATACATATGGAGAACCAGATTAATGTTGGTGATCAAAACACCCAAAAAGTTGAGAAAACCTCTGTTAGTAATCCTATACAAATTCCAGAAAAGTCAAAGCTGAATTACTGGATGATTTTAACAATAGCTCTGTTTATCCTTTTGGTTGTTGGAGGTATAGCATATTATTTTAATACACAGAAAAATCGATCCTCTAATCTAAATAATCAACCTCAAAATCCATCACCTACAATTGTTTCTCAGGTTACGCCATCTTCATCGAGACAATCAGAAAAGTTAGTAAAACTTGCTGATGCATGGAGTTTAGGTACAATAACATACTCCAGTCCAAAGATCGGTATAACTTTTGAATATCCTTCTTATTTTGAGGTTCAGGAAACAAATATACAAAAAGCCAATCAAGAATGGGCAGACCAGTACAAAAATA
>JAUYIQ010000032.1 GCA_030688205.1 Candidatus Curtissbacteria bacterium | reverse complement strand
GGGGGAGCGGAGAGCCTTTTTGCAACAATCGCAGAAATTTTCCCGAAAGCCCCTATTTTCACTTCCCTGGTCGATTGGAGCAAACTTCCAAAATCAATCGATCCGAAAAGAGTCAAAACCTCATTCCTGCAGAAAATTCCTTTCTCAAAAAACCTTTACAAATTGTTACTCCCCTTCTACCCTTTGGCTTTCGAGACATTCGATTTTTCAAGCTACGATGTCGTACTTTCGTCAACGACTCGTTTTGCCAAATCAATAATCACCAAACCCAATACCACTCACATTTGTTATACAAACAGCACCCCGCGCTTTTTATGGGAAGAAAAAGCCCAAAAAGAATATCTACCCTTCTTATATATAATCCTGTTCAAACCGGCTCTTTTGTGGCTAAAAAGATGGGACAGGGTATCATCAAGCCGTGTAGATGTTTTTATAGCCAACTCCCAAAACGTAGCCCGTAGAGTCAAAAAATATTACGACGCGGAAGCAAAAGTTATTTACCCTTTCGCAAATCTGGATTTTTTTAAGCCAGCTCAGGTGCATAATTGGGAGTTAAAGAGCAAAAATTATCTTTTAGTTGTTTCGAGACTCGTAAAATGGAAAAAAATAGAAACAGCAATAAGAGCTGCTCAAAATACAAAAAGCAATCTAAAAATTGTTGGTGATGGTCCGGATAAAGGCAGACTGCAAAAACTAGCACAAGGGCAACAAAACATTGAATTCTTAGAAAAAGTTGATACAAACACACTTCGTGATCTTTACCAAAATTGTCACGCTTTGGTTGTAACCCAAGAAGAAGATTTTGGAATTGCAACAGTTGAAGCGCAGGCATGCGGGGCACCCGTTATCGCTTACAAGCGGGGAGGTCAAAGCGAGATTGTACAAGACGGTAAAACGGGAATTTTGTACAAGGAACAATCTCCGGGATCGCTTTCAGATGCAATTACTGCTTCATCTGAGGTAAAATGGGAAATATCCGCCTGTCGAAAAAATTCCCTTAGATTTTCGAAGGCAACTTTCGTGAAAGAGCTTAAAAAAGCATGTCAGAATATATCAGTAAAATTTACTCCATTAAGTTAAATGCATAACGATCTCAAAATAGATTCTCTTTCAATAAACCTTATGGAATCTGATTCTCGATCGCATAGCGATCTCAAAATAGATTCTCTTTCATACAATAAACCTTATGGAATCTGATTCCAGGTCGCATAACGATCTCAAAATAGCACTATTTTGCGGAGGTACAGGCACAAGAATGTGGCCAGCCTCAAGAAGAGAAAAACCTAAGCAATTCCAACCTCTTGTGGGTCGCGAATCGATGTTTCAGCAGGCTGTGCGCCGCATTAAAAAGGGTTTTCCGATAAAAGATGTTTTCGTTATAACCGGAAGACCATATGTTGGTCTTGTCGTCCAGCAGGCGCCGGATCTTCCTCTTGAAAACGTCATAATAGAGCCGGAAATGCGCGATACCTTAGCTGCTGTTGGATACGCAGCAGCAGTTCTCGATAAGAAATTTAAAAACCCAATTGTTGCTTCCTTGTGGGCAGCAGATCATCTGGTAAAAAACGGTGAGGAGTTTATAAAAGCTCTCAAAGCGGCTTATGAATTTGTTGAAAACACCGGCAAGATTGTTTCGATAGACGTGCGACCTACATACCCGAATATTCATGTCGGTTATATCCAAATTGGAAAAATGATAAAAAAACTAAATAGTCTTGCGTTTTTTGAATACGTTAAACATATTGAAAAACCGGATCTTGCAACAGCCAAAAAATTAGTAGTCGGTTGGGAATACTTATGGCATGCAGGCTATAAAGTATGGAGAACTCAAAAAATGCTATCACTTTATAAAAAGCATACGCCCAAAGTTTATGACGGTCTAATTAAAATCCAAAAATCTTGGGGTTCAGACAACCAAGAAGAGACTGTCAAAAAAATATACCCGGATTTTGAAAAAATATCAGTGGATTATGCCATCTTCGAAAAAATGAGTCCCGAGGAACTTGCTGTACTTTCAGCCGATCTGGGATGGTCCGATATAGGAGCGTGGAATGTTCTGAAAGACGAATTATCTGAAAATGCAAATGACAATGTGGTCCAAGGAGACGTCTTCGACATTGACAGCCGGGATTGTTTAATCTATGCAAACACACCAGACAAAGTAGTAGCAACAATTGGGTTAGAAGGTTTAATAATAGTGGACACCCCAGACGGTCTTTTAGTTTCTCACAAGGACAGAATATCAGAAGTTAAAAAGATAATAGAGAAACTAAAAGAAGCAAAAAAGGATAAATACCTTTGAATGACCAAATCACTAATTACTAATTTCTAGTCAAATCCCTAGAAATCTTTTTTATGATTTACGACGCAATCAAAAGATTTATTGATATTATTGGAAGTAGTATTTTGATATTACTCTCTTCTCCAATTTTGATTCCACTCATTCTGCTTATAAAGCTTACTTCTAAAGGACCGATATTTTTCACCCCTCAAAGAGTTGGTAAAGATGGCGAACTTTTCAAAATGCTAAAGTTTCGCAGTATGTATATGTATGAAATAAGAGGAAAACTGGTTCATGCCGAAAAATACTTACAAAGCAACCCCAAACTTATGGCAGCTTACCAGAGAAACAGCTATAAACTCAAAAACGATCCAAGGATAACCCCGGTCGGAAAATTTATAAGGAGATTTTCTCTGGATGAAATTCCGCAGATTTTCAATGTGCTCTGGGGAGACATGTCACTGGTTGGACCGCGTGCCTACCAACCGGACGAGTTGGAGCATCAGCAAAAAGTCTATCCCAAAACCATCAAAAACGTTGGGATTATTTTAAAAGGAAGGCCCGGCGCATCAGGACCATGGCAAGTTTCCGGTAGATCTTTTATCAATTTCGACAAACGGGTTGAAATGGATGCAAAATACATGGAGAAACGATCAATTCTCTATGATATTTGGGTTATTTCAAAAACTCCAATTGCCATGTTAACCGGTAAAGGAGCGATATAAAATAATAATATATTGAAAATTAATTATGAGACGTAGAATAAGATTTTTAATCATAATTTTTGTTATCTTCTACGGAGTTTTTGGCATACTTACACTTTTTTCTGCAAAATCCGCAATAACTGACGGCAAAAAAGCAGCAGGTGCAATTAAACTTCAAGACCTTGATGCCACAAAAAGTTATCTTACAGATACAAAAAAGGATCTTACAAGAACTCAAAAGCTTTTTCTGGTAGCAACGCCGCTTAGGATAATTCCGCTTATAGGATGGTATGTAGCAGATGTACAAAGGGGCCTGACAGCCGGTGTAAACGGTGTAAATGCAGCTATAACGTTAACAGATGCAATCACTCCTTATGCCGACGTCCTAGGCCTTAAAGGTCAGGGCACTTTTTTGGGAGGAACCGCCCAGGAGCGTATTGGAAAAGCCATCGAAACTCTTTCAAAGGTTACCCCACAGCTTGATGAAGTTGGCAAAAACCTACAAGCTTCTAAAAAAGAAGTAGATAAAATCCAAAGTTGGAGATATCCGAACATTTTGCCCGGAAACCCGGGGCAAAAGATAGATCTAGCAAAAAAAGGCTTGGACGAGGTTGAATCCCTGGTTGTTGATACCAAACCACTTTTGGTGGTTCTACCGGAAATAATGGGCTCTGACACGGAGAAAAAATATCTGGTACTGTTTCAAAACGACAAAGAGCTCAGAGCAACAGGAGGGTTCATTACAGCGTATGCGGTTTTTAGAGTAAATAAGGGAGTCATAGCAACAGAAGGCTCAAGCGATATTTATAATCTGGACAACACACTTCTCAAAAAAGTTGCACCGCCGGAGCCAATAGCTAAATATCTTCCGGGGGTGAGCCAGCTGCACTTGAGAGATTCAAACATACAAGCAGATTATCTGGCATCTATGAAACAATTCGAGCAGCTTTATGACGCAACACAAGCCGGAACGAACATTGACGGAATAATCGCCCTCGATACTCATTTTGTCCTTAAAATGTTGGAAGTTCTTGGTCCAATTGATGCATATGGATCTCAATTTACAACCGAAAAAGTAGATGCTTGCAATTGTGCACAGATTATTTACGAACTCGAAAAATATGCAGACCAGCCCGTTTCTTATGAAAGAGGAGAAAGAAAAGGCATTATTGGGGTTTTGATGACCCAAATGATGGACAAAGCCTTTAACGCCCCAAAATCCACGTGGCCGCATCTTCTTGGAGCAATAACAGAATCACTTCGCCAGAAGCACCTTCTGATGTACTACCACAACCCGGAAGCTCAAGCAGCAGCCGAAAGAATGAATTTTGCAGGCAGAATGAACAACTACGACGGTGACTACCTTTATATTAATGAATCTAACTTCGCAGGAGCCAAATCAAATCTATTTGTACAAGAAAAAGTTAAACAGACAGTCAAAAGGGGCAAAGACGGAAATTTAGAAAAAAAGCTAACAATCGAATACAAATACCCGCACAAAATGGATGACTGTTCGCTTGAAAGAAAGGGCGGCCTTTGCCTCGCAGGAATCTATAGGGACTGGCTCAGGATTTATGTCCCCAAAGGTTCCAAGATTACAAAAACAACCGGCTTGGACTTTTCAGAATCTGTTGATCTGGATAAGACATTGTTTGATGGATTTTTCGAACTAAGGCCCGAGGGTGCATTAAAAATAGAAGTTGAATATACTGTTCCAATTAAAGCGGAAGGAACTTACAGGCTTCTTATCCAAAAACAACCCGGTGTTAAAGGACATACATACGAAATTGACGCTTTCGGCCACAAGCAAAAAGCCTTTCCTCTGGACACCGACAAAGAGCTGGTTGTAAAAATTTAATGAAAACAGCCAACCTCGCATGGCTTTTTGATGTTGACGGCGTATTAACAAACTCCGAGAAAAAGAAGATAACAGAACCGGCAATTCTAGAAGAGTTAATATCACTTCTTAAAAAAAATGAACCTGTCGCTTTGGTCACAGGAAGATCCGGTAGTTTTATGTCAAGACAAGTTATTGAACCTCTTGCATCTAAAATAAAAGATGTGCATATTCTTCAAAATTTTATTGCAGTAGGAGAAAAAGGAGCTGTAATAACAACTTTTGAAAATGGAGATCTCAAAACATTTACAACTAAAGATTTTGCAATCCCAAGGGATTTAGAAGAAGAGGTGAATAAACTTGTTGAAGAAAAATATTCTAATTGGATGTTTATTGACGAAACGAAAGAAACTATGATTTCGGTAGAGATGAAAGATGGCCTTAGTATCCAAAACTTTACCCCATATCAACACCAGTTAGATTCCAATCTCGAAGAACTGCTTAACGCCCCGGAGTTCGAAAATAAATTCAAAATTGTATCTTCAAGGATTTCGACCGACATACAAGATATTATTGTTGGGAAAGATTATGCAACAGAAAAAGTGCTGCAATGGCTGCAAAAAAGAAAAATTGTGCCAAAAAAATTCATCTGCTTCGGAGACAGTGGTCAAGATATTGATATGGCCCGGTATATCTACGAACAAGGGCTACCGGTCGAATTTGTATTTGTAGGGGAAGAGCATCTTCTAGATAAAGAAGACTACCCATTTCCTGTAGTTTTGACACACCAACCCTGCGAGAAAGGGACGTTAGAATACTTGATACATGATACTTGACACTTGACACATGATACACTCAATATATGTACCTCAGAACCGAGGGAGTGATTCTTAAACGCCGCAATTTTGGCGAAGCAGACAGAATCCTCACAATCTACACAAAAGACTCGGGAAAAATCACCGCACTTGCAAAAGGAGTCCGCCGTCCGCGCAGTAAAAAAGCTGGACATCTGGAAATCGGCAACTGGTGCAAAATATTTATCGTCCGTGGGAAAAGCATCGATCTTCTAACAGAGGTAGAAGCCAAACAATCCTTTGGAATTAACGATTTCTCGGAAAAAAGAGCGAATAAAATCTATCACCTCTTGGAGCTTGTAGAAAGCTTAACAGCAGAGCATCAAAGGAACCCCAAAGTTTTTATTCTGCTTGTCCATTTTTTAAACAAAGTAACCACAGAAGACGACTTTGATCTTGTCTCCAGTGTTTTTAAAATAAAACTCCTGTCAACTCTGGGTTTTTTCTCAACCATAACACTT
>JAUYIQ010000025.1 GCA_030688205.1 Candidatus Curtissbacteria bacterium | reverse complement strand
AATCCTGATCTAATTAACGGTGGTACGCTTCATTCGATGGCATCAATTCGCCTTCCGCAGGTTTCAAGAATGATTCCTGGTGAGAGCATTGAAATTAAATTCGACAAAATTTCTGATTTGCGTGAAGTTGTTGATACCCAGCACCACATTGGTTTGTCGCCAATTGCAACGCCATTTGCGCCTAGAATATTTCCACGAATTGCAGCAGTCCCACCGGTTATTTACAGTGAATACCCGGATCACATTAATTACAGAGATTCTGTACCTTACTCAGACCACATTTCTTACTCAGACCACGTGGATAGAGTTGTAAAAATTGTTGACAGATCCATCTTGCCGGAAAAGGTAAGTTCTGAAAAAAGAGCAATCGCTGAAAGTGCCAGGACGTCTGACAAAGAGCTTACTGCCAGACTTGCTGCAGAGGAAGATTATCTAAAAACTGTCGGAGACAAGTATCGATTAGACAGTAGCGACCCGGAAGTTATGGCGATGCTTTATCGTCTTAACGGTGCTACTAAAAATTACTTAGACGAGTTGAGAGAAGTGAATGCATCTTTGCCGCCGATGTCTGAGAAGGCAAAGATGACAGTAGTAATACCCGCTTTCAATGAAGAAGCAAAGATCGAGAAAACTTTGAGAACATGGGTGAACCAAAGAGAGATTGTTGATGGTAAGCTAATGGACCCTCAACTTATAGAATTTATTATTTTGGTTAATCGTCCAAGTTCAGATGTTGCTTTTGATAGAACGGCCCAAGTAGTTAAGGAGCTTTTGGAGAAGCCCGAATTTGCCAACTTCAATGTTCATTTGGTAACCAAAACATTTAACTTTCCAAGTGCAGAGACGACAGTTAATTTAAATGGCAAACCAGTAAAAATAGCCGGACGTAAGAGAATGGGTCTTATATATAAATATGGGGCTGACCTTGCGCTTTTGAGAAACTTAAGCCGTGAGGACAATCTTCGAAAGGCTAACCATCTTTTGAGAACCGGTGGAGCTGATGTTTTGGGAAGAAATCCAGAATTTGCTTCAAGAGTATTTGCATGGTTTGATAACGATCCCGGTTTAGA
This sequence comes from Candidatus Curtissbacteria bacterium, assembly GCA_030688205.1. Lineage (GTDB taxonomy): Bacteria > Patescibacteriota > Microgenomatia > Curtissbacterales > GWA2-41-24 > 2-01-FULL-41-11. The sequence goes on along the minus strand of JAUYIQ010000025.1, from coordinate 5,204 downwards.
ACAGTATGTTTCAAGAGCAGATTTCCCACCGGCAATCTATGAAAAATTACCTCTTTTGCATGTTGCCAATCGCTTACACGAGATGATGAATGTTCAAATGACTCAAAAGAGGAGCAATATTGGACTTGGAACTTACAGAATGGGCATTTACGCGCAGGCTGGTGGTTTTAATTCAGGGATTGACGTGCGGGAAGAGATTGATCTTTCGCGAAGAATCAGAACTATTATAGACAGACGTGAAGCTAGGGGTGGCGTCGCTCGCAAGAGAGATACTATTTTGAATGCTTTGGATGATCCTCGCAGATCAATTGCAGTTATTTTAGCCGGCAAACCAATTACGCAGGCATACGACACATGGGTTAACGATGCAATCAGAAAAGTTAATATCGAGGACGTTGGGAAGAATCTTCCAGGTGAAGCAAAGTTAAATAGAGCTAACGTTCAAGCACAGGCGCAAGCAATATTTCAATTCTACTTCAAACAAATTCTAGAGTCGCCAATTTTCTCAGGTCTTTCAAAAGAGAAAAAGGTAAGAAGAGCTTACAATCTGACCGCAAATTATCTTAAACATTCATTTTCCGTGATGGGGATCAATAACTATGAATATGGATACAAAGGTAATTTAGTAGTCGATTCTACTAAAAGACCGGCTGAGATTGCCCAAAATGCTTTTGTTTCAATAAAAGATATTAATAATTTACAAAGACTAATCGGGAAATATCCTTCGAGGCCTCGACCGGATTGGGTTGATGGATCCAAAACCCGAGGTTCTTATAACCGTGATTACAAAATGGGCAGTGCAGCCGATGGAAGTACTTATCGTGCTCCTGTGAGAGCGACAGATTTAGCAAGAAGAGTTTCAAGGCCAATTAGAGGTTCAACATCTGGTTTATTGGAAGGTCAACGAGAGCATCTTAAAAGGATAAGTCGGGAGGCTGAAAGTCTTAGGCAACGAGGTTTGAGGCAAGTTCGTGAGCAGTTAGAAAGACTTAATCGAGAACGAGCACAAGGTCGAACCCTGACACGCGAAGATGCTTCTGGCAGACTGAGCGATTTGAGAAAGGGTATTGACCGAGATTTTAGAGAAGTCTCAAATGTAATAGGAAATGACATTTTATCTATAAACCATAGGATAAGAAATAGAATTCGCGAGCTTGAGAATCAGAAGAGCAATGAGACAGGTGTGACTTACAGATTTAATGGCGACATTCAGTACAAACCGTCTTTTAAGAGAGTTAATGCTTTTCGTGCAGTTACAGACGAAGAATTTGAGCAGATTTGGAAGGATTATGATTTCAAAGTAGGTTTGAAGCCTGTTGGAGAATCTCGGATTTTTGGTGATCATGATCGATCAGAAGAACTTAAAAGAATTTCTGCACGGAGACAAGTACTACAAACAAAGTTGGGAAGATAATCTTCTAAAGGTATAATTTATTTAATATGACTAGAAGAAATATCCTATTAGGACTACTTGCAGTGATGATGTTGGCATTATTTTTTGTTTACAGATCAAAATTCGATGATTTGCAATGGAGAGAAGCAACAAGTCAGCGATTTAATTTTACTCTTAGCTATCCTGAAAGCTGGCAGCTAAGTGAGGACCAAACATTTTTCACTTTAGTTGATACTAAAAGTTCCAGCAAAGTTTTCCGAAGTTATATTCGATTTGGCGCTGCAGAGACAATAACTAAGGAAGATTTTGAAAAAGTTCTAGAGCTTGGGGAAAATACAGATATTTCCAACTATTTTCAGAGTGCCGAGCTTACGAAACGTACTACTGTCAAGGTTAAAAATACGACTGTCGATGAAGAAGAAGCCCTTGAGGTTTATGAAGAGACGCTTATGCCCGGACCGTACTGGAGCGAGGTTGTTTACGCCTTACGGGGAGATAAAATATACGTTTTTCGCCTGACTGCCGAAAGCCCCGAGGAGCTTGAGCGCGAAAAGAGTGTATACTATCAAATAATTCTAACTGTTGATTTTTTATAACCGGCGAGATACAATCACAGATGTTCTTCAACCGATTCCCATAAAAGATTGATGCCCAGTGAATAAGTACTTATAGATCTAAATCCGAATATCGAAATCCGAAATCCGAAACAAATTCTAAATACTAATTTTCAAATTTTAAAAAATATGCCTACAGCAAAAGTTTCAGTTAGTGTAAATAAAAAACCGGAAGATGTGGTAGAGGAAGGGGCACAAAGTGCGCCGGAGTCTTCCCGTGTCAGTAAAGTTATAGACTTGAGGACAGCGCAAGCCGCGCCTCAAGTTACCGTGCAAGTACCTTCCGAAAATGGAGGTCCAAGCCCAGTGATACCACCTTTAGGTCCCTCAGGCGGCCACAGTTCCAATGGACGAGACTATTCTGATGAAGAATATTCCGGAGGCCGTGACGTGCCTACAGCCGAAGTGAAGGGAATTTTAGACATTGCCGGAGATGGCCACGGCTTTTTGAGGCCAAAATTTAGGCCAAGCGATCAGGATGTTTATATTTCAGCTTCACAGATTCGCAAGTTTATGTTGCGGGGTGGAGACGAGGTTGAAGGGCTTGGCAGGCCACCTAAAGAAAATGAAAGATTCTTTGGGCTTTTGAAAGTTGTGAAGGTGAACGGAGTAGATGCTGAGAACCAGGGCAAGCGTGATAAGTTCGAGGATCTGACGCCGATTTATCCTGATAAAAAGATTGTTTTGGAAACGGGTAAAACACCGCTTTGCACCCGTGTAATTGATTTGATTGCGCCAATTGGTTTGGGTCAGCGCGGGATGATTGTTTCTCCTCCAAAGGCCGGTAAAACTACAGTTTTGAAAGACATTGCCAAAGGAATTTCCGAGAATTTCCCGAAGGTTCATTTAATGGCAGCTTTAATTGGAGAGCGGCCCGAAGAGGTAACCGATATCTCCAGGAGCGTAAAAGGCGAGGTCATTGCCTCGAATTTTGATGAGCCTGCAGAAGACCAGACGAGAGTAGCCGAAATCGCGCTTGAGCGCGCTAAAAGGCTGGTTGAACGTGGCCTAGACGTTGTGATACTCTTGGACTCTATCACCCGTCTTGCACGAGCCTATAACCTCTCAGTGCCACCTTCAGGCAGGACTTTGACCGGAGGTTTTGATCCTGCAGCCTTGTATCCTCCAAAGAGGTTTTTTGGTGCTGCTAGAAACTGTGAGGGTGGCGGAAGTTTGACTATTATTGGAACAGCCTTGATCGATACAGGTTCTCGGATGGACGATTTGATCTATGAAGAGTTCAAAGGTACCGGTAACATGGAGCTGCATCTTGACAGGCGTCTTGCGGAACGTAGGATTTACCCTTCAATTGATGTAGAAAGATCTGGTACGAGACAGGAACAACTACTTTTCTCGGAAGACGATTATAAGAAAATCGTTACGATGAGAAGAATGCTTACGGTTTTGAATCAAGACGAGAGAACAGAAATATTGATAGATAGGTTGAGTAAGACGGCTTCTAATAAAGAATTTCTCGATGGACTTGCTAAGGATATAAAATAATTTGATCTAATTTTATATCAGCAGGTCGCCTTGTCACACTTCGTCGAGTTATTCTCGACTTCGTTCATGACAATGGCGCTTCTCTGATATAATTTTTCGAGATACTCAAAATTATGGATCACGATCCGATTTACCAAGAATTCATCCAGTTTCTACGCTCTTTTACCTCCTATATCGTTTATCGTTTAAGTTGTGCAGGATTGAACTTCGAAAAAGTCAAGGACTTTCTCGTTGATGTACTCTTGGCTCGAAGGGGAGCAAACACATCGGTTTTTATCCACGCATCTATTGTTGTTTTAGCTATTTCGGTTTTGGTGGGTGGAGGAGTGTTTTCAAGCAGGTCAGTAGTTTCCGGCTCATTCCCAGGCGTACCTGTTAATCCTTTAGTCGCCGGTGCGTCTACAACATCGGAAGAATCCGGTATTATTTCTTCAACGATTACTCCGGTTACCATTATTTCCGATAAGCCAAGGGACAAGGTTGTGGATTATGAAGTTTCCGAAGGGGATACAATCTCAAGTATCGCTGAGGAATATGGAGTTTCTGACAGCACTATTTTGTGGGCAAATGATCTTTCGTCAACTTCTAAAATTAAGCAAGGTCAGAAGTTGAAGATTTTGCCTGTTTCGGGTGTTTCGCACAAGGTTGTTGGTGGAGATACTATTTATTCTGTTGCCAAAAAATATCAAGCTAATGCTCAGGGAATTCTCGATTTTCCGTTTAACGACGTGGGAGATGACTTTCAGCTAGGTACAGGTACGGTTTTGATCGTTCCTGATGGTGCGCCTCCGGAAAAGCCGAAACCACTACCGACGCAATACCTTGCTTCAGGTCAGAATGTGCCTATCGAAAGCCTAGGAAGCGCTCAGTTTATTTGGCCTGCTTCCGGTGGCATGTCGCAATATTTTTCCTGGTATCATCCCGGTGTTGACATCTCCAATCTTGGAGGGGGGCCAATACGAGCTTCAGATTCAGGGACTGTTACTGTTGCTGGCTGGCCGGACAATCAAGGCTACGGTAACCGTGTAAGCATAGATCATGGTAATGGATTCACCACGCTTTATGCACACATGAGTGCGATTTACGTTTCAGCCGGTCAAAGAGTATCAAAAGGTGATGTTATAGGTGCAATGGGATCAACAGGAAGGTCAACCGGAACTCATTTGCATATAGAGATCAGAAAAAACGGCAGTGCTTTGAATCCTCTTTCGCTTCTGGGGAAATAGATTTTAGATTATGGATTATTGAATATAGAATATAGTTTCTGCTAAATCTTTGACCAAAATTCCAGTCTTTCAATATCAATTTTGTTAATCTATAGTCTATAATCTATTATCTAACATCAAACTACAATGATTGATTTTGCCAGGATAACTGTTCGCGCCGGTGATGGCGGGAATGGTGCAGGTTCTTTCCATAAAATAAAAGGCCGAAGGTATGGTCGTGCAGACGGCGGAGACGGTGGCCGTGGAGGCGATGTCTATTTTGAGGCTAGTTCCGATTTGAATGGTTTGGACAATTTCAGGTTTGTTAAGGATTATCAGGCCGAGCGCGGGCAAAATGGCCTTTCGCGAAGGAGAAGAGGCGCAGAAGGAGTTGATCTGGTGTTGAAGGTGCCGGTGGGGACGGAGATAAAGCTTGTAGATGATAGATTTCAGATTATGGATAAAAAACAAAAAATCCAATATCCAGAA
>JAUYIQ010000072.1 GCA_030688205.1 Candidatus Curtissbacteria bacterium | reverse complement strand
AACTGTCAGTACATGATCTCCGGCTCCTACTCCCATCGCCCGCAGCCCCATTCTTAAAGCGTCAGTACCATTGGCAAGTCCTACTGCCCAGCGGCTTCCGATAAATTTTGCAAATTTTCTTTCAAAGGATTCAAGCCTCCGGCCTAAAATATAATTTTTTGAATCCAAAACATCCGTTAGCGTTTTTATCATTTTCGCCCTGGTTGCCTTATCAGTTGAAAGATCTATAAGTGGGATCATCAAAAGTAATGCTTACGGTATTTTTTATAATATTCTAAGGTTCTTTCGATTCCTTCATCTGGTGAAACTTTAGGACTCCACCCTAAATCATTTTTAATTTTGCCGATATCAGCAACATAATTACCAATCTCAATACTTTTTCGCTCTTTTGGAAATTTAATCATCTTAAATTTTCCATAACCCAGATGTGAAATTGTGATTTTTACAAAGTCCAGAAGAGTAATTGGTATTCCTCCCAAGTTATAAACATTGCCGTTCGCTCTTTTAGATTGAGCAGCCAAAATCAATGCGTCAACAACATCATCAATATAATTTATGTCTCTGATTTGGGAACCGTCCCCAAAAAGCTCAACAGTTTTATTATCCATCAAAAGCCTGATGAACCAGTTCAGTACTCCCTGTTTGGGATGTTTCATTTGATGTCTGAGGCCGAAGGTGTTGGTCATTCTAAGTGAAACAACCTCAAGACCGTATATCCTATGATATAAAAAATGATATTTTTCTCCGGCTGTCGAGTTAATGCCATTAATATCCGTAGGGTCTTCAATATGTTTTTCGTCAACCGGTAAGTACAAAGCCCGTCCGTACTGATTTCTTGTTCCGGCGAAGATTATTCGAACTCTTGGATTATATTTTCTGCAAGCCTCAAGAAGACAAAGCTGGGCCCGGCAATTTATATCTAAATCAACAAAGGGATTTAGCATACTGTCGATATGAGACAGAGTCCCGGCTAAATTAAAAATAACATGCTGTTTTCGCACAATCCTGTCCATTATCACCTGGTTTCTCATGTCTGCAATTTTTACTTTTACCTTATGTCTTATGGGGAATATATTAAATTTGTTTCCTCCGTAGTCAGGAAGGAGTGCATCCAGGATCGTTACCTTTGCACCCGACTCAACCAATTTTATTGCGAGATTTGATCCGATAAAACCAAGACCACCGGTTATCAGGACATTTTTTTTGAAAAGCGAGTTCTTTGCCATTTCGGAAAAACCAGTTCAAACCATAAATCGATAATTTCACTTCCTACGCGGGCAATTCGTTGGAGATTAAAAAATTGTGATTTTCCCCAACTGCGATTGTAATGCGAAACAGGAACTTCAACAAACCTGAAGCCGGCGTCCTGAATTTTTTTAACCATCTCTACGGTTATAACACCACTCAAGTGTTCAAGTTTTACTTTTCCAAAAACACTTCTTCTTATCAGTCGAAAATCGCAGTCGACATCACGAATTTTTATTGCAAAAAGTAATTTTACACAAAAGTTATAAATATCTCCAATTAATATTCTGTACCAAGGATCATGTCTTTTTATTTTATAGCCCTGGACAACGTCGACATTGGAATTTACTTTTTCAACCAACATGGGCAACTCAGCCACATCATACTGAGCATCTCCGTCTGTATAAAAAACAAAATCTCGGCTCGATGATTTGAATCCGGAAATTAAAGCCCCCCCATAACCCAGATTTTTTTTGTGAAATACAAGCTTTAAGTATTTGTTTTTTCCGGCTAATTCTTTGAGGATATCGCGCGATTCGTCAGTCGAACCATCATCAACAACTATAACTTCAAAATTATCAGCAATTTTTTTTAACGTTAAGGTTGCCAGCTCTACCATAGAGGCAATAGTTCCAGCGTCGTTATAGCATGGAAAAAAGGCAGAAATGGAAATTTTTTCTTTTATGCTTCTTTTTGTAGCCATTTAAAGTATCTTCTGAGGCCGTCGGCAAGTTTGACTTGAGGTTTCCAGCCCAAAAGCTTATTAGCTTTTACTACATTTGCCCAAGTTTTATCAACATCTCCCATTTGCATTCTGCCCTTTTCGACTTTGGCACGGGTTCCCACTATCTGCTCGATTGTTGAAATAAAATCTGCAAGTTTTACAGGATGATTGTTTCCCAGATTAATTATTTCATAATCAAAATCGTGCTCAAGTGCCAAAGTTATTCCCCGAACTATATCATCAATGTATGTGTAATCACGGCTTGTTGATCCGTCTCCGAACTGAGAAATGATTTCTCCTTTCATAATTGCCTGAGTAAAAAGAGCAGGTGCCATATCGGGCCTTCCTCTTTCACCGTATACCGTAAAAAATCGCAGCACAGTACTATGAAGTCCGAAACTGTGATGGAAGCTTTCTACAAAAAATTCTGCAGCGCGTTTAGATGCCCCATATGGTGAAACTATATTTTGACAAATATCGTCTTCTGAGAAAGGTAATTTTTTTGACTGTCCATATACGGACGAAGACGATCCGTATATAAACTGGGAAATATTATTTTCAACAGAAACATTCAGCAAGTTTACTGTTCCCAAGACATTAACCTGTCCGTAAAGATAAGGATCCGAAAGAGAAGGACGGACACCCGCTCTGGCTGCAAGATGTATGACTTTCTCAAATTTTTCTTTTTTGAAAACTTGAGAAAGAAAAGTTAAGTCTAATATATCACCTTCATACAATTTATAATTTGATGACTTAACTGCACCTGAAATATTTTCTCTTTTAATAGCCGGATCATAGTAGTTGTTAAAATTATCAATTCCACAAACACTATAACCTTCAGTCAGTAGATGATCTACTAGGTTAGATCCAATAAATCCGGCGGCGCCCGTGACAAGAATAGTTTTTCTCATGAATTTGATCCAACGTTTTTGCCAAAGGCAAAAATGCAAGGTTCTGGTGTTTGAGAGTTATAATAACAAATGAACTCGAAAACACCAGGTCCTTATAAATCCCGCACAGCCGGTTACCAATATCTTCACGAGATATTTTGCTTGAAGTACTCAATAGTCTTAAGAAGGCCTGCCTCTATATCAACTCTCGGTTCCCAGCCCAGTTTAGTCTTAGCCTTTTGGATATCCGGTTTTCTCTGATGAGGATCATCCTGGGGCAATTCTTCTGAAAAAGTTATCTCGCTCGTACTTTTTGTAAGCTTACAAATCAGTTGCGCAAAATCTAAAATTGTCCGCTCGTCCGGGTTGCCTATATTAAATACTTCCCCGGCTGAACCTTTTTCCATTGCCAAAAGTTGTCCTTCGACTTGATCATCAATATAGCAAAAAGACCTCGTCTGTTTACCATTTCCGTAAATGGTAATCGGGTCTCCCCGAAGCGCCTGTTTAACAAAAT
>JAUYIQ010000017.1 GCA_030688205.1 Candidatus Curtissbacteria bacterium | reverse complement strand
ACTTTCTTCAAACTCAAATTTCGCTATCGTATTCAAAGAAATATCAGCTAACTTTGATAGCCTGCCTTGAGATACACTTTTTTGTTCTCTTAATTTCTTAAGATTTTTTCCAATTTTAGACATATAATATTCTTTAATTCAATATATTGATTATATTATATCGCTCAGCTAAAAATAATGCAAAAAGCTGACTTCCTAAGAAATCAGCTTTTTATTGTCCAATAACCCTTATTTTGCTTGGGTTCAAAGTTGGTAATCTGGCACATTCGCGCTACTGCGCTCAGTACCTCCTCATTTACATTCGTCGGCGGTGTTTTTTGATTGATGTTCGAACATTCTTTGACGAAAATCCGAATTCCGAATTTTGAAATCCAATCGCTCGGGCGGGCAAAAAGGAAGGAGGTTGGGGGGAAGGAATTTTTGCCCGCCCTCGCTTTCCGATTCCAATTTTTTTCCGCCGCCGCCGAATTTTGTGCCAACGAAGTTGGCGCGCCGCTTTAAAAAAAGAGCGACGGCAGTAATAAAACCACTATCGCTCTTAAGCTATCTTTCTTGAACCAGCTTTTTAAGTGTTTCCGCAATTTTCTCACGGTCTACACTGATCTGATCGCCAGTAGAAAGATTCTTAATCGTTACCTCCTTTTTCTTTTGCTCATCAGGCCCATAAAAAAGACAGTACAGGGCGTTGCGACTTGATGCAAGGCGAATCTGATTGCTTATTTTTCCTTCTTCAAGAAAAACTTCAGCAACGATCCCCTTATCCCTTAGTTCTGTTGTGATTCGCAACGCTTCAGCTCGCATGGAGCGATCCCAAACAGTAACGAACACTTGCGGCTTCAACTCGTCCTCTCCATTTGGATTTTTCACTGCCAAGGTAGAAAGGATCCGGTCAATGCCAAGGGATCCGCCACATGCCGGAACTCGCCCTCCTACGAACTTGCCGACGAGATCGTCATATCGTCCTCCAGAAGCAATCGCGCCGGTCGCCCCCTTTAAGTAGATTTCAAAGATGGGACCGGTATAGTAGTCAAGACCACGCGCCAAGAATGGAGAAAATTCAATCTTTCCATCCGCCATTAGCGGTGCAACGAGAGATATTATCTCGTCCACTTCTTGAAGACCCTCTTGCCCAATGCGCGAAGTTTTTACTCGGCTTTTTATCTTCGCCATGTCTTTTTGGGAAAGGTCGTCGCTGATTTGGCTAATGGTTGCTTCTGACAGTCCACGATTTTCCAGCTCCTGAACAACACCTGAAACGCCGACCTTGTCGAGCTTATCAAGCGTGGTTAGAGTGTCTTGTCTTGAACTTTCGGGAATATCATATGCTTCAAGAAGTCCCGCAAGCACCTTACGAGAGTTGAGGCTCACGACATATCCTGGTAGACCAAGACAAGAAAGTGCTTTTGTCAAAGCAAGTATCACTTCGGCGTCCGCCAAGAGTGAAGAACTTCCGATAACATCAACATCGCATTGATAGAACTCGCGGAAGCGTCCCTTGCCAGGGCGGTCGGCGCGCCACACGGGGCCGATTTGATAACGACGGAAAGGACGAGGAAGCTGGTTTTGATACTTGGCGAAAAAGCGCACAAGCGGAACGGTAAAGTCATAACGCAAAGCAAGATCAACTTCTCCACTTACCGCTTGCTCGCCACGCTTTAGTATCTTGAAAATCAGCTTTTCGCCTTCCTCACCATATTTACCGGTAAGTGTTTCAATGCGTTCAAATGCGGGAGTGTCAATCGGCGCAAAGCCAAAAATTTCAAACACTTGTTTGATTTGACCCAACGCCCATTCGCGGTTTTTCACGTCTTTTGGGAGAAAGTCCCTAGTCCCCGACGGTGGTTGTACATTAGACTCTTTCATAGCATTTACCTCCTGATTGTTTTGGATTGTTAAGGAACAATATGCTAATATAGCATAGAGTGGTTTTTATGTCAATATTATCCGCCACAATCAAGTTTATTTGTTTTTTTATACTTTGTAATATCATAAATAACAAAAATATCTAAAATCTTCTAATTTTGTCGTATTTTTAATTTTTTGGAAAAAGAATAAAAATCATCCATTTTTATTATATTTTTCTTTCGTCCTATATTAATTTCAGCCATATAATTATTACAAAAATTATTTTTAAGAAGAATAAAAACCTTAAATTTTTTTATATTATCAGGTTTTTCTCTTATATCTATTTCCGCGACATGTCCGTCTTTCCTTAAAGCATTAACTAATTTTATCGCCATTTTATAATCTTTCTTCGGGTTCTCGCAAGAAACGAATACGCCAGGTTTTTTGGATGGTAAATTTAAAAGTTTACATTCTTTCAGTTTTTCCATAGTTCCCATATAACCAAATCCAAAACCTATCGCTGGCAAATTCCTTTCCCCATACATACTTATTAACCAATCATATCTTCCTCCTCCTGATAACGCACCTAGTTTTTTATTCTTATCAGAAACCTCAAATATTATCCCCGTGTAAAAAGATCCTCGGGCTATTGATAAATCAAGTCTACACATATCGTAAATACCATACCATTTTAAAATTTCTGAAAGCTGGATGAATCTTTTTAAAATTTGATCAGATTTTTTTGCTACACTCTTATTAACTTGCTTTATCTTTTGTATACAATTGATAATTGACCCGTTTAAGGAAATCATCTTGTATATAAAAGCAATTTGTTTTTTGGTTAAACCAATGTATTCAAATCTGCTATAAAATTCTTTTTTGCTAATTTTTTCTTTATCATCCACTATTTTAACTGCAGTATAGCAATCATCTGGTTTTACGCCCCCGTAGAATAAAATATTTTCTAAGAGTTTCCTGTCATTAATACTTATTTCTACTTCTTTGCCTAATCCAAGATTTTTATAAATATTTGCGGCGCACGCCAATATCTCGGCATCCGCCTCAACGGAATCACGCCCTATCATATCTATATCTGTCTGCCAAAATTCTTTTGCTCTATCTTTTTTAATTTTATCTTCCTGTCTCCATCGTTTAGATGTATCATACCAACGAATTGGTAATTCAATTTTTTTTAATTCTTGCACCATCCTAGCCCTCGTTGGAGTTTGTTCCGGAATAAGTGTAAGATAGTTTTTTTGATTATCAAAAAAACTAAATGTCTGGCTTATTAACCCTTCCGACCAAGGAGGTTTAACTTCATACAAACGCCTTCTTTCTATAGACGGGGCACTTATCCTTTCAAAACCGAAGCTCTCTATAGTTTTTTCAACTATATTTTGAACATACTGCCATTTTATCCATTCATCAGGATATATACTTTTAAAACCGTTAATAGATTTTAGATGATTCTCGCTATTCATGTTCATAAAATAACTTGATTTTTTTCATAAAATTAACAATTTTTTCTTTACTCTCTTTTCTAATTAGGTATTGACCAATAAGAGAAATCGCAATCATGCCAGTTACAACTTTCCATCTATAGCCAGCGTATATATTCCAAATTTTTGCCATACCAAGTTCCATAAGATATGGCCAAGCAATAATAGCTATAAGGGCAATAATCAATCCTGTCGTTTTTCCAACACCAATTTTTTTGGTTAAATATTGCATAGCGGCAGTCGCACTTCCTATAGTAGAAACTGCTAATGCAAAAATAACAACCAAAAGTAAAATACCTAAAAACAAAGTTGGTTTAAAAAATAAGCCAGTTAGTACAACAAAAATCATATATAATCCAAACCAAAAACCACCCCAAAGACTAAGCCTTATTTGGTTTTCTTTTTGCTCAAACCTTTGCCACATCATAGGATCGGTGAACACTCCGGTTATAATACCTAATAATCCTAAGGGGAATACCCACTTAATTCCAGCTTCTGTTATGAGTTGTAAATTAGGGTTAATCGTAAAATTACTTATTATAAGCGAAGAAACTGCTAACAAAACAACCGCAAAAATTTGCAAAGAATAATATCCTAAATCAGATAAAACACTTCCCCTTAAGCCATATTTATAAATAAATAATAAAATAGCTAAAGATAAAAATATAATGGAAGGTACGCTAAAACTATTATCTATAAAATGAAAAGATGCAACATCATGACCACCTCCTAATCCTATAAGTAGAGCCTGCATATTCATAATGATGGCCATCGCCGCAATAAATAATGAAAATAAAATTAAAGGAATAAAATTGATCCATTTCTCAAACCCCCTAATTTTTACTTTCATGTAGCCAAATAACGGCATAGCCAAGATATTACCAATAACCCAAACAAGGGCTGGCACTATACCATAAGTATACATAAAGGCTATTGTTGCTATCATACTTACTCCCCAAGACCACGATGCGCCAAGGCTTATTCCAACTCTGCGGTAACTCATTTCTGTTATGTTGTCTTGACTGTCTTTTCTTTTGAAAAGTTTATCTAAAATCATATTTTTAAAAAATTATCATTTTAATAATTCCTCAATTGAAACGTCTAACGCTTTGGTGATTTTCTTGAGGGTATCAAGCGTTGGATTCTGGTTTTTACCAGCTTCTATTTTGATAATTGTATTATTAGCGACATCGGCCAATCTCGCTAATTTCTCTTGCGAAAGCCCCTTGGCTTCCCTAAGCTTTCTAAGTGTTTTTGTAATGTTTGACATACTAATATCGTAGTAGTAGAATTAAAGTATCAGTAATATTAACTTTCAACTACTTTAATGCTACACCAAAAATTAAAAATTGTAAACAGGCGGCGCATTTCGCAAAGCGAAA
>JAUYIQ010000071.1 GCA_030688205.1 Candidatus Curtissbacteria bacterium | reverse complement strand
TCTTTAGTTGTTAGACTTTGCCTTCACAGTAGAGGAAAGGCGCCCGTCTGCCAACTTTATCCCAATTGTACTACCAACATCAACATTTCCGACACTCCTAAGAACTGTCCCGTTTTTGTCAGTTGTAATTGAATAGCCTCTCCTTAAAGTATTTTGAGGCGATAGAAGAAAAAGTGATTTTGACAAATTATCCAGCCTGTAACTTTGGTTTTTAGAGAAGTTTTTTGCGGATTTGCCTAGCTCTTTCAAAATAGCCTCCGCTCTTTCCATTGCGTCTGCTACTTTTTGTTTTTCATGGCGCCTTAGAATTTCCTTGATAGCATTTAGCTTGTGGGGCAGGTCTTTAAATATGTTTTTTGTGTATTGCAGTCGCAGATATACATGGTCTAGCGTTTGAAAGTTATTTGAAAAATAGTAGTTGGCACTAGTCTTAAGCTTGTATTTGTAACCTTCGAGCAAATCCAAAGCTTGCCCGTAACCGCTAGTTACAATGTGCGCAGCGTCTGTTGGTGTTGATGCACGCCTGTCACTTACCCATTCGGCAAGTGATTCATTCGCTTCGTGGCCAATGGCAACGATTGTGGGCGTTTGCATTTTAAAAATACATCTTGCAACCTGTTCGTCGTTAAAAGCTGCAAGATCTTCAATGGATCCCCCGCCACGAGTTATGACAATAATGTCAAAACCCTGTGTGTCTACTTTTGGTAGTACTTTCAGGAGGCTTGGCACGGATTTTGGACCTTGCACTCTAACGTCTGCCGTGTGAAGTTCGATTATTGGAAATTGTTCTATTGTGTGACGTTTGAAATCGTTCCAGGCATCGGAACCTTCGGATGTGACTACGCAAATTCTTTTTGGATATTTGGGAATTTCTTTTTTGTGCTTTGAGTCAAAAAGCCCTTCGGCTTTAAGTTTTTTGATAAGTTCTTCCAGTTGCCTTTGCAAAAAACCATCTCCCGCTTTTTCTACTTTCGAGATTTTGAACTGGTATTTACCAAAAGGTTCGTATAGGGAAAGATTGCCAAAAGCAATAATGTTTTGGCCGACAATATCTTCACCGAGACTTGCAAGCATATAGTCTTCTGCAATGCAAGGAAGAACCGCTTTTTCGTCTTTAAGATCCAAATAAAAGAAATTCCAATTTGGGTTTTTGCGACAGTTGGATATTTCTCCTTCTACCCACATAATCATTTGTTCAAGAGTTTGTTTGGCAAAATAGTTTGCCTCAGAAATACTGTAGACTTTTTTGTCTTCTATAATTTTCATCAATTCGAGTATATCATCCCAGCTTCATTTTGGGGGCACTTATCCCTTGACAACAAGTAAATAGCTTGTTATAATGTCTTTATGAACACTCAAAAGACATTTACAGTTGGGGATAAATTCACCATTTCGCAGTTCCTAAAAAGGTTCCCGAATGATGATACTTGCCTTGAAGAAATTAAAACCCTTCGCTGGCCAAACGGCCTAATACCGTGTAACAAGTGTAACAAAGACACTAGCCATTATAAAGTAACTGGCCGAACCGCTTATGCGTGTCAGTTTTGTGGAACTCACATATACCCCACCGCTGGCACTATTTTCGACAAGTCCACAACCCCTCTAAGACTTTGGTTCTATGCAATATATCTAATGGCACAAACAAGAGCTGGTATCTCTGCAAAACAACTACAGAGGGAATTAGGTGTTACCTACAAAACAGCGTGGAGGATGTTCAAACAAATAAGAGCTTTGATGGCGGATAAAGATGGCACACCGCTCGACGGTATTGTTGAAATAGATGAAACGTTTATTGGAGGAAAAACTACAAATAGGAAAAATGTTTATGGTCATGGTTCTACGAACAAAGAGGTTGTAATGGGCATGGTTCAAAGAGATGGCAAGGCTTATTTAAAGCATGTTCCGAATACTGGAAAATGGACATTACTCAAGCAAATTAAAGAAAATGTATCGCCAAGGGCATCAGTTTATACTGACGAATTTGGCTCCTATATACAATTACCTAATTATGGTTATTTCCATGATTGGGTCACTCATAGTAAAAGCGAGTATGCACGGGGAGATGTCCATACACAAAATATTGAAAATATCTGGAGCCATTTAAAAAGAGGAATAACTGGAGTTTACCGAAATGTCAGCAAAAAATATTTACAGGCTTATGTTGACGAATATGCTTTTAGATATAACAATAGACGAGCTGGTGGTTATATGTTTGACTTGATTTTGAAGCAAGTACCCGAAGTTAAGATGCTGAGGTCTTAGAGGCTTTTCTCAGTATTTCAAAAAAATCTCTTTTTGCTCCAACCCTGCCACCGGAATTTAGTAATTTCTTAAGTGAAGATTTTTTAATGAACTTTTTTGCTTCTTTGCTCACTTTCATATCTATTTCTATTCTATCATTTGACAAAACATCCCCAACATATACTAATATGAAAATGTCGGTGCTCTCAGATTTGCAAAAATCTTGAAGTCTATGTTAACATCCACAATCCTGCACATCTTTATATATACTTTAACAATTAAAAGATAATAAGTTAATCAGCGTGGAGGAGAAGGGAATTGCACCCTGAACCTACTTTTCAAGAGCTGGTCACCGCTTGGTTCTCCCCCTTGCAAATTAACTTATTTGTACGCCCGAGTGGA